>DASPZU010000016.1:0-30654 GCA_035636095.1 Thermoanaerobaculia bacterium
AGATCCCATCGCTGCAGGTGCGGCCGACCTCGGCGATCATGGAGTTTCGCAATCAGAAGATCGACGCGAAAACCGTCGGGCAGAAGTTGCACGTGGACGGACTTCTGGAAGGACACTTTCTGGCGGCCGGAGACCTCGTCCGCGTGAATCTGCAGCTCACCGACGCGCGCACAGGCTACAACGTGTGGGCCGACACGGTCGATGGACGCCGCGAGAATCTTCTGAAGTTGATCGACGACGTTTCTTCCCGGACGGTCACCGCGCTCAATCAGAAGCTGGGGGTGCAGCAAATCAATCGTCGTTCCGAAGCGCGATCGACGAATCCAAAAGCCTACGAGGAATACCTCAAAGCGCGCTCGCTCAACGGAAGCCTCGTTCCGGCCGAGCATCGCGCACAAGTTGCGGCGCTGAAGCGCGCCATCGCGCTCGACCCGAATTTCGCAGCCGCGTACGCCGACCTCGCCATCGCGTTGTCACTCGGACAGGCGCGCGCGCTCGACACCGATCCCGACGTCGCGCAGAAGACCGAGTGGTATGCCCGCCAGGCGGTCCGCCTCGATCCCAACCTCCCCACCGCCCACTTGGCCATGGGCCGCGCCTTTGTGCGCTTCCCGGAGCGTTTTCGCGAGTCGGTGCGCGAGGAGCTGGCCGCACTGCGACTCAACGCCAACGACACGCATGCGCTCAACAGCATGGCGACCTACTTCGTCTCGATCGGCGACACGCAAAAAACGCAGTGCATCGCCGATCGCATGATGAAAATTGATCCGAACTCGAACGAGGTCAAAGTCCGAGGCTACTGGTACGTCAACGCCGTCGACCCGGAAGGGTCCCTGCAAAACGCGCAAGCGGCACTCGCGGCCAAGGACACCGAAGTCGCCGGACACGACATTCGCGCCAACGCTTTCATCCTCCTTGGCAACCTGCAGGGAGCCACCGCTGAGGCCGACCGAGTCGGTCAAATGGTCCCCAACCACTACCTCGGAAAGAGTCTCAAGGCCATGATCGCGGCGGAAAACGGCGATCGGGCGGCCTGCGAAGCGGCGCTGAAATCATTCGAATCGGACGCCGCCCGCAATCACTGGGCCGCCATGCGCCAGGCGCTCTGCTACGCCAAGATCGGAGAGCATCAGAAATCGGTCGGGTGGGTGAATCGTTCCGCCGGGCTGAGCAATCACAGTTGGTATGCGTGGGTGAAGCATCCGTGGATGCAGCCGATCGAGACCGACCCGGAGTTTCAGAAAATCGTCGCGAAGATGAAGGCGGATCTGGATGACGTGCGCGACGATGTCATCGGCGTTTACCAACTGATCTGCCACTAGCCCAAAGAGTCTTCACCACAGAGACACAGAGAGCACAGAGTTAGATCGATGCTTGGGAATACGCCGACGGAGCAGCGCCAATTGTTCACGCGCATGAAACTCGCGTATGACGTGCGTTTCGCGAACGCTCCACGGCTCGGAGTTCTCTTCTGCTCATCTGAAAAAACTCAAAGGAGTGAAGGTCGATTGCTCGTACCGGATCGATTTTGTCGTGGATGATGTCGTTCTTGAAATCAAGTCCGTGGCAGCGATCGAGCCAATTCACGAGGCCCAGGTTCTAACCTACATGAAACTTGGACAGTGGAAACTCGGCTTGTTAATCAACTTCAACGTCGCTCTGCTCGCAAGCGGAATCCGTCGGTTGATTCTTTGATCTCTATGTTCTCTGTGCCTCTGTGGTGAACTACTACCCGGTCGCTTCGAACATTCGCCGCAGCGCGCGCTCCGCCGGAACTCGAATCTCTTCGGGCACTTCGATTTCGTAGCGCATGTACTTCAGCGAATCGCGCACGTCGTCGAGCGTGGTGACCTTCATGAACGTGCAGAGTTTGCAACCCTTCAGGAATTGTTTGTCGGGAACTTCCATCGCCAGCCGGTCGGAGAGTCCGCATTCAGTAACCACTAGAAACCGCTTGGCAGGCTTTTCTTTGGCGTACCTGACCATTCCGGAGGTTGACAAGACCGCGTTCGCGAGCTTGGCAACATCGGGTCGACATTCGGGATGGACCAGAATTTCGAGATCAGGATCTGCTTCTCGAATCCGCTGGATCTCCTGCGGCGTGATCTGCTGATGCACGTAGCAGAAGCCGTCCCAGGCCATGATGTTCTTCTCAGGGACTTGCTTCGCGACGAAGTTCGCGAGATTCCGATCGGGCACGAACAAGATGTTCTTGTTAGGCAGCGATCGGACGGCCTTGGGCGCGTTCGCCGATGTGCAGATGATGTCGGAGAGCGCCTTGACGGCAGCTGTTGTGTTGACGTAGCTGACCACGGCGAGATCGGGATATTGCTTCTTCAGTTCCGCGATGCGCGCCCGCAGGTCCTCGGCCGGCGCCGAGTCGGCGAGCTGGCAGCCGGCCAGTAGATTGGGCAGCAGGACCGTGCGTGACGGATTCACGATCTTGGCCGTCTCGGCCATGAAATGCACGCCGCAGAATTCGATGACGTCGGCATCCTTGACATTCGACGCCATCAGCGCCAGCTCGAGCGAGTCGCCCACGAAATCGGCGATCTTCAGAATCTCCGGCCGGTAGTAGTTGTGCGCGACGATGACGGCGTTGCGCTCTTTCTTGAGCGAACGGATCTCCTCGTGCAGCGCCTCGAACTGCACGACGTCTTCTTCGGTGTACTCGAACGTCTTGACGCGTTGCAGCTCCTCGAAAAGTGTCGACATGACTCAGGACTCAGGACTCAGGACTCAGCACTACGACCGTCGCTCCCAACAAAGCATCATCCCAAAAGTCTTCCACCCACTCGAGCTTCCGCAGCAGGGCCTGCACATTCGCACGTTGCATGCCGATGCCGCGGCCGTGAATCAACCGCACCTGCTTGAAACCGCGAGTGCGCGCTTCGGTGAGGTACTCCAGCGCCACGTCGCGCACTTCGTCGGGACGGAACGGATGAAGGTCGAGCGTGTCAGTGATCGGGATCTCAACCGGGCCTTCATCCACGGCCCGCGGATTCTATGCGATACTCTTTAAACTGATGGTTCTCTTCAATCACGCCACGCGCGAGATGACCGCGAAGATCGTTTATTACGGTCCCGGTCTGTGCGGAAAAACGACGAATCTGATGGTCATTTTCGACAAGCTCGATCCCAAACAGAAGGGAAAGATGCTGTCGCTGGCGACGAAAACCGACCGAACGCTGTTCTTCGACCTGCTGCCCGTCGACATCGGCAAGGTGGGCAACTTCAACCTCAAGATACAGCTCTACACCGTGCCGGGCCAGGTCTTCTACAACGAGACACGCAAGCTGGTGCTCAAAGGCGCCGATTCTGTGGTCTTCGTGGCCGATTCCCAGCCATCGATGGTCGAATCGACTCGCGAGAGCTTCGTGAACCTCCTCGAGAACATGAAGCAGAACAACATCAACCCCGAAGACACGCCCATCGTCGTTCAATACAACAAGCGCGACATCCCGGGCGTGCTGCCGATCGACGAACTGCAGGAGCAGCTCGGACTCGAAGGCTATCCCTATCACGAAGCCTCGGCCATCAAAGGCGAAGGCGTGATGGAGACGTTCAAGCTCGTCTCGAAGATCACCGCCAAGCATCTTTTCAACCGGCTCAAAGGAAAGAGCGAGCCGATCGAACGAAAAAAACCGGAGAAGCCCGCCAAGCACGCCAGGCCGAAGACAGTCGCGGGCACAAAACGCGTCCCGGTTCCGCCACCCCCCGTTCCCGAGCCCGAACTCAGTCCGTTCGGCGACTCGATCCCATTTCCAGAGGCGGCGAATCCCCTCGACGCCGGCTACGAGAAGATGGAGGAAGTCTCGCTCGAGCAACTTCTCGAAGGCCGCGAGCGGCCTGCCACCATGTCGGGCACCGTGCCGATCCCGGCTGTACACGAGGAAGTCGAAGTGCTCGGAGCGGAGGAGTTGGTCGAAGCGCCGCTGGCCGTGGCGCTGATGGATGAACCCGAGCTACCCCCGCTCACCCGCGCATCCGTGAGCAGCGCCAGCAACAGTCAGGTCGCTGTTCTCGAAAATCGCGTGAAACAGCTCGAGGGCTCGCTGCGTGAAATCCTTCAGTCGCTTAGCGAGCTCACCAATAAGGTAAAAAGCCAAATCGGCCGCTGACTCCTGATACAATCTCAAAAAATTTCTATTATTTGGAGGAAACAAATGCGTCGGATCATTCCCGCGATTCTTGCGCTTTCTGTCGCTGTGCTTGGCTGCAAGGTCAAGGAGCTCGCTGATCAAGCTCAAATCTCGAAGGACCTCGACAAACGCGGTCCGGTCGACCTGATGAAGGACGTCGCGAACGACAAATACGACCCGCCGAAGGATGGGAAGCTGACCGACGCACAGGTTCAGATGTATTTGAAGGTGCGGCAGCACGAAAAGGAAATTGCGAAAGCGGCGTACCAGAAAGCCGACGAGCACTTCAAGACCGCCGACAAGTCGAAGAACTCGATCGCCGGCGTGATGGAGAGCTTCAAGGGAATGCGGAACGCCGCGGAATTCGCCACTGCCGACATCCGCGCCGCCAAAGACCTCGGCTACAACACGCAGGAGTATCTGTGGGTCAAGGGACAGGTCCTGGCCGTCAGCGCGACCGCGTTCGCGGAGATGACTTCAAACGCCATGCAGGCGTCGGTCGAGTCCAGCCAGTCGCAGATGAGAAAAGCGTACGATGAGGCCAAGGACGAGCAGACGAAGCAGATGTACAAACAGATGCTCGATCAATACGAAAAGACGGCCAAGGAAGGAAAAGAGATCACTTCCAAGGCCAACGAGGACCCGGCGCTGGCTTACAACCGGCAGCTTCTGAAGAAGTACGATAGCGAGCTGGCCGGGCTTGCGGGACCGGACGAGCAGGCGAACAAGTCGCTGAACGATTTGCAGAAGAAGATGCAACAGGCCGCCGAGGACGCCAAGAAATCGCAGTAGTGAGCACCGACAAGCAACCACTGGCCACGCGTCGCGATGCGGAAGCGTCGCGACGCTTTTCATTTCGCCTCCGATGCTCGGCGTGCGCGACGGAATATGATCCGAATCAGCTCATCAATCTTTGTCGCAACTGCAACGCGCCGCTTCTGGTTCAGTACGACCTCTCCCTTGCTCCCGATCTGC
The DNA here is from genome assembly GCA_035636095.1 of Thermoanaerobaculia bacterium. Taxonomy (GTDB): domain Bacteria; phylum Acidobacteriota; class Thermoanaerobaculia; order Gp7-AA8; family Gp7-AA8; genus Gp7-AA10. The sequence goes on from DASPZU010000016.1 coordinate 5,118, forward strand.
GCGAGAAAATCCGGTCCCGGCCGCCCACCATGTGGCGTTACGCGGAGGTGCTTCCGGCGGATGCTGGGATCACGTTAGGCGAAGGCATCACCCCGCTGCTTCGCTCGAAGCAATTCGAAAACGTCTGGATCAAAGACGAATCGAAGAATCCGACGCGATCGTTCAAGTCTCGCGGGATGGCGGCGGCGGTCACCATGGCGGCGCGCAATGGAGCGAAATCGCTGGCGGCACCGACTGCCGGAAACGCAGGCGCAGCTCTTTCGGCCTACGGCGCGCGCGCCGGACTGCCGGTGTTCGTTGCCATGCCGCGCGACACGCCGAAGTCGATCGTCGATGAGTGCCGCAGCTACGGCGCGGAAGTCGAGCTGGTCGCGGGACTCATCACCGATGCCGGCAAGCGCGTGCAGCAGTACATCGCGGCCACAGGCGGATTCGATCTCTCCACGCTGAAGGAGCCTTACCGTGTCGAAGGAAAGAAGATCATGGGCTATGAGCTGCTCGAGGATCTGGGCGGTCTTCCCGACGTCATCCTCTATCCGACTGGTGGCGGCACGGGCCTGATCGGCATGTGGAAAGCCTTCGACGAAATGCAGCGCCTCGGCTGGATCGACAAGAGGCGGCCGCGAATGTGGAGTGTGCAATCCAGCGGATGCGCCCCGATCGTTCGCGCGTTCGATTCCGGACTCGAGAACGCACCCGAATGGGAAGCGCCACAGACCACTGCCTGGGGGCTGCGCGTCCCGCGCGCCGTCGGCGATCGACTCATGCTTCGCGCCCTTCGCGAGTCGAAAGGCGGAGCGATCGCCGTCGACGAGTCGGAAATTGAAGCTGCGGCCGCCGAGCTGCGGACGCACGAGGGAATCGATGCCGGTCCGGAGGGAGGCGCAGCACTTTTGGCGCTTCGCCGTCTAATCGAGAAAAGTGCGATTACGACCGCGGAGACCGTCGTCGTGTTCAACACGGGAGGGAACAAGTACCACGCGTGACGCTTATCACTAAGCAGATCCTGCGTTTGCACTTACATTGAAACGTGCGCCTCAGGGGCGGGCGCCGGTTCGAGGGAGACTCATGAAGGTTCGGATTGCTGTCCTGCTGGCATGCGCCGGCTGGATGGCAAATGTTTCTGCGCAGGGCCCCACGCCGGCCGCGACATGTCCGACGCAGCCGCCGCAGCTCAACGCGCCGGCAAACGGCGCAGCCAGCGTCGCTTCTCCCGTCCATTTCGATTGGAACGACGTCACGAATGCGACTTCGTATCGCATATGGGCATCGTTCGCCGGCGGAACAGCGAACATCATCGCTCTAACGCGCGATAGCGGGGCCACCATCAGCGTGCCCGCCGGAGCCATCGAGTGGTGGGTAGACGCGCTCGCCGATGGCTGTTCGACCTTCACGACGTCAGTACATTTTCGTTTTACCGCTGTCGGCGGAACGATGAACTGTCCCCAGAACCCCTCGTCGCCGACTCTGCTCACGCCCCCAAACGCGACCTCGAATCTCACATCACCCGTGACGTTGTCGTGGACCGCAGTTCCGAACGCGACCGGCTATCGCGTGTTTGCCCAGGTGAACGCTGCTGCGGCGGTGGTCGTCGGAACGACGACCGCGACGCAGTTGAGTGCGCCATTCCCCGCTTCGAACGTGACGTGGTTCGTCGAAGCGCAGTTCGGAAATTGTCCCTCGACCTTCTCACGCTTCGGCACCTTCGTGGTAACGATGGGTGCGTCGTGCAACAACACGCCGCCGACGCTCGTTGCGCCTGCGAATGGTGCCACCGTGACTGCTCCGATCGCGTTCCGATGGAGCACGGTGCCGGGTGCGACTGGCTACAAACTGTTCATCGGAGCTACGGCCGCGACCGCCGATCTGGTGGGCGCGACTTCCGACACAACCTTGACGCGACTCCTCGGTGAAGGCACCTTTACCTGGTACGTCGTCGCGTCGTTCGCAAGCTGCCCCGATCAGCCCTCGAGCCAATTCCGCCTCACCGTTCCATCCGCCAACACCTGCAGCGGCTCGATCACGCTGACTTCGCCGTCCGAAAATGCCACCCTCACATCGCCGGTGAATCTCACCTGGACTCCCATCGCGGGGGCGACGGCCTATCGGGTCTGGATATCGATCGACGGCTCCGCGCCGACGATCCTCGCGCGGACGGCGGTCACCACACAAAGTCTCTTCACACCGAGCGGAAGCGTGGCGTGGTTCGTCGAGGCATTGTTCGCACAGTGTCCGTCGATCCTCTCGCCTACCGGCCATTTCACCGTCGGCCGTGGCGCGAACTGCGCAGCGAACGCCGCCGCGATCCCAACTTCGCCGATCAGCGGCGCTCAGGTGCAGAGTCCCGTCACTTTCACCTGGAGCGGCGCGAGCAGCGCCATGCTGTTCCGCGTCTGGGTCTCCGTGAACGGCGCGCCGTTCGAAGATGTCGGAATCACGAAAGATTCGCAGCTCAAAACCGACATTCCCGGCGGCAGCGTCCAGTGGTTTGTCGAAGCGATCTTCAACGGATGTCCTACGGTCAATTCGACGACTGCAAGCTTCACCATTCCGCAAGCGGCCGGATGCGCGAACGACACCTCCCTTCTCATCGCGCCCGCCGATGCTTCCAGCGCGGTTACCGCGCCGGTAACGCTGGTGTGGAGCGCGGTGGACAAGGCGACCGATTACCGCGTCTTCGCGACGCTCAACGGAAGCGATTCCGTTGTCATCGCGAAAGCGGCAGGCACGTCGGTGACGAAGTCGCTGCCCCCGGGGAGCATCACTTGGTGGGTCGAAGCGGAGTTCGACGGTTGCCCGAGTACCAAGTCGCTTCGATCGCATTTCGTGATCCCGCGGTCCGCAAACTGCGGAACAGATGTCCCGCAACTGGTCGCTCCACCCGATACGGCCAGCAACGTGACCTCACCGGTGAAGCTGGATTGGAATCCGGTCAGCGGCGCCGTCGACTATGCCGTCTTCCTGCGGCACAACGGCGGCCCGCCGATCCCGATCGCCGAGACGACGTCCACTGACCTCACGCGCCGTCTCCCGGAAGGATCGTTCGAGTGGTGGGTGGTCGCTCTCTTCGCCGGTTGTCCGCCGGTGGAGTCGCGGCACACGACCTTTACGATTCCGACGACCACCTGCAGCAATCGTCCGCCGATTCTGATGGGGCCTGCCGACGGGACGACCGGACTCACATCGCCGGTGCACATGAAATGGTCGGCGGTACCGAGGGCTACGGGGTACAAGGTGTGGGCAGCGGGCGACGACGACGAGAGCGCCAGTGTGATCGGTTCGACCACCACCAACAGTCTGACCACAACGATGCCGGCGGGTAAAGTCGATTGGTATGTCGAGGCTCAATTCGCGAACTGCCCGAGCGTCACCTCGGCAACAGCAGGATTTACCGTCCGCAAGAATGCTCCTGCCTGCGGAACGCCGGCCAGGCCGGTCGCTCGCGCGCCCGGGCAGGTCATCTCCGGCACTCCCTTCACGATCCATTGGTCGGCCGTCGCCAATGCGACCAACTACGAGCTCCTCGAATCGACAGCCGCGAACTTCAACGGCGCGACGACGCAAATCATCAGCGATGTCTCCGCGACGTTGACCCGCACGACCGGCGCGACGCCGACGCGTTATTACTTCCGCGTCCGGGCCGACAGCAGTTGCAGCGACGATCGCGGCGCGTACTCGAAAGTCGTCAGCGTGGTCGTCGCTCCGCTGCAAGCCAACGCGCAGCGGCACACCAGCATCGACCTCAACGTGCAGAGCGGCGTTTCGCAGCAGATCGTGATTCCCGGCCAGACTCCGCCGGTCAATTTCTCGGCGCGCGGCGACAAGCCGTGGATCACGGTCACCCCCGCCACCGGCACCATCGGCCCGCAGGGAGTCACGCTCACCGTGACTTACGATCCGTCGGCGCTCAAGCTCGGCACGAACACCGGTACGGTCCTGATCACGACTGGAAATTCCGGGCGCTATCAGACCAACGGCGTTATGCCGACGATTCCGGTGTCGGTCAGCCTCGTGACTCCGGTCGCGCCGACCGGCAAGAACACTCCACCGCCCGATTCGCTGATCATACCGGCGGTCGGTCACGCCGCCGGCGCGAACAATTCGCTCTTCGAATCCGACGTGCGCGTGGCGAATGTATCGCCGCAAACCCAATCGTATCTGCTCAACTTCACGCTCTCAGGAACCGATGGCACGCAGACGGGACAGTCGACCACCATCGATGTCGACCCGGGCGCGACCATGGCGCTCGACGACATCCTCACCAATTTCTTCGGCATCGGGCCTGACGGCGGGTCGGCCACCGGCGTTCTCGAGATCCGTCCGCTGACGTCGACCACCGCGAATCTGTCGAGCTCCGCGACTCCCAGCGTGACGACGGTGGCATCGAGCCGCACCTTCAACGCCACTCCGACCGGAACGTTCGGCCAGTTCATTCCGGCGGTTCCGTTCTCGCAATTCGTGGGGAGCGGGAACCGCCTCTCGCTGCAGCAGATCGCGCAATCGCAGGCTTATCGGACCAATCTCGGCCTGGTGGAAGCCGCGGGCCAGACCGCCAGCGTGCTGGTGCACGTATTCGACAATTCGGGCCGCGAGCTGGCCGCAATCCCGCAGACGCTGCAGCCGGGCGAGCATCGTCAGTTCAACAACTTCCTCATGACGAACGGCATCACGCTGACCGATGGCCGATTCGAAGTCGAAGTCACCTCCGCGACCGGCAAAGTCACGGCCTACGCCTCGGTGGTCGACAATCTCACCAACGATCCGCTGCTGGTCTCGCCCGTTCTGAAGGGAAGCACGAGCGCGAGCCGCTTTGTGCTGCCGGGCGTGGGCGATTTCGACGTCGGCATCGCGCATTGGAAGAGCGACGTGCGCCTTTTCAACTCGGCATCGACGGCGTTGCCTGTCACGCTCTCGTACTTCCCGCAGGGAGATCCGACACATCCCGTGACAACGACAATGACCGTGCAGGCGGGCGAGGTTCGAGCGTTGGACAACCTCATCGTGTCGACACTTCCGCAAGCGGTCCTGCCGACCGCCGGCTCGCTCCTGGTCAGCACCACCAGTCCGTCGGCGCTCGTGGCCACCGCACGCACGTACACGCAAACGACGTCGGGCACGTATGGTCAATTCATCCCGGCCGTCACGACCGCGCAATCGGTCGGCAACGGCGAGCGTTCGCTGCAACTGCTACAGCTCGAAGCGTCGGATCGCTTCCGCACCAACATCGGACTGGCCGAGACATCCGGCAGCTCCGCGACCGCCCATGTGTCGCTGATCCTCCCCGATTCGAAATTTGCGATCAGCACCGACATTCCGCTGGCCGCCAACGAGTTCAGGCAGATCTCGCTGGCCAGCTTCGGCGCCGGAACGGTCTACAACGGCCGCGTGACGGTTTCCGTCAATGCCGGCTCGGGACGCCTGACGGCGTATGGCTCGGTGATCGATCAGCTCACTCAAGATCCGACCTATGTGCCCGCCCAGTAGGTTGTCCGGTTATCGACAACAACCAACTTTCCGCACCCGCGCATCATTAACTGAATACTCCAGCAACCATAAATTTCCGTCGCGATCGAATGTCCCGCCGGTTGGTCCCCACGGGTAGGTCGACCGGGCGATGACGGAGACGCGCCCATTGCGATCGACGCGCTTCACGTTCCCTCCTGCGTGATCGGCGACGTAGACGTTTCCGGAGCGATCGACCCACAGGCCCATGACGCGATGGCGCGACCCGACCCAGACCCGCAGCCATCGGCTGTCGCTGAGTTCACTCGTCACGGTCGCGATGCGTCCGTCGGGAGTCACGCGAATCAGATCCACCGTGTCGATGAAGTAGACGATGCCGTCGGGAGTGACGGTCATCCACCGGATGTCGCGAAATCTTCCGTGCGCCAGCGTGGTCGTCCGGCCGTCGGCCGTTCGCTTGCGAATCTCGTTCTTCTCGCGCACCGCGAAGTAGCTGTTCCCGGCGGCGTCGCGAACAAAGCTGTAGTCGTTGAAGCCGGCGTGTGCCGGGACGATGTCGACCACCCGGCCGTCGGGCGATCGCCTCCACACGCGCGAGCCCCACGTGTCGAGCCGCTCGCCGTTGTACCAGAGATGTTCGCCGTACAAATTGTCGTTTGCATCCGAGTAAAGCTCGTGGGTGTGCACGTTCGCCACCGCGATGCTCTTGGTGCCGTCCGGCGCGATGCGCCAAACGTGATGCAGATCGGGATAGAAGATGTTGCCCTTCGAATCGACGACCACGCCCACGCCGGGATGCGCCAGTGCTGTCGCAGCGACCAGAAGCAGCAGGGTCAGCGCGGGTTTCATGGAGACAAACTACGTATAATCCCGCCCCGCGTTTCTCGCAGGAGGCCTCGTGGCAGATCAGCAACAATACGACGTCGTAGTCATCGGCAGCGGGCCGGGTGGATATGTTGCCGGCATCCGCGCCGGCCAGCTCGGAATGAAAGTGGCCGTCGTCGAAAAGGACCCGTTCCTGGGCGGCACGTGCACCCACCGCGGCTGCATCCCCACCAAAGCACTCCTGGAGAACGCCGACATCTTCGAGAAGGTCCATCGCGCCAAAGAGTTCGGCATCAACGTCGGCGGCGTGCAGCTCGACTTCAAGGTTGGACAGGATCGCAAGCAGGCCGTCGTCGACAAGAACGCCAAAGGCATCGAGTTCCTCTTCAAAAAGAACAAGGTCGAGCGCGTGACGGGGTTCGGAAAGCTGGCCGGCAAAGGCGTGGTCGAAGTCAGCGGCGATCAGCCTCGGAAGCTGAGCACAAAAAACATCATTTTGGCGATGGGCTCGACGCCCAAAGATCTGCCCCACATCAAGGCCGATGGAAAACGCATCATCAACTCCGATCACATTCTTCTGCTCACGGAAGTGCCGAAGTCGATGCTGGTGATCGGCGCCGGGGCGGTGGGGTGCGAATTCGCGTCGATTTTCTCGCGCTTCGGCACCAAGACCACCATCGTGGAGGTCTTGCCGCAGCTCCTTCCGATCGAAGACGAAGAGATCTCGAAGGAATTCACGCGCCAGTTCAAGAAGAAAGGAATCGAAGTCTTCACCGACGCCAAAGTCGAATCCGCGACGCCGGGCAGCAGCGGCGTCAAGGTGGTCGTTTCGACGAAAGGAAAGCAGCAGACCTTCGACGTCGATGTTGTCCTCTCCGCCACCGGACGCCGGGCGGTGCTCGAGAACTGCGGCCTGGAACAGACCAAGGTCAAGATCGATCGCGGTCTGGTGCAGGTCGATCCGTACATGCGCACCGGCGAGCCAAATGTCTACGCCATCGGCGACATCGTCCCCACGCCCGCCCTGGCCCACTGCGCCTCATTCGAAGCGATCCTGGCCATCGAGCACATCGCGGGAATGGAAGTGCGGCCCATCAACTACGATCACGTTCCGAACTGCACGTACACCGATCCCGAAGTCGCGTCGGTCGGCCTGACTGAACGAAAGGCGAAAGAGCGCGGCTATGACGTCAAAATCGGCAAGTTCCCGTTCACCGCGAACGCCAAAGCCCGCATCCTGGAGGAAGCGGGCGGGCTGGTGAAATTCGTGTCCGACAAAAAGTATGACGAGCTGTTAGGCGTCCACATCGTCGGACCTCGCGCCACGGAGCTGATCGCGGAGGCCGGCGCGGCGCTGGAGCTCGAGGCAACCAGCGAATCCATCGCCAGAACCATCCACGCCCATCCGACGCTCTCGGAAGCGCTGATGGAAGCGGCCGAAGACGTCGGCGGACACTCGATCCATCAGTAGCGGCCAAGGCCCGACTTCTCCAGCCGCCACGCCGTCCGATCGCGATAATAATTGCGAAGCCGCGCATTCGCGTCCGGGCCGAGGTCGCGGCCCCACACGATGGGGGCGTGATCGGGATCGGCGCCGTTGTAGACCGCGTCGAAGACATCCGGCGCGACGATCACCAGATGCCGCCCGCCCTGCGACCGTAGCGACTGCGCGATCTTGATCCGTTTGCCCTGCATGCCGGGATCGGGCGGCGGGGCGGCAAGCGACACGAAAGCGTTGGCGATGAAAAGAATCACGACTGCCGCGCCGAGAATCGGACTTGTGACGAAAAGTCTGCGAAGAAAAAGCATCGCGAGGCAAACTGCGGCAGCGGCTGCCGGCGCGAGATAGTGAAGCTGCAGCCACCAGATCACTGAAAACGGCGCAAACGCGAAGATCAGAAGGATCAGCGCCAGCAATCGCGCGCGGTTGTCGCCGCTGAGGGCAGCGGCGCCCCACAGAAGCAGGAGATAAAACAGCGGCCGTGGATTGGGAAGATTCGAAGGACCGAAGAGCGCGCGGTCGATGACATCGATTTTCTTCAGCGTCTCGTCGAGAAGGCCGCCCGGGGCGTGCACGCGCTTGTACTGGCCGAGGTACACCACGCGGTAGACGAAGGCCATTTCGGCGTTGCGATACTGCGGCATCGGCCGCGCTTTTTCCCAAAGGAAATTCGGCGCCGGATCGTATTGCCGCTCGTAGACCGAATAGGGCAGCACAAACGGGTTGCCGGTGATCGATCGATTGTTCCATCCGATCAGGGCCAGTCCGGCCAGGACAATCGCGACTCCCATCGGCGTGACGCGCCGAATCAACACCACGCCGATAGCGATGCAGAAAATCAATCCCTCGTACGGCCGGCTGATCGCGAGAAGGACGACGCCAATCGCCGCAATCGCGCCGAATGTCTTGTTCTTTCCCGCACAGGCGAACAGTAGCGCGCCGCCTAACATCGCCAGTGCGCCGCCGTGATACGACTCCGTCCACTCCAGCATGGTCGGATGGATGGCAACCGCCATTCCGCCTAACAGGGCCAGCGCCGGTGTGGTCCACACCCGCAGCGCCCACCACACCGCCGCACACGCTGCCGCTCCGAGGATCCACACCGCGCGCAGAGGATGGCCTAACAGCCGCCAGCCGGCCGCCAATGTCAGCCCCTGCCCGACCGGATATTTCGAAATGGTGCGCGGCACCTGCAGCACGTGCATCGTCTCGAAGTGCGGCCACATCGGATGGGTCGGTGTGGACATCCGGCCGCGCGCGAAGGTGTCGCCATCGAGCAGATATGCGAAATCGTCGTGATATCGCGGAACCGGCATTCCATGCCATTGGGCGTAGCCGACCGAGACGATGAGAGATGTAACGACAACGAGGGCCAGGTGAAGTGGAGCGCCGCCGACCCCGGCGGCGCCCGCCGGCGAGATCGCCGGCGCCCCACGACGACGAAAGACGATCGCCAAAATGACGATCAGAAAAAACAGCCAGTGGTTGGTGCAGAAGCTGATCGCGCGCTCGAGAAGATCGATCGCATTGAGCATCAGACAGTTCGATGATAGCTTGCGCCGGCCTCTACGATGTCGGCATCGACGTCGCGAACTGGACGGACGGATCGTTCGTCACGTTGTCGGTGGTGGAGCCGTAGATGATGGCGCTTCCCGACGAGACGTTGATGCGCACCTTCAGGTTGGCGCCGATCGCGGCTCCAAAGAAGAACGTCCCCGCATCGACCTGCTCGAACCAGTTCGCCGGGTAGGTCTTCCCCACTGAGGTGACCGCGGTTCCGTCCGATCTCTCCAGCACGACGATCATCGTGGCACCTCCTGAAAACGTCCTCACACCGATGTTGAATCGCGTTCGCGCAGGGTCGATCGGCGTGATCAGGAATCCGGTATTGCCGGCGCTGATCACCCGCGCGCCGGCGCCGGCGTTCAGAGGCACGGCGTCCTCGAAGAAGCCGGCCGTGCCGGCTGCCCCCGCATCGTTGTAGATGCGCGTCAGGATGATCGGGGCGGGCACGCCCGGGGGCGCCATCACATCGATGCTGCCAAGGCCGCTCTGTCCCATCGTTGTAACGACGTCGGCATACGCGACGACTACCCCCGGTGTCAGCGTGTAGGCGAGCGAAGGATCGGCAGGCGATCCGACCGCAGAGGCCCGGTGAAAGACGAGCCGGCCGGTGAGCGGTGCGCCGCCCGAGGCCGGATTCAGCAACTGAACCGAAGTCTTGAAGCTGGCCCCGAAACTGCCCGCCACCGACCCGACCACCGGCAGAACGCTGCCCAGCGCAAGCACCTCCGAGCTGCTGCTGCCGATCAAGGCCAGCGGCCGCTTGGAGTTGGCCGCCGGGGAGAATTCGACGCTTCCGGTCACAGCATTGGCGAAGGTCAGGAAACCGCTGCTGGTTGAAAAAAAATCACTGACGGCGTTCCCGCAATCCGCCACCTGCGCGACTCCGATCAGGTCGCCGGTCTGCACCGGCACGGCTGGGGACATCGTCAGGATTGTCGGCGAGCCCGCCCCATTGAACGGCCCGCGCTCGGCGGTCATGGTCAGCGTATTTCCGGAGCGACGGAAGAACTTGATTTTGATCGCGTTCGTGCAGCCGCTGGTGGACCATCCGACGGCGACGGTGGTGATCTGGCCGCTTCCGGTGGCCGGATTGTCGAGAGAGATGTTCGTGCGCACCGGTCCCAGATTAGGGTCGCTGGCATTGAGGTTTGTCTGATAGACGCCGACGGTAACTTGCGCCAGCGCCGAAGACGCGGACACCACCAGCAGAAGGAGAGCAGGCAAGAGTCGTCGCATGCGAAGATCCTAACGACCACACTTCGCCGCGGCCGTAATCCCGATCACGTTGCCGTTCGTTCATCGAATTCACCCAACGTCACAACTTGTGACCCACGCGAGAAGACTCGCGTGCCGCGCGGGGCGCATGGTCTTCAGCCATGCGACACGCGATCGTTTTCCTGCTGGCATTGCATTCCACCGTCTACGCTGCCGAGCTGACCATCAAAAAGCTCGACGGCGCGATCGCCATCGACGGCGACATCTCCGACTCGGGATGGAAGAACGCTCTCCGCATCGACGACTTCGTCGAATTCTTCAAGGGCGACAACACCGCCCCGCCTGCCCGCACGACAGCGTGGTTGACCTATGACGATCGCTATTTCTACGTCGCGTTTCGCAACGACGATCCGAATCCAAAAGCGATTCGGGCACCGTTCGTCGACCGCGATCAGGTCCTGCCCGATCAGGATTACGTGACGGTGATGCTCGACACGCAGAACGACCGCCGGTCGGTCCAGGTCTTCCGAGTCAATCCGCGCGGCGTGCAGACCGACAGCATCCTCGACGACGCCAGTGGAAATGAAGACTTCGCGCCCGATTTTTTCTACGAGACCGCCGCGAAGATCACCGCCGTGGGCTGGACGGCTGAGATGCGAATTCCGCTGGCCTCGCTCCGTTATCCCGACCGCGATCCGCAGACCTGGGGCGTGATTCTGTCGCGCAACTATCCGCGCGACTTTCGCTACATCATGGCCGGCAATCGATTTCCAAAAGGCCGCAACTGCTTCGTCTGCTACGCCACTGCGCTCCACGGCCTGACCGGACTTCCGCGGGGCGGCCACGTGACGGTCGCCCCGTACTCGACTGCCGCGCGTGAGGAGCAGTGGACCGGCGCGCGGCTGTCGGCGGAGCCGCTGCGCAGCAACAGCGGCGCCGACTTCAAATGGAGCGCCTCCCCGAAGCTGACCATCGACGCCACACTCAATCCCGACTTCTCGCAGATCGAATCCGATGTGCCACAAGTGTCGGTCAACAGCCGCTTCGCGCTGTCCTATCCCGAAAAGCGCGCCTTTTTCCTCGATGGTGTCGACCTTCTCTCGACGCCTTTGAAGATCGTCTACACGCGATCGATCACATCGCCGGCGTGGGGAATTCGCGCTACCGGACAGTCAGGATCGACCGCCTACACCGTGCTGGCGGCCGAGGATCGGGGGGGCGGCGCGGTGGTTTTGCCGGGCGCGGAGGGATCATCGCTGGCCAACCAGGATTTTCGATCGCTGGCGGTGATCGGACGCGCGCGAACATCGATAGGAGACTCGTTCGCCGGCCTGCTCTTCAGCGCTCGCGAGGTGCAGGGCGGCGGACATAACCGCGTGATCGGCCCCGATTTTCTCTGGAAGCTCACCGGCGCCGACCGCCTGCGCGGACAGGTGGTGTTCAGTCAGACCGAAAATCCATCGTCATTTGACGCACGCTCCGGCAACGGTCACGCCATGCGATTCGTCTACACCCGCGACAAGAACCGCTACGACATCTGGTCGCAATACTTCGATTACTCACCGCGATTCCGCGCCGACAACGGATTCGTGCCGTGGGCCGACGTTCACGGCACTGATTTCGAGATCGGCGGTCATGTCTATCCGACGAAAGGATTTGCGTCGTTCATCCGTCCGTTCGTGGGCGGCGGAAAAGAAGCGGCCTGGCGCGGCGGATACTTCGGCTTTTACCTTGAAGGCAAATTGGGGACGAGTGGCTGGATCTCCTATCACCCCGCCGAGCAGGACCGCGTTCGCGGTGTCTTCACGCGCCAGTACAAATTCACGGAAGTGCACTTGAAGGCCACACCCTCCATGCTGCTGCCGACGGTGACACTCGACGGCTCGTTTGGTGATCGCGTCGATTACATGAACGTGCGCATCGGTCGCGGCGGCTCGTTCACGCTGACTTCGTCGATCCGGCCCACGACGCATCTGGAGCTGGCCACCAGCATCAATCGCGAATGGCTCGATGTGGCAAACTCACGGCTCTACGCCGCCGACATCGATCGCGTCAAGGCGACTTATGTTTTCAATGCCCGGTCGCTGGCCCGGGTGGTCGCGCAGCGCAGCAATGTCGATCGCACCGCCAGGCTCTACACCTCCGCCGTCTCGCCTCGCGACGGCAATCTGACTTTGTCCGCGCTCTATGGATATCGATTGAACTGGCAGACGACGTTTTTCATCGGCTTTGGCGATTTCCGCCTCCTCGACGAGACCGAGCGGATGCTGCCCAACCATCGCTTGCTCTTCATGAAGGCCTCGTACGCCTTTCAGCGGTAGTGTGATGAATCAGAGATTCGCTGAATATCGTTGTGGGTGCCGACGGGCCAGATGCGCGGAGGCGCGACGCAGGCGATGTGGTGACATCGTCGAGGAGCGCCGACAAAGCAGATGGCCCGTCGCCGCCCACAACCTGAAGGGCTGGTGCCGATCACGGTCGCGAGCGGCACCAGCGATAAGCAGCGAATCTCTGATTCATCACACTTCGCACATTCGTAACAAATTGTGACAGATGACGACATGTCCCTAATGCGACGATACCTGAGCGCCGCTGCGCGGCGCGTTTTCGGTTGTCAGTGGTCGGTTGTCGCCGCTCCACCGACAACCGGAAACCGACAACCGACAACGCCGCGGCGCAGCCGCGGCACTAACGACATGGCTCGCATCTTCCGACGATCCATCCTTTGGCTCGTCCCGGTGATCGTGATTCCGCTGGCGGCGCTGGTGGTGATCCAGTACCGCTTTTTGCGCTCGCTGGAGACCAAGACCATTTCCGCTGAGCGCAGCTGGCTGCGCGACTCAGCGGAGCGCGTCGCCGGCGATATCGATCAGTACTACCGCGCCGCCGCGCTGCGCGCGTTGACCATCGAGCGCAACTGCCTCTGCCAGGACGGCGTCCTGGGCGCTCACTTCAGCCAGACTCCGGTCGACGGCGTCCGGACGTTCTTCGTCGTCCATTTCGATGGTCAACATGCGTACTATTCCTTCTTCTGGCCCGACGGTACGTTGAAGAAGCTGTCAGGCGATGAAGAACAGGCCGTGAAGCTCTCCACGGTGTCATGGCATGTCGCGCACAAGATGAAGCGCGCCATCCCCCATCCGCCGCTGAGCGTCGACGAGCGCGATCTCGACAACCGCATCATCATGCGTCCGGTCGTCGACGACACCGAGCACGTTCTGGGCGTCGCCGGTCTGATTCTCGATGAAGGCCGCGCGCGCTGCGCGATGATGGGTATCGGCGGTCGCTCGCTGACCACGCGGTACAAAGCGGAAGCAGCCTCGATGCGGCTTTCCATCGACGACAGGCACCGGGACTTCGCGAGCCAGCCGCTCTCCTTCGTCTTCACGAACTGGCGGCTCGGCGTCAAGGACCTCTACGCCACTCCCGAGGAGCTGGGCGCGCTCAGCTTCAAAAACAACGCGCTGTTAGGCGGCGGCGTCATGATCGTGCTCTTCGGCGCCATCGGTCTCGCGATCCAGGCGGCCTCGCGGCAGCTCAAGCTGTCGCAGATGAAGAGCGACTTCGTCTCGAACGTCTCGCACGAGCTGCGCACGCCCCTGGCCTCCATCCGCGTTTTCGGCGAATACATGCGTCTGGGCCGCGTGGTCACTGAAGAGAAAGTGCGCGAGTACGGCGAGTACATCGAGGCCGAGAGCCGGCGACTCACGCAGCTCATCAACAACATTCTCGACTTCTCGAAGATCGAATCGGCGCAGAAGAAATACAAGATGGCCGAGGAGGACATCGTCGAGCTGGTGCACGACACCGTGTGCGCCTTCGCGATGCCGCTGCGCGAGAGGGGCTACCAGATCGCGTTCACCGCGCCGGCGGCGATGCTTCCGCCGCTCATCCTCGATCGCGACGCGATCGCGCAGGTCCTCATGAACCTGCTCGACAACGCCGTGAAGTATTCCAGCGGAAACAAAAATGTCGATGTTGTCCTGAGCGCCGACGAAGAATTTGTCCGCATCGCGGTCCGCGATCGCGGCATCGGCATTCCGGCATCCGAGCACAAGAAGATTTTCGACAAGTTCTACCGCGTCGGCAGCGGACTCGTTCACGACGTGAAGGGCAGCGGACTCGGGCTCGCCATCGTCAACCACGTCGTCAAGGCCCATGGCGGTCGTGTCGAAGTCAACAGCGCTCTGGGTCAGGGGAGCACGTTCACCATCGTGCTGCCAAAGGGCGAGGCTGCTGCTGTGCCGAGCCCCAAAACGAATGAAACGGAGGCCGCATGAGCCGGATCCTGGTGGTGGAAGACGACCCCGCAATGTCGGTAGCGCTTCGCGACGGCTTCGCGTTCGAAAAGCACGTCGTCGCGACGGCGTCCGACGGTGAGGAAGCGCTCCACGCCGCCCGAGCGCTCGATCACGACGTCATCATCCTCGACGTCATGCTGCCGAAAAAAAGCGGCCTCGATGTCTGCCGCGAGCTGCGCAAAAGCGGCAACAACACCCCCATCATCATGCTGACCGCGCGCGGGCAGGAGGTCGACAAAGTCGTCGGCCTCAAACTCGGCGCCGATGACTACATCACCAAGCCCTTCAGCTTCATGGAGCTGCTGGCGCGCCTGGAGGCCGTGATGCGGCGAACGCGCCGCGAGCTGCCGCCTGACCAGGTCGCATTCGGAGACGTGAAGCTCGATTTTCGGAAGTATCAGGCCACCAGGGGCGGCCAGCCGCTCGATCTCACGCAGCGGGAATTTCGCATCCTGCGCTACTTCCTCGATCACGCCAACGCCGTGGTGACTCGCGAGGCGCTGCTCCATCATGTGTGGGGCTACGACCCGGCGGCCCTCACGCGGACCGTGGACACGCACGTCGCGCGCTTACGGCAAAAGATCGAGAGCAAGCCCGCCGAGCCGCAACATTTGCTGACCGTGCATCGCGCCGGCTACCGATTCGTGCCGTAGCAAAAGTTGCCGCGTCATCCAATTTGCATTAAAAAGCGTCATGGCCATTGATGTCGTGATGCCGCAGATGGGTGAATCGATCGCGGAAGGCACTGTCGTCCGCTGGATCAAGAAGCCTGGCGAAAAAGTCGAGCGCGACGAGCCGCTGCTCGAGATCTCCACCGACAAAGTCGACGCCGAGATTCCCTCCCCCGCCTCCGGGACGCTGTCCGAGGTGCTGGTGAAGGAGGGGCAGACGGTGGCAGTGAATTCCGTCGTGGCGAGGATCGCTGGCGAGGGTGCTGCTGTGGCGGCCGCTGCGCCGAAGCCGGCCGCCGCGCCAGCAGCCCCTCACCCCGTCCCTCTCCCCGCGAGCGGGGAGAGGGTGCAGGGTGAGGGGTCCCAGCAACCCGAAAAGGTCACCTCGCTCGACGAACGCCGCCGCACCAAATCCTCGCCGCTCGTTCGCAAGATCGCGGCCGAGAACAACGTCGACATCACGCAGATCCAGGGCTCGGGCGTTTCCGGTCGCGTGACCAAGAACGACATCCTGGGCTATATCCAGCAGCCCAGTGGAGCGCCGCCGACCCCGGCGGCACCCGAATTCAAATCGGGCGAATCGATCCGGCTGGAGCCGCTGTCGGTGATGCGCAAGAGAATCGCGCAGCACATGATCCTATCGAAGCAGACGTCGGCGCACGTGACGACGGTCTTCGAGGTCGACTTCACCAACGTCGAGAAACTGCGACGGCAATACAAGGACGACTACGCAGCGCGCGGGGCAAAGCTGACCTACATGCCGTTCATCGTGCAGGCGGTCGTGGCCGCGCTGCGCGACTTCCCGATCGTCAATGCGTCCATGGATGAGAGCAACATCATCTATCACCGCGACTACAACATCGGCATCGCGGTGGCGCTGGAATGGGGTTTGATCGTTCCGGTCGTAAAGAACGCCGACGAGAAAAACATCCTCGGGCTCGCGAAGGTCATCAACGACCTCGGCGAACGCGCGCGAACGAAGAAGCTGTCACCCGACGACGTCCAGGGCGGCACGTTCACGATCACGAACCCGGGGGTTTACGGCGGACTCTTCGGCACGCCCATCATCAATCAGCCCCAGGCCGCCATCCTCGGCGTGGGCGGCGTCAAGAAGCGGCCGGTGGTCGTCGAGACCGACGACGGCGACTTCATCGCGATCCGCTCGATTTGCATCCTCTCGCTGACCTTCGACCATCGCCTGATCGACGGCGCGGTCGCCGACCAATTCATGGCCAGGGTGAAATCAGTCCTGGAGGCAGGACAGTTTACGGTGTAGATGCTTGCACTCTCGATCGAGAGCCCTCGCCCCGCGAAGCGGGGAGAGGGTGGCCGAAGGCCGGGTGAGGGGTACCTGGCACTCGCATTCCTCCTTCTCGCCACCACCGCGAGCGCGCAATACGTTCCGCCGGTCCTCAAGGGTGTTAAAGGCGACGCCGCCGGCCGGCGCGCCCTCAAGCCGATCCCCTTCCCGGCCGTCGAGGAGAAGTGGATCCTCACCAAGTCGAAGCATTTCGTCTTCGTCAGCAGCGCCGGCGAAAAGCGCACGCGCGACATCGCCGCCGGACTCGAGACGCTGGCCGCCGGCCTGACGCAGATGTCGCCCCGCTTCAGCAGCACGAGCGCCGAGACGCGCGTGTTTCTCTTCAGCCGTCACCGCGAGGCGCAGCCGTACTTCGATCTTCTGGAAGGGCGCGAGAACGCGCACGTCACGGGGATCTTCATCTCGCAGGGCAATCGCGGATCGATGCTGATGGAGACCGGCTTCGGTTTCGGTCCCGATCGCACGCCGTTTCATGAGCTCGTCCACTACTTGATCAACAACGGCGGCACGCGTCCGCCGCTGTGGATCGAGGAAGGCATCGCCGAATATTTCAGCAACGCGCAATTGCGAAAGAACGCCATTTACGTCGGCGAGCCGGTGTCCACGCATCTGCACGCGCTGCAAACGCGATCGCGGATTCCACTGCTGAAACTCTTCGCCGTCGAGCGTGAATCGGAGCTGTACAACATGCCGGAGTGGCAACGCTCCTTCTACGCCGAGAGTTGGGCGGCAGTCGATTGGCTGCTGCGCGAGAGTCCTTCGGCCTTCGACGATTTCCTGCGCGATATCGAGAAGGGGAAATCGGTCGAAGAAGCGCTGCACAGCCGCTACCACCGTTCCGTCGACGATTTGAGCCACGCGCTGGACGCTTCGTATCACCGGCCAACGTTTGGAATCACGCTTCCCGTTGCGAACGTCGATGCAAATGTCAGCGTGACCGCTCTCGATCGCGCCGATCTTCTCTATCACCTCGGCAAATTCCTTTCCGAGATCGAAGAAGGCGGACCGAACGCCGAGCGGCATTTCCGCGAAGCGCTGGTGATCAATCCCGCCCACGCGCGTTCGCTGGCGGCCCTCGGCGATTACGAGAGAGCGATCGCCGCCGATCCGAAGGACGCGATCCTCTATCTCGATTACGCCGAATCGCTCCTCGGCAAAGAAATCGGGCCGCTCGCCGAAGCCGATCTGCCGGCAGCCGAGGAGGCGGCGAAATTCCGAAGGGCGCGCGAGCTGGCGCAGAAGGCAATCGATCTCGGCGGCGATCCCGGCCGCGCGTTCGGCGATCTCGGCACGACCTACATGGTCGAGAAGGATGTCGCGAACGGCATCGCGGCATTGGAAAAGGCGCATGCGCTCCTCCCCGGCCGCCTCGATTACGGAGTGCATCTCTTCGCGATGTATCGCCGAGCCGGGGAGCGCGCGAAGGCCGATGTGCTCTTCACCGAGCTCGATCGCGCGCGCAATCCGCAGGTGGCGTACGCGCTGCGCGCGACCATCATGCGCGTCGAGCTGGCGCACGCAAACGCGCTGATGCAGAAGCAGAAACTCGACGAGGCTGCCGCGGTCATCCGCGATCTTGCCGCAAACACCGCCGACTCCGACGCCAAGCGCGATCTCATCAATCAGGCCGAAGACATCACGCGTGCCGCCGCCACCAATCGACAGATCGAGGCCTATAACAAAGCCGTCGCGGAAGTGAACCGCGGCGATTACAAGAAGGCGCTGAAGACACTCGACCGGCTCCTCAAAACCGCCAGCGACCCCGATGTGATTCGCGACGCGAAGAAACTGCAGGCGCAGCTCAACTTGCGGGGGAAAGTGTGACGCGCCTGTGCGAGCTCCGCAACCTTCATCTCGTCACGTACGAGAACGCGATGCATCTGCAGCAGCGCCTGGTGGCGCTGCGGCAGGACAATGCCATCCCCGATCAGCTCCTGCTGCTCGAACATCCGCCCGTGATCACACTCGGGCGCGGCGGCGATAACACGAATCTGCTGGCCACGCCGGAAGCGCTGCGTGCGCAGGGCGTCCGCTTTTACGAAACGACGCGCGGCGGCGACATCACCTATCACGGCCCCGGCCAGATCGTCGGTTACCCCATCCTTCACCTCGGCGAGGGCAACCGCGACGTTCGCAAGTACGTCACCAAGCTCGAGGAGGTGCTGATCCGCACCGTCGCCGAGTTCGGCATCACCGCCACCCGCGCCGAAGGGAAGCGCGGAATCTGGGTGGGGGACGACAAGATCGCCGCCATCGGCGTCCGCATCGCTCGATGGGTAACCTCGCACGGATTCGCACTGAATGTAAACACGAATCTCGATCATTTTCGATTGATCACGCCGTGCGGAATTCAGGGACGCGGAGTCACGTCGATTGCCAACGAAGTCGGCCGTGAAATCGCGATCGGAGATGTACGCTCGATCGTCGTTGCGAAATTCGCGGAGATCTTCGATCGCGAGATCGTTCCGCGCGCCGAGACCATCCGCCTGGTCAAGGTCATGGTGCACGACGATCATCGCGTGCTCCTGCTGCATCGCCGTCCGGAGCGCGGCAATTTCTGGCAGCCCATCACCGGATCGATGGAAGAGGGAGAATCGGCAATCGACACTGCGCGCAGGGAAATCGTCGAGGAGACCGGTCACAGCGGCGAGCCGCAGGAGCTCGATCTGCTGCAGTCGTTCATGATCGAGTCGCACTTCCTCGAATCGCGGTATCCGGCGCCGATCATCGCCAGCGAAAAGGGCTTTGTGGCCGAGATCAGCTCGCAGCTTCCGATTCGAATCGACGCCGACGAGCACGACGACTTCGGCTGGTTTACGTTTGGCGAGGCGTATGAAAGGATCCGCTGGACCGATGATCGCGAGGCGCTGGAGAAGCTGGAAACAAGGTTGCTGGGTTCCTAGGTTGCTGAGTTACTGAATGTCCGAGCAACCGAGCAACCGAGCAACCCAGCAACCCGTCAACAAACGCGCAGGCATCCGCCCACCGTGGCTCAAAGTGCGCGTCCCCGGCGATCTCGATCGGCTTCCGGTCGCGAAGCTGATGCGCGATCTGGCGCTCAACACGGTCTGTCAGGAAGCCCGCTGCCCGAACATCTTCGAATGCTGGGGCGCCGGCACGGCCACCTTCATGGTGTTAGGCGAGATCTGCACGCGACGCTGCACCTTCTGCGCGGTTTCCCGCGGCACGCCCGGAGTCGCGGATGCCGATGAGCCGCGTCGCGTGGCTGAGGCCGTCGAGCGGATGGGGGTGCGGCACGCGGTGATCACGATGGTCAATCGCGACGACATGCCCGACGGCGGCGCGGAGCACATCGCGCGCACGGTCGAAGCGGTCCGCCAACGCACCGGCGCGGCCGTGGAAGTGCTCATTTCCGATCTGGAAGGCAATCGCGACGCACTGCAGATCGTGATCGATGCCAAACCGGAGGTGCTGGCGCACAACATCGAGACCGTGCCGCGGCTCTATGCCCAGGTCCGCCCCATCGCGATCTATCAGCGATCGCTCATGCTTTTGAAGTGGGCGCACGAAGCGGGCATGCTCACCAAATCGAGTCTCATGCTCGGCCTCGGCGAAAGGGAAGATGAGATCCTCGGTGTCGCGCGCGATCTGCGCGCCGCCGGCGTCGGTATTTTTACGATGGGCCAGTACCTCGCGCCGACCGAACGCCATCATCCGGTGCGCCGCTACTACGCTCCCGAAGAGTTCGCCGACCTTGGACGGCAGGCGCTCCATCTCGGATTTCAGCACGTCGAATCGGCACCGCTCGTACGCAGTTCGTATATGGCCCACCGCGCGCTAGAATCAAAAACTCATGCCGCGAGTGACATTCGAGGATCAGGGGAAAGCGGTTGAATTCCCTGAGGGGCGGACGCTTCTGTCGTGCGCGCTGGAGATGGGAATCGAGATCAGCCACGTCTGCGGCGGTGATGGCGCCTGCGGAACGTGCCGGATCGAAGTGGTCGACAATTGGGATGCCGTGACCCCTCCCACCCCCGATGAGACCTACAAGGAATTGGAGCGGCCGCATCGCTTGTCTTGTCAGGCGAAGCTTCTTCGCGATGTGATCGTGAAAGTGGCAAAGGTGGAGTGATGACGACAGCGGAATCGACGAAAAGCGCGCTGACCGAACAGCAACTCGCACTGATGCTCCAGTACACCGTCGAGGCCTACAAGACATTCGAGAAGCTCGCCGAGAATCTGCCCAATCCCATGACTGCGCTGATGTTCAAGCAATTCGCGGTCGACGAGCGCGAGAGCCGCGACCTGCTGGACATGAAGATCGCCGCTGCCGGCGCCAATCGGGTTCGCACGACCCTGGCCGGCGATCTTCGCTTTCAGGACATCCTGGAAGGCGATCTTTCCTATCGCGAAACGACCGAATCGCTGATCGCGCGCGAACGCACCATGGAGAAGAAGCTGGTCGAGCTCAGCAAAAGCGCGTCGACCGCCGATCGCAATCTTCTGGTCTACCTGGCTGCCACAAAAAAAGCACACATCATCGAGCTGGAGCGCGAACTGGAATTGCTGAAGCTCGATCGCGATTGGTTCAAGCGTGAGGACGCGGAGTGGCGCATCGTTCACGGCCCGCGATCGCAATGAACATTCAACTCTCCCCTGCCGCCGCTGAGCATCTGAAGCGCGATCTCGACGGCCGCGTTCTTCGCATCGCCTTCACCACCGGCTGCGGCGGCAGTGGCTATCGCCTCGGCTACGCCCCCGAGCCGGTCGAAAGCGATGCGGTCATCGCCATCGACGGCATCCGCGTCGCGCTCGACTCCATGGCCGCCTCGCAGCTCGACGGCGCGCGCATCGAATACGATGCCGACGAGGATGGGTATCTCCTCGAGCATCCGGATGCGGTCGGCGCTGTCTGGTGCGGATGAGCCGCTCACCCCGTCCCTCTTTTCAGATAGACTTCCGTCCGAAAGATCAATGAAGGAGGAATTCGCTTGAAGCGTCTACACGGTCTCTCTCTCGCTCTAGGCCTCGTTGTTGTCGCTACCGTCGCAGCTCCTCTTGCAGCCCAAGATGTACCCGACCTGATCGTCGATCAGGCGATGCTCCGGCAGCACTGGGTCGTTCGCACGGAGGATTTCCCTGTCACTTTCTGCAGCGTGCAGGAAGGGAACGTGACACCGGGTGAACATCAGGTCGTGCGCTTTACGGTCTCCACGCCCAACATTGGCACTGCCGATCTCGCGCTTGGCGACCCGAATGCGCACATCGCCGCCAATGACGGCCTGTATGAGTTCGCCACCTGTCACAACCACTTCCATTTCCGGCACTACGCGCTCTATCAGTTGATCGATCCAGCGACCGGGTTCGTGTGGAAAGCGGCAAAACGCGGCTTCTGCATGATCGACATCGACAAGTATCTGCAGTCGTCGCTCGACACCGTCGACAACAAGCGGCACTTTGCGAGTTGCGGCCGGGTGGGCATACCGGGAAATCAGGGGATCAGCGTCGGCTGGGCGGACGTCTACATCTGGAAGCTCGGCGGTCAGTATTTCGTTCTCGATGGAGGCGACAACCAGCCACCGGTGCCTCCGGGCGACTACATCATTCGCATTACCGTGAATCCGCCGTACGTTCCAGTCGCCGGCGAACCGTGTCGTTTCGCGGACCCAAACCATCCGGGCGTTTGTCACCAGCTTCCGGAATCGAATTACGAAAACAACATCGCCGAAGTCAGCATCACCATTCCTGATCACAATGGGCGTCAGGCAGTCGGCCCGCTGAAGAACGAGCCGCAGCTCACCTCGGAGCCGATCGACAATCAGTAGCGAAGTCCACGGCGAAGTACGTGATGATCAGATCGGCGCCAGCGCGCTTGATGGAGGTCAGAATCTCGCTCATGACGCGCGTCCCGTCGATCCATCCGCGCTCAGCGGCCGCCTTGACCATGGCGTATTCGCCGCTGACGTTGTAGGCCGCGATGGGCAGATCGAAATTCTCGCGCGCGGCGCGGATGACGTCGAGGTACGCCAGCGCCGGCTTGACCATGATCATGTCGGCGCCCTCTTCGACATCGAGCTCCATTTCGCGAATCGCTTCGCGAACGTTAGCCGGGTCCATCTGATAGGTGCGCCGATCGCCGAATTGCGGCGTCGATTCGGCCGCTTCCCGGAACGGTCCGTAAAAACCGGACGCGAATTTCGCCGAATACGACATGATCCCGACTTCGGGCATGCTGGCCTCGTCCAGCGCGCCGCGGATGGCCGCCACCCGCCCGTCCATCATGTCGGAGGGCGCGACGAAATCGGCCCCCGCCTGCGCGAATGACACTGCCTGCCTGGCCAGCAAGGGCAGAGTGGCATCATTGTCAACATCTTGACTATCGATGACGCCGCAATGCCCGTGATCGGTGTACTCGCACAGGCAGACGTCGGCCATCACGCACATCGGCGGAATCTTGTTCTTGATGGCCTCGATCGCCGACTGCACCGGACCGGACGGATCCCACGACGCCGATCCAATGGCGTCCTTAGATTCCGGCAAACCGAACAACAGCACCGCCCGAATCCCGGCGTCGTACGCGCGCAGGCTCTCGTCGACAGCTTCGCGCACGCGGTTGTGCCACACCCCGGGCATCGATTGGATCTCGACGTGCGGGCGGTTGTCGGGCACCACGAACAGCGGATAAATCAGATCTTCGGGATTCACGACGGTTTCGCGCACCAGCGCGCGAATCGATTCGGTGCGGCGCAGCCGGCGCGGTCGCTTCTTCAGGTCCGCCAGTTCGGCCTTAGTACTCTGGCTCGGGAATCTCTTTGGTAGGGTCTTCATCTTCCTCATCCTCAACGCCCCAGAAAAAATCGCGGGCGCAGCCGGCGGAACAGAACCGGCGTCCAGTGCGCTTGAAGGCGTGATCGGGGCAGAAATATTTTCCGCACACCAAGCAGCGCTCGAGATGGGCCTGCGACTGCGTTTCTCCGCAGACGAGGCAGTGGCGTTCGTCGACGTATTCCGTCATGGCCTGCGCGCGGAATTTTCAGCGCCTCAGCGCGTTCAGTATAAGCTGCCTCGGTGGGCGGTGTAGCTCAGATGGTTAGAGCGGGCGTCTCATAAGCGCTAGGTCGACAGTTCGACTCTGTCCACCGCCACCAAAATCCCAACTATTTCATCTGCGTTCCCTCGGGCCAGACCACGAACGCACCGCCCGAGTAGACGATGTCACAATCGAACTCCGTGGTCGGGCCGGGCGTGTAACCGCCGCCCGTGAACTGCCCATCGCGACCTGGGGATCGAATCACGTAGACCGAAGCCTGCGCTCCGCCCATCGGCTGATCCAGCGTGAAGTCGAGATTCCACCCCCACCCGTCCTGACGCGGAATGTTGCGCATGTACGTCGGGGCGAGCAGCGTGGTGAGGTCGTTGTACGTGATCGTGTTCGCCGGCAGGTTGAATACTCCCGCGGCGTTGTAGGCCTTCGCGTCGACCGCGCGCGCTTCCCACGCGATGGCGATGCCGCGGATGTCGGCCATGGTCCGCTTCTGCTTGGTGCGCTGAAGCGCGTTGAGGTAATTCGCGATCGCGATGGCGGCGATGATGCCGATGATGGCCACCACGATCAGGACCTCCAGAATCGTGAATCCTCGGATGGTGCCGCGCCTACAGTTGGCTGCTTTTTCTACAGCTTGTGCATTATTTCTACGCAGCGTGGAAAAAGCAGCCAACTGTAGGCGCGGCACCATCGCTCAAGTGTAACCTTGATCCGTGATCGTCAACGCTGCGCGACGATTCCTGGAGATGCACGGCATCGGCGGGCCGGTGCTGGTCGCCGTGTCGGGCGGACCCGATTCCACGGCGCTTCTCCTCGCGCTGCACGAGATCGGAGTGCCGATCGTCGCGGGCCACGTCAATCATCATCTTCGCGGCGCGGAGTCGGATGCCGATGAGCAGTTCGTGCGCGAGCTGTGCGACAAACTCGGAGTAACGCTTCACGTTAAAGACGGTTCACTCGATCCTGATCAGATCCGGCGGCACGGCATTGAGGCGGCCGCTCGCGACGTTCGCCATGCGCGACTGAAGGAAATTCGTGGCGTCTCGCATATTGCCACCGGACATCAAAAGAACGATCAGGCCGAGACGGTCCTCATGCGCCTCATGACCGGCGGCGGGCTGGCCGGTCTGCGCGGAATTCACCCGGTTCGGGCCGACGGAGTCATCCGTCCGCTGCTGGAGGTCTCGCGCAGCCAAATCGAATCGTTCCTGCGGCAGCGAGGCGTTGTCTCGAGGGTCGATCGGTCAAATGCCGATCCGCGATTTCTTCGCAATCGCGTGCGCGTTCTGCTCGCGCAATTCGACGCCAGCGCAATCGACAACCTCGCCGCCATCGCGAGGCAGGCGCGCGAGCAGTGGAAAATTCTGGAAGAGATCGTCGATCGCTTCGACAACCCGACAACCCGACAACCCGATGAAACGCGTTTCCGAGAATTTCCTCCGGAGGCCTGGATTCGGCGCGCTTTGTTGCATCGTCACATCCGACGGCTCGATCCGGCTGCGCGCGATGTGTCGGCGGCCGACCTCGAGCGCCTGGCCGCCGAGCTCGACGCCATCAAGCGCGTCAGCGTGACGCGCAATCTCGAGCTGCTGCGCCGACGCGGCGAATGGATCCTGCGGCGAAAACCGGAGCCGGTCGACGAGTTCGAGATCGAATTACGGGTGGGCG
>DASPZU010000017.1:0-27209 GCA_035636095.1 Thermoanaerobaculia bacterium
AACATCTACAAAATCGCGCCCACTGCCGCAGGTGCGACCGTCACGACCGCGCTGCCGCCCGAAGCTTCGCGCGCCGCGCAACTGCCGCCGCTCCGCGGAACAGGATCCGCGATCACGGCCTATCTCGAGCAGCCCGCCGCCGGCCTGCTGCCGCCCGAGACGCGATTCCAGACCGCGCCCGTCAGCAGCTCGCTCCACCTCGCCTACCTCGGGCCTCCGACCATCGGAGTCGGCGTCAGCTCGTTCGGCACCGGAGTCGCGGGAAGCGTCAGCGCCTACTTCAGCGACGTCCTCGGCGAAAACAATGTCGGGCTGAGCTTCGAGGGCGGCGGGACGGGCGGGATCGGAACGTTCGGCGATCAACTCGCCGGCGAAGTCTTCTACCTCAACCAGAAACATCGATGGAACTGGGGCGTGGACTACACCCACCTTCCGTTCGTCAGCGCATTCACCGGCGCCGGACAAACTGTCGTCACGATCAATGGGCAGAGAGTCGTCGCGGATGTCATTCAGCAGGAGCGCGACATCAGCCGTTACGACGATGTGTCGGGCGTCATTCAGTATCCGTTCAGCACGACACGACGCGTCGAGTTTTCCGGAGGCATTCAGCGCCAGAGTCTGAAGGCCGAAATCGAGACCGTCACGATCGTGGGAAACACGATCATCGACGACAGGACCGAACAGCTTCCCGGCAATTTCGGACTGAATCTCGGGCGAGCGTCGGCGGCATTCGTCGGCGACAGCGCGATTTTCGGCTTCCTCTCGCCCATCATGGGGTCGCGATATCGCGCGGAAGTCGACACGCTCGCCGGCAATCTCCACTTCAACACCGTCCTGGGCGACTATCGAAAATATTTCTTCGCGCGTCCGGTCACCTTCGCAGTCCGCGGCGTCCACTACGGCCGCTACGGCCGCGATTCCGAGGATACCCGGATCCAGCCGTTGTTCGTGGGCGATCCGTCGCTGGTCCACGGTTACGAATTCAATTCGATCAATCTCGATGAGTGCGTCGCCACGAAGACCAACCCCAACGCCTGTCCGGTTTTCGACCGGCTGTTCGGTTCGAGGATCGGGGTGATCAACGCCGAGGCCCGCATTCCGCTGTTCGGCACGAAGGAATTCGGACTGGCGACCGGATTCATTCCGACGGAGCTCTTCTTCTTCACCGACGCCGGCGTGGCGTGGTCGCAAGGACAGCATCCGCGCATCCGCTTCGACAGCAAGACATCCGAGCGCGTTCCGAGCGTCAGCAGCGGCGTCGGCGCGCGGCTGCTGCTCAGCTACATTCCGCTGGAGTTCTACTGGGCCAAACCGTATCAGCGGCCCAAGGCGGGCTGGGTTTTCGGATTCAATATCATTCCCGGCTGGTGAGCCCTCACCCGGTCCCGCTCTGCGGGACCACCCTCTCCCCGCAAGCGGGGAGAGGGACGGGGTGAGGGGTGATGATCGACATCTCTCAGAGCAAATTCGACGAGCTGGTCGAGCAAGCCCTCGGCGAGCTGCCGGATCGCTTCAAATCGCTCATCGATAATGTGGCGGTGGTGGTCGAGGAAGAGCCCTCCGAGGAGGATTACGATCTCCTCGAGGACGCGGGCAACGAGCTTCTAGGCATCTTTCGCACGCATCCGCCGCTGCCGTCACAGATCGTGATTTTTCGCGGGTCGATCCTGCGGATCGCGCGCAATCATCGCGACGCGGTCCGGCAGATTCGCGAAACCGTCATCCACGAGCTCGGGCACTACTTCGGACTGGACGACGATGGGATGGCGTACTGAGCGGGCTCAGGTCGCCGTCATTCGGATCGCACCACACGCTCAGAGTCTTCGCACCGCGAGAAGGCCGGCGGCCGCGAGCGCCAGCGCGAGTGCGACCAATCCCTCGGGGCTGAACGTCGGAATTGACGCGGCAAATGCCGCACGCGGCTCGCCGACCACCGTAAGGCCGTTGAGCTGATCAAGGCCAGTATTCACAGTCGCGAGAATTGCTCCGCTCTGCAAGTCGACGCGCCGGACGAGCGGTCCACCCCCCGCCCAAAATGACGTCCCGTCAGTTGCAAGTGCCAGAAGCTGTGAGGGCACCGGATACGTCCGCACAACTGCGCCCGAAGTGGGGTCGATGAGAACCACGCCGGCCGCTCCGTCCGTCACAAGGATCAGGCCGGAAGGGAGCACCCGCAGGTCTCCGGCAACGCCGGGCGGCAGCGTCGTCGCTAGCGGTGGAAGCGCTACGCCCCGGCAGACATCGAATCGATAAACCGTTGGGACGGTGTCTGTGAAATACATCGTGCACTGATCGGGTGCAAGGTCGATGAATTGCGCAAAGGGAGTGCCTGGAGTGTACATCGCTACGACCTGACCTGACGGAGAGATCTTGGAAATCCGCGAGTAACTGATATACACATTGCCATTTTGATCCGGTGAAAGAGAAGCGCCCTCCTGAAGAGGCACCGAGAAGCTCGACTGCGATCCGTCATCGTTGATCTTGACGAGAGAACCTCCGAAGGCGTCGCTGAGAGCCAACAGATTTCCGAAGCGATCACTGGCGATTGGGCCGACCAAATTGCCTGGAGACGTTGTGGTGATCGTCCGAATGAACGCGCCTTGGGGCGTGAAGGCGTCGAGGCGCACGAAACCGACTGACGGAGGCGGAGAAGGATAGACGATGAGCTTGACTCCCGAGGTAATCAGCGACCCTGCTGGCGCCACGGACGCCACCGAAGGGCTGGCGAGGAGCGCCACCACCAGGGAAAACGCGGTTCTTATAGTGACTCTCACTTGAGCCCGCTCCGCAATTGCTGAATATGGTTAACCGTGACCGTCGTGATGCCGATGCCTAGAGGGTCGTCTACGAAGATAACCGGCGGTAAAGCGAACATCGTCCGCGCCTCGTTGAGCGCAACGCGCAACTCCGACAGATGGATCGCCTTTACGATTGTTGTGCCTGGCGTCAGCGTGGCGTCCGTAAAGGTCGCCGGCGAAAGTCCAACGGCTGCGCCCAGATAATTTACTCCTTGTCTAAGCTCGAAGATGTGGGTGGCCTTGATCGGAGTATTTCCAGGGGTCGCCGGATCGTCCGTGAAACTCATCGTCACAGCCGGATCGATGTTGCTAAACCCGGAATAGCTACTACCGTCGGCCGCCTTCGCGCGAACCTTATAGAGATGAGCGGTGTTTGATGTGGCGCCCGAATGCGTGAAAGACGTGTTCGTCGATGTGCCGAGCAGACTAAAAGCTTGGCCGCCCGAGCTTTCCCAGATCTCGAACGACGCCGGAATGGTCGCGCTTGTCCAGTGAAGGCTCACTGTTGTGGAATCAGTCGCTGCCGCGTCCAGCGCACGAGGAGTTGTCAGTGACGCTAGCGGGTCGTAAGCGTTGTAGACCACCAATGCAAAGTCCTGCGAGCTGGAGTTGCCGGACTGCCTGTTGACACTCACCGTAAATGAGGTGTCGCCAGCGGCGAAGAATCGCACCAGCTCGACATTGTTCGCTGAGTCATATGGGACGGTATCAGAGCAGCCATACGAGTGCGACGTTTCCCCCTTCGTCTCATCCGTTACTTCGAGCACATTTCCGATGTATCTGGCGGAACATGGAGATCCAATTTGCACCGACAGGTCGAGGTCGTTCACAAGCGGAGTCGCCGTGTGGTCACTGGTGTAGTTGTTCATCAATCCGGTTACCGCAGGAGCATCGGTCCAAACCAGTACAACTTTCACAGGGAGATTTCCGTCGTGAACGCGGTAGTTGAAGGACCAGCTCTGAACGCCGCTCGACAGCTGGACCGTCTGATTTACAAAGACTCGTGACGGATACGGATTCAGGATCTCGTCGATGCTGAGTCTTCCGAAGCCTTGCTGGGAGTTTGGAATGGGGCCGATCGTCGTTCTTGGAAGTCCCAGGTGGCAACGTCAAGAGAGGGTTGAGGGTCGGGCAATGGATGGTAGGATCCGGGTCAGGATTCGGATTCTGCTCGTCGATGTTGCCAGCCGAAGCGGTCAGCGTAATTGGGGGGCCGGACATAGCATTGGAATTGGCGCGTCGAGACCAAGGTACTCAGCGATCCCAACATTGAACCCATCGGCTGCAAGAGTATCGCAGTACCCACACAGACTCTTCAGCCACTGCGTGTACCTGCTGTGATTGATCGGAATGCCGGTCGCAGTGATGTTGCTCGAAATTCCAATGGCAACTCGTTCGTCGGAGGGCAGGAGCGTCGGTACGCTCGTTAGTCCGATCACGAGCGGCATGTCGCGGATCGTCGGGACTGCAGAACCATCAAAAGTCGCCGTGATGCGGGTCTCGTCGCCGATGACCTCGACCTTCGGCGCATCGACCGCCAATTGTCGAATACGATCAACGACAGCCGTGCCAGTCGTTCTCGGCACTTCAATGACGATGAGTCCCCTGGATCCGGGCGGGACGTCGACGAAATCCGCTTTCAACGACGGGTGGTAGAGGTCAGTGAATTGCACGAATGGTCGCGTTGCGGCGACGACCATCTGCTCCGGTGTTGCAGCCACGATCAATGTATTAAATGGCACGTACTGAACCGCCTGGATGCCAAGCGCTGTGAGCTCATCGACCCAGGACGCCTTGATCGGCGCGTGGAACTGCAGCAGAAAAAGGCCTGTCTCGCCCGACGAATAGGGGCCTCGCAGCAGCTTTCCGGGATTTGACGCTGCCGTGCCAAATCGAGAGTCGATCTTGCCATGAGGCAGGTAGATCAAATCGAAGTTGTCGCGAACGACAGCGCTCACACCCGCGGCAGCTGCCCGCGCGGCAACTATCTGAACTTGCGTCTGAGCAACAGAAAGGACCGTGCCGCCTTCATACGTCTCTATAACCTGCGCATCAAAGCCGCTCGATATTTGTGCCGGCGCGGTCGCGTTCGGCTGCACAAACAAGAGGAGCTTGCTCCGTCCCGCTATCGGAGCGGCAAACACGCTGCTCGCGACAAGAAGGCTAGCGCTGACGGCCAACCCGAGGGCGGAACGCGCAAAGCGGAACTTCGTCATAAGTATCTCCTACTGCAACGAGAGCAGCACGAGGATTTCGCCTTGACCGGCGGACAATGGCTCGAGCGCTTTTCCGATGATGGTTCCAGGTCTGTGGATCTTTGCGCCCGCAATCTCGATCGGCTCCGAATACATCGCGGTGCCGGAAAGATCGCTCGTCACAAGGAGATCTCCCACCGCGATTGAGTGCCGTGTTGCGTCGACTCGCACTCGGACGCGCCCTGTTGTAGCTACTTTGATTTTGTTGGGAGCACCTTCACCGAGGGTGATGCCCGGTTGCGCGGAAACTACGCCGGCGACCTTCGTGTCATAGGCGAAGGTTGACGCAGCGACTTCTTTGCCCGGGCGCAAGACGACAACAGTGCTGGGTTCTAGTTCTTCCGATGCAGGAACCCACTCGGCTAGATCTTGATATTTGGCAACAATGTTTCCGCCGGTCACGGTGCCGCTGAAGTTCGCGTCACCCACGACCTCGAGTTTGTGACTCGGATTAGTCACTCCACCTATCCCAACGTTGCCCGAGGCGCTTATCCGCATTACTTCAAAATTTCCATTGTTTACGCTCGCGGGGCTGAATATCAGCGCAGCGTCGACGGACGAGCTGCCTGTCGCAGTCACGAGCGAGTCGATGCGCCCGGCATTGACGTAGCCGACTCCCATGTACGCCCCAAAGAGAAACGTGCCGGCGTAATCAAGCGCCACTAAATTCGTCGGAGAGCCAACAGAACCGCGCGAATGCGCGAGGAAAATTGTTGCGGGCGAACTGCTGGCGCCGCTGTTGAATTCGACTTCCGCGTACTGTCCCGCCACGTGTAATTTTTGCGAGGGAGTGGTCGTACCGATGCCCACATTGCCGTCGGACCGAACGCGAAACAATTCGGTCGTGCCGGAGTTTCGGACGATGAATGCAGAACTTGTGTCTGATGTGCCGGTTGTGGCAACGACGTTGTTACTACTGGTATCGACTTGCGAATCCGGCTTTGGCCGCAGCCGTATTACGGTGAGAAATGCACTCTTGCCATACGCGGCAAGTGCGGCCGCCTGGTCGCCGCGCTCCAGCACAGCCTCAGATGCGTAGATCGTTTGAGAGGAAAGCGAACATATGATTAGCAGGAAGACTGCGACAACTGTAACGCCACGTACGTCACGCATCGAACGATCCTCCTCTTCGATATGACCTATTCAATGCGTAGTGACTGGGCGGCCCAGATTGCTACCCTACCCCCCCAAAAAAGTTTCAGACCCGCCGGTGCCCCGCAACCTCCCCCGCTGGCCAAAGCTCGGCTTTGGCCGATGATTTAAACTCATCGCCATGCCCCCGCCCGGACGGCTGTCCAGCATTGCTCTGACCATCGTCGCTGTCGCGGTGGAGCTCCAGGCGCAGCGTCATCGCGCTGCTCCTTCGACGTCGGACCGCTTTTGCGATTTCGGCACGAACGTCGCCGGCGTCTCGGTGCCTGCCGAATTGTGTCTGCGCAAGTTTGCGGATGTGCCGACGCCGCGCGTCCTGCTGTTCGCGCCCAACGGCGATCTCTTCGTCGCATCGCCCAAGCGACGGACACCGGGCGCTGCGCCACCGGGAGCGGGTGCAATCTTTCTTTTTCGCGAAGGCGACCTCGGGACGCCGCCTGCCCGCATCACGTTCGCCGAAGGAGACGCCTATCAGGCCGTGCACGGCATCCTGATCGCCAATGGCTTCTTCTATTACACCGTCGCCGAGGCGGTGTATCGCGTGCCTTACGCCGTTGGTGCGACCGCCATCAGTCCATCGACGCCGGCAATGGTCGCGTCATTCATGCCGCAATCGGCAAATATCTACTTCCGATTCACGCACTCACTGGCCGCCGCGAACGACGGCTCGCTCTATGTCAGCTCGGGCCAGATGGACAACAACACCTGTCCGGTCGAGGACGTGCGCCTCGGATCGGTGCTCAGGATCGGATCCGGCCACGATCTCCGCGGCGACATCGTGATCAACGGCCTGCGCAATCCGCTGTACATCCGCTGCATGCCGTGGAACTCCTGCTACGCCGCCGAATTGAGCGGCGACCCGTGGGAGGCCGTCGGAGGAACGGAAAAGTTGATCGAGCTCCGCGACGGCGACAATTTCGGATATCCCTGCTGTGTGCAGCGCGGAATTCCGAACCCCGACATTCAGCCGATGCCCAATTGCGCCGCCGTCTCCGTGCCGCAGCGAACGTTCAAGCTTCACGACACTCCCTTCGGCTTCGACTGGGAGCGGGACTTCGGATGGCCCGATCTCTACACCGGCGCCTTTTTCGTCGGTCTCCACGGCAGCTTCGGCGAATGGATCAACGCCGGCCTGCGATGGGCGCCGACGGATCCGACCACGCACCTTCCCACCCACGGCCTCATCGATTTCGTTACCGCTGGCAAGGGCCAAACGATCTCGCGCGTCGCGGACGTTCGGTTTGCGCCCGACGGCCGGCTGTTCTTCACCGATGACGAGGGTGGCGCGATCTATTGGATCGCGCCGCGGTCACTGCATCGACCTCGCCGCTGAATCGACCATCCGCGCGATGCCGAGCGGATTCGATTCCCTCAGCTCCTCGGGAAGGGCTGCCTCCGGCGCGTTCTGCCACGCGACCGGACGCGCGAATCGCTCGATCGCGCGCGTGCCCACGGACGTCGATCGGCCATCGGAGGTCGCGGGATAGGGACCGCCATGCACCATCGCGGGCACGACCTCCACGCCAGTCGGATAACCGTTGAAGACGATGCGCCCGACTTTCGTCTCCAGAATTTGAATGAGCTCGCGGTACTCGCCGATCTCGCCTTCGGCGGCGTGAATGGTGGCCGTCAACTGCCCTTCCAGCCGCCGCGCGATCTCGAGCAGTTGCTCGCGATCGTCGATTTCGACGACCAGCGTCGACGGCCCGAAGACTTCCTCCATCAATTCTTCGTGATCGAGGAATGTCGCAGCATTGGTCGCGAACAGCGCTGCGCCCCCCTCGACAAAAGCGCGCCGATTGGCGAGCGATGTAAAACGCGCCACACCCGCTTGGTACGCATCGGCGATCGACGGCGTCAGCATCGGCGCCGACGGCGTTGCCGCCATCCGTTTCGCCAGCTCTTCGACGAAAGGTCCCGGTTCGCGCGCGATGACGAGTCCCGGATTCGTGCAGAACTGCCCGACGCCTAAGGTGACCGAGGCGTGCAAGCCGGCCGCGATTTCGGCGCCGCGTTCGCGCAGCGCGCGCGGCAGGATGAAAACGGGATTGATGCTCCCCATTTCCGCGAAGACCGGAATCGGCTCCCGACGCGCCGCAGCGGTGTCCATCAGCGCGCGGCCGCCGCGACGCGATCCGGTGAAGGCGACCGCCTTGATCAAAGGATGCTTCACCATCTCGATGCCCGCTTCATAACCTTCGATCAGCGCGAAGACGCCTGGCGGGACGACTTCCGAGATCGCCCGCGCGGTCAGCTTGGAGGTTTCGGGATGCGCCGGATGCGCCTTCACGATCACCGGACAGCCGGCAGCGAGCGCGGAAGCGGTGTCGCCGCCGGGCACCGAAAAAGCGAGCGGAAAGTTGCTGGCGCCAAACACCGCCACCGGTCCGAGCGGACGCAGCATCGAGCGGACGTCGATTTTGCCGTGGTCGATGCGCGCATCGACCCACGATCCTTCTTCGACCAGACCGGCGAACATCCGCAACTGATTGCACGTTCGCCCGAGCTCGTTTTTGAAGCGCGGGATGCCGAGCGAGGTCTCCCGGCTGGCAGTCGCGACGATTGCCTCGCCGTTTGCTTCGAGGCGTGACGCGATCGAGCGCAGCAGCTCCCCTTTTTTGCGACCGCTCAGCCAGCCGTAGCTCGCGAACGCGTCGGACGCCGCGCGCGCCGCTCGATCGACGTCGTTCATACGCGCGGCCGCGAAGCGATAGCGGATCGAATGATGTACAGGGCCGCCTTGCGCTCATCGCCGGCGAGAGTCAGGCGCGGCGGCCTGACGTGCTCGCTTCCCATCCCGACTTCCTGTTGCACGAGCTTGATGAGCTGTACGAACTTCGGCACGGTGTCGAGCCGCAGCAGAGGCAGGAACCATGAATAGATGTCCGCGCCCTGGAAGAGCGCCACCGATTCTTTTGGCAGGGCATTGACCAATCCGGCAATCCATCCGACCGCGCCCGCCGCGATTCCTTCCACGATCAAGTCATCGACGCCGACGAAGATCGCCATCGGCCGTCGCATGACCGCTTTGATCGCGGCGATGCGGCGGACATCGGCAGAGGATTCTTTTACTGCCTGAAGATTCTGATGCTCTGACGCCAGCTCGGCGACCTGCTCGGGCAAGAAGTCAGTCCGGTACGCGATCGGATTGTTGTAGAGCATGCACGAGAGCTTGGTAGCGCGCAGCACCGCCTCAATGTGCGCTTTCATCTCGCGCCAATCGGTCGAGTAGACGTACGGCGGCAGCACCATCAACCCGCTGCACCCGATCTCCTCGGCCTTTTTCGCGAGGCGGACCGCGGCGGCGGTGCTCAGCGCCGAGATCGAGGCAACCACCGGCGCCTTGCTCCGAAGGCATGTCTTCACGACCGCGACTTTCTCATCGAATTCGAGCGTCGCCCCCTCGCCCAGCGATCCGAGCGCCACGATTGCGGCGCAACCGTTTTCGATCATCCATGACGCGTGCTTGGCGAGGAAATCGTGATCGACGCTCAGGTCTTCGCGAAACGGCGTCGTGATCGCGGGAATGACACCTTTCCAGTTCATGCGTACCGATCCGGCGAGAGCTTTTCGATCGCAATCGACGTCTTCTCCCCCGCCAGCACCTCGGTCATCAACTTGCCGGTGATGGGACCGAGGCTGAGGCCCATCATGGCATGGCCGGTGGCCACGGAGAGATTTGAATATCGCGCGAAGCGGCCGATGTACGGCAAACCGTCCGGTGAGCATGGACGCAGGCCGGCCCACGGTTTCACATCGCGAAAATCGTCGGCGCTGAAATCCGAAAGATACTTCGGGACGGCCTTCACGATTCCGCGCACCCGAGCGGGATTGATCGAGAGATCGGTGCCGGTGATCTCCATGGTTCCCCCGAATCGGAGCGCGCCGTTCATCGGCGTCACCGCCACGCGCGCCTCCGAAAGGATCAAGGCGTGCGCCGGTTTCTGTCTCGGATTTTGCAGCGTGAGGCTGTAGCCCTTTCCGGCCTGCATGGGCAGATGCAGTTTGAGTTCGCGCGCAATCTCCGATGACCACGCCCCGCTACAGATCACGTATTCGTCAGCGTTGAAGTCAGAAACGACACGATTTCCGTCAGCGCGCAACGCAACGCCCGTGTTCCACCGCACCTGAACGCGCTTCTTCAGGGCGCTCATGAAGCGCCAGGGCGCGAGGTAGGCGTCCTTCGGGAAATAGATTCCACCCGCGACGGTCATCCGAAGATCGGGTTCCATCGCGGCGATTTTCTTCGCATCGAGAATCTCGACCGGCAGGCCGAGCTCGCGCGCCATTCCCGCCGTCGCGACCTCATGCTGCAAACCCTCCTCGGTGTTGCAAACCATGACGATGCCGTTTTTCTCGAGGAGGAAGTCGTCGCCCCAGTCGCGAGCGAGCTGGACGAAACACCCGCGGCTCGCGAGATTGAGCTCGAGAATCAGCGGCGATGTTCGCAGAACGTGCTCGACCGTCGCGGCTCGGTAAAACTTCCAGGCCCATTCGATCAGGCTCGGATCGAGACGCGGCTTCATGTAGAACGGACTCTCCGGATTCCACATCCACTTCAGCGCGAGGCGAATCGCGCCCGGCGCGGCCAGCGGCACGAAGTGGCTCGGCGTGATCATTCCGGCATTGCCATACGAACATCCGAGGTCGGTTTCGGATCCGCGATCGCACACGGTGACGCGGTCGCCGCGCTCCGCGGCGTAGTAGGCGGTGCACAGCCCGATGACGCCTCCGCCGACGATGAGGATGTCCTTCATGGGGTCAGGTCTTTCATTCTCGCTTCACTCTACAGGGCGCAGACTCTGCGTTCATGATGGGGTCAGGTCTTTCATTCGCGCTTCGCACTACAGGGCGCAGACTCTACGGCAGGTGGACACAAGCGCGAATCAAAGACCTGACCCCACTCCGATCCCCCAGCAAAACGGGTCCCGCTCGTCGAGAATCAGCGTCGCTTCGCCGTTGACGTAGGCCGAGCCGCGGATGGTCGGTCGAATGGCGTTGTCGACGACATCGACGTGCCCTTCGAACAGGCTGCCGACGATGCTCTCCTGCCTCCAGACTTTTCCCGGCGCGAGTTTTCCGTCCTCGTAGAGGCAGGCCATCTTCGCGCTCGTGCCGGTGCCGCATGGCGATCGGTCGTAGGCTCTTCCCGGGCACAAGACGAAGTTCCGGCTATCGGCGTCGCGGCGATGCGGCGGACCAAACAGCTCCACATGATCGATGCGCGCGCCATCCTTTCCGGTGATGCCTTCGCGTTCGAGAGTCTGGCGAATCGCCCACGTGAAGTCAGTCAGTCGCTCGACATTGTCGAGCTCCAGATCGTGGCGCTGCTGATTGACCAGGAAAAACCAGTTTCCGCCCCACGCGATGTCGCCGGAAACCTCACCATTGATCTGTACATTTTTTCGAAATCGGTAACTGGGGACATTGCTCACGGAAACGTCGCCGTCGTCGTGCAGCTCGGCGCTCACGACGCCGACCGGCGTTTCGATGCGATGCACACCAGGCTCGAGCCGGCCAATGTAAGCGAGCGTCGTGACGACACCGATCGTTCCGTGACCGCACATGCCGAGGTAGCCGACGTTGTTGAAGAAGATGACGCCGGCGGCACAGGTGGAGTCCTGCGGCGGTACGAGCAGCGCGCCGACGACCGGATCCGATCCGCGCGGCTCGTTGACGACCGCGGAGCGATAGCGATCGAAGTCGCGTCGGAACCGCTCGCGGCGATCGGCGATCGGGCCGCCACCGAGATCCGGCCCACCCTCCAAAATCACCCGCGTCGGCTCCCCCTCGGTATGCGAATCGACCACTCGGATCCGTTGCATCGGCCGATGAGTATACGTTCATGAAAATGGGCCCGAAATCCACACCGGTGGATGTTTCGGAATTGCGAACAGCGGTTTCTCTACGACTTAGCTGCGTGTCTTATCGGCAATGGCCCTGCAGCGCTGATTGGTAGTCATCGGAGGAACCATGAAACGTGCCCTCGTTCTCGTCATCGCTCTCGTCGTCGCATGCACATCGTTGCCTAACAAACCCGGAACCGTCAGCGGAACGGTCGCCGATGGGCAGGGCAATCCGTTGCCGGGCGTAACGGTGACGCTGGGCCAGCAATCGACCGTCACCGATCCGAAAGGCCATTACGAATTCAGAAATGTCCCTCCCGGGAAATACGAATTGCGAGTCCAGCTGGAAGGCTTCACTGAGAAGAAAATGCGCCTCGCAGTTGCGGACAAGGAGGTTCGCCGCGACGCGAAGCTCTCATCCAGCGTCTCAGAAGCCATTACCGTCGCTGCAGAGAGTCCGTACGTGGTGAGCGGCGGAATCGCAGGCGGAAGAGTGCAAGCGCTTCAATTGCCGGCCGCCGTTCCGATGTCGAACGTCGAGCGGCCGAGCACTGCCGAATACGCAAAGATCGCCGAGAACGGATTCATCGACACGAAGAATGAGAAGACCACCACTTTCTCGATCGATGTCGACGGCGCCTCTTACGCCAACGTCCGTCGATTTCTGAACGCCAACATGCTTCCGCCGGCCGAAGCCGTCCGCGTCGAAGAGATGATCAATTACTTCACGTACAGCTATCCGCAACCCAGCGACGGGCGGCCGTTCAGCGTGGCCAGCGAAGTGGCCGGATGCCCATGGAACCCGAATCACCGCCTGCTGCGCGTCGGCATCCAGGGAAAGACGATCGACCAGTGGAAGCTCGCGCCCAACAATCTCGTCTTTCTGCTCGACGTCTCGGGATCGATGATGCCGCCCGAGCGTCTGCCGCTTCTCAAGTCGGCATTTCGACTGCTGGTCGAGCAGCTCCGTCCCGAAGATTCGGTGGCCATCGTCGTTTACGCCGGTGCAGCCGGAGTCGTGCTGCCACAGACCTCCGGAGCCAACAAGCAGACGATCCTGGCCGCACTCGACCAGCTCCAGGCCGGCGGCTCGACCGCTGGGGGCGCAGGAATCGAGCTGGCCTACAAAACCGCCGAGGAGAATTTCGCAACTGACGGGAACAATCGCGTCATCCTCGCCACCGACGGCGACTTCAACGTCGGAATGACCGGCGACGCGCTGATCAATGTCATCGAGGAAAAGCGCAAGAAGGGCATCTATCTGACCTGCATCGGCGTCGGAGACGACAACTACAAAGATGCCTTCATGGAATCTCTTGCCGATAAAGGTAACGGTAATTATTACTATCTCGACAACATCAACGAGGCCAAGAAGGTCTTCGTCCACCAGCTCCAGGGAACGCTGGTCGCGATCGCGAAGGACGTGAAGGTACAGCTGGAATTCGATCCGCGGGTCGTGACGTCCTATCGCCAGATCGGATACGAGGACCGCGCGCTGGCCAACAAAGACTTCGCAGACGACACCAAAGACGCCGGCGAGCTCGGGTCGGGGCATTCGGTCACCGCGCTTTACGAAATCTCCACCACCGGTCGCGGCCAGATCGCGGAGCTGCGCCTGCGCTACAAAGATCCGCATGCCGATACCAGTCAGTTGATCACTGCGCGCGTTGTCGACGAAGGGCGCAGCATCTATGAGTCGTCCTCCGATCTGCAATTTGCAACGGCGGTGGCGGAGTTCGGCATGCTGCTCAGAAAGTCGCAGTACAAAGGAAGCGCCACCTACGCCGATGTGCTCGCGCTGGCGCGCGCGATGCGTGGAGCGGACCTGGAAGGCTACCGCGACGAATTTCTCAGGATGGTCGAGACCTCGCGGACGTTGTCGGGCGAAGCGCCGCAGGCGATCGCGAGGCAGTGATGGCCCCTCAACCGGCCCTTCGCTTCGCTCAGGGTTCTCATGATCCTTCGCCCCGCGAAGCGGGGAGAAGGTGCCGCGAAGCGGCGGATGAGGGGCGCGCCAGTCGCGAATATGCAGCGTTGCCTCGCGGCGATACGCCTGCTTCGAAATCAGGTCCGTGATCACGACGCGGAGCTTGTAATCGCCGGCCGCGAGTTTCGAAACGTCGATCGGATTGCCCAGGCCATAGTGTCCGGGCGCGCCCTTGAGAGGAGTGGCGATGGCGGGAACGGGCGGCCCGGAAATCGCGGTCGGACCTTCGAACGTCGTCTTGGTCGTAATGTGCGGCGTGCGGTCCTCGGCGATCGACGGATTCCGCAGCTCCGCAAAAACCCACACCTCCTCCGTCTTTCGAAATGAGGCGTCCGGCTTCGGGATGACCTTGGTGCTCCCGAATGCGAATGGATCGAGCGGCCGCTGCGCGCTCTTGAGAATGTAGACATCGCGCGACAAGATCAGGCGCGAGACTCCCGCCGTCGTTGGCTCGAGCGCGTCCGGTTCGAAGTCGACGCGCGCCATCGCGATGATCTCGCCGCGGCGCGCAACGCCGAACGTTCCGCTCGACTTCTTCAGCGGCACGACCAGCGAGCGCTCCACGAAGAGGTCATCGTGCGAGAGCTGCACCGGCAGCGATTCGTTATAAGTCGCGATGCGATGGCCGGTGCTGTCTTCAACAGCGCCGAAAAACTGCATCAGCTCGCCATACTGCAGGCCGGCGACCGGCGGCAGCACCAGCTGCAGCGCGATGAATGGCGTTCCGTCGGCGGCCACGAATTCACCCCATGCCGCCGTCAACGACGGCGCGTTGCCGGGCTGATAGCGGTCGAGGGCGTCGCGAAATCTCGGATTGAGGAGCGCACGCGCGTTGGCGTCGTACTCCCGGCGAGCGTTGACGTTGTCGTTCAGTCGCTCGTTATCGATTGCTGTCTTCGGCGTGCGCTCCGGCAAGGTCTGGCCCGCCAGAGGGGTCGCAAGCAACAGCAGGAGCATCGCCAGGTTTCGCATGGGTCGATTATCGTAGATTCGATGTGCGCGACCTGCCAACTGCTCGGAGATTCGCAATGGTGGGGAGAGAGGATGGCATCAGATCGTTGGGAAACGTGCGACGAGCCATCCCAGTTTCGCAGCCTGGAGAGAATTTCAGCGAAGACCTACAGATGTCCCGAGTGCGGTTATTCTACGAGTTCGACGAAGGCGGAGGCGCGTGGCTGAACGCCGAATGGACGACCTACTATCTCGATCGTGTTCCGCCGCCGGATCCGAATGAGCACTCAAGCTGGAAGGAGCGACTCCTTACCGAACTGTCGAGCAGCGATGAACGAGTCCGCGAAGAAGCCGCGTGGACGATCGTCAGACGGGAACTGGAAGACGACGACGCAACCCTTGCTGCGCTGAGAGTTCTCGAACAGCAGGTGAACCGAGGAGTGATCGACGATCGAATGCGGCACGGGAGTCTGCACGGCGTTTCTGCACGAGAACGGTTCGACCTACGATTACATGACGGTCGGGCGACTCCTGAGCTCGGACGATGCCTCCATCGCCCTCGGTGCGTTACAGGCAATTCACCGCGGCAGCGCGCTCAGCTCCTGGGGTCCTGCGGCGATCGTTCAGATGCTGCAGAATTTTGCCTCAGGAGACGAACCTCAGCGGTCGCTGGCGCTGGAAATCCTGCGCCGAAAAAAAGCCGGCTAATCGCGAGGAATCTCGAAGGGCAGCTCGTCGTCAGCGGCAGCCTCCCGCTCGATTTTGAGCTCATCCCAATCGCGCAACGTGTCGTCACTGTCGATATTGTAGGAACGAATGTCTTCCATTTCTCTCTCCGCACTCAGAATTGAGCTGCCTCAGTTGAACCGTCCAGCGCCGTCGTCGAAGACTGTCCGGCGCTGATGACTTTCATGACCTCGTCGAAATAGCCGGTGCCGACTTCATGCTGGTGTTTGGTAGCGGTGTAGCCGCGATCCTCGGCCGCAAACTCCGACTGCTGCAGCCGCGAGTAGGCCGGCATGCCTTCCTCTTTGAACTCGCGCGCCAGCTCGAACATCGAGTAGTTGAGCGCGTGAAAACCCGCCAGCGTGACGAATTGGAAGCGGTAGCCCATGGCCGCCAGCTCGCGCTGAAATTCGGCGATGGTCGGGGCATCGAGTTTCTTCGCCCAGTTGAATGACGGCGAGCAGTTGTACGCCAGCATCTTTCCGGGATACACCTTGTGGACTTCCTGCGCGAATCGGCGCGCCTCGTCCAGATCGGGCGTCGATGTCTCGCACCACAACAGATCGGCATAGGGTGCATAGGCGATTGCGCGCGCGATGGCCATCTCGAGTCCACCCTTGATGGCGAAGAAACCTTCAGGAGTCCGATCTCCGCTGATGAATGGCTGATCGCGTTCGTCGACGTCGCTGGTGAGCAGCGTCGCGCTATTCGCGTCGGTACGCGCGACGACCAGCGTCGGAACACCCATGACATCGGCCGCCAGACGGGCCGCCGTCAAGGTGCGAATGAAGCACGACGTCGGCACCAGGACCTTGCCGCCGAGGTGACCACACTTCTTTTCGGAGGCGAGTTGGTCTTCGAAGTGGACCGCCGCCGCTCCCGCCTCGATCATTGTCTTCATCAGCTCGAAGGCGTTAAGGGGACCGCCGAAGCCCGCCTCGGCGTCGGCCACGATCGGCGCAAACCAATGCGTCTCGTGGCGGCCTTCACTGGAATCGATTTGATCGGCGCGCTGCAGCGTCTGATTGATCCGCTTGACGACTTGCGGGACCGAATTCGACGGATACAGACTCTGATCGGGATACATGTGGCCGGCCAGGTTCGCGTCGGCGGCCACTTGCCATCCGCTCAGGTAGATCGCTTTGAGTCCGGCGCGCACTTGCTGCATGGCCTGATTGCCGGTGAGTGCGCCTAACGCGCTGACGTACGGCTCTTCGTGCAGCAGATTCCACAACCGCTCCGCTCCCATCTGGGCGAGCGTGTACTGGATCTCGATCGACCCGCGAAGCCGAAGCACATCCTCGGCGGTGTAATCGCGGGCGATTCCGTCCCAACGCGGATCGGTCTCCCACTGGCGTTCGAGCACGTTCGGATCGCGAAGCGCGTGCAATCGTCTGGTCATGGTTTCTCCCCTTTCTCCACTTTCTCCACTTTCAAGAGTTCGTCGTAAGCCGGAATGGTCAGAAAATCGGCGAGCGCGTCGCTCGCGGTCA
The DNA here is from genome assembly GCA_035636095.1 of Thermoanaerobaculia bacterium. GTDB lineage: Bacteria > Acidobacteriota > Thermoanaerobaculia > Gp7-AA8 > Gp7-AA8 > Gp7-AA10. The sequence continues at coordinate 17,209 of DASPZU010000017.1, forward strand.
GCCGATCGAAAAGCGCCGCAGCGGTTTTGAGGTGCGGGCGGTCGCCGATCGACTTCAATTCCTGGTCGCGAAGCTGGTGATAGAGCTCGAGCGTGATCGGCCGGCCGTCATCGAGCCGCGCGCCGTGATGGATCCACTGCCAGAGCTGCGTGCGCGAAATCTCGGCCGTGGCCGCGTCTTCCATCAGGTTGAAGAGCGGAACGCATCCGAGGCCGCCCAGCCACGCTTCGAGGTACTGAATGCCAACGTTGATGTTCTGGCGCAGGCCCTTTTCGGTGATCGGGCCCTCGGGCACAGACAAGAGTGTCTGTGCCACATTGTGTGGGCCAGACACTCCTGTCTGGCCGATCTGGTTTGGACCTTTCATCTTCGCGTCGAAGATTTCTTTGGCGAGAGCGACCAGGCCTGGATGTGCGACCCAGGTGCCGTCGTGACCGGCATTGACTTCGCGCTCTTTGTCGGCGCGGACTTTCGCCATCGCGGCATCGTTCGCCGCAGGATCGTTTTTGATCGGAATCTGCGCCGCCATGCCCCCCATGGCGTGGATACCGCGGCGGTGACAGGTCTTGATGAGCAGATCGACATACGCCTCGAGGAACGGCTTCTCCATCGTCACCAGCGCGCGATCAGGCATCACGAAGTCGCGGCGCGCTTTGAATTTCTTGATGAAGGAAAAGATGTAGTCCCACCGGCCGCAGTTGAGTCCCGATGAGTGATCGCGCAGCTCCCAAAGAATCTCGTCCATCTCGAAGGCCGCCAGAATCGTTTCGATCAGCACGGTCGCGCGGACCGTTCCGACCGGGATGCCCAGCTCGCGTTGCGCGCGGACGAAGACATCGTTCCAAAGCCGTGCTTCCAGATGCGACTCCATCTTGGGCAGGTAAAAGTACGGTCCGGTTCCACGGCCAATGAGCTCCTGCGCGTTGTGGAAGAAATAAAGCGCGAAATCGAAGAGGCTGGCCGAGACCGGCTGGCCATCGACGAGAAAATGTTTCTCGACCAGATGCCATCCGCGCGGACGCACCACCAGCGTGGCGGTCTTGTCATTCAGCCGATACGTTTTTGCGGGCGTGGTGAGCTCGATGGTGCGGCGGACGGCATCGCACAGATTGATGTGACCTTCGATGTTGTTCGTCCACGTCGGGGCGTGCGAGTCTTCGAAGTCGGCCATGAAGACGTTGGCACCGGAGTTCAGCGCGTTGATGATCATCTTGCGGTCGACCGGGCCGGTGATCTCAACGCGACGATCCAGCAGATCGCCGGAAATGGGAGCGACTTTCCAGTCGCGTTCGCGAATGGATCGCGTCTCGGCCAGAAATTCCGGCATCTTGCCGGCGTCGATCTCGCGCTTCACGCGCTCGCGTCGCGCCAGCAGCTCTTCCCGGCGCGGATTGAATTCACGATGCAGCATCGCGACGAACTCCATCGCCTCCGAAGTGAGGATCCGCTCGACCAAGGCATGTTGCTCCACGGCCAACTGCATGTGTAAAAGATGAGCACGGAACAGGCCAAGGTCAACAAAATACGACTTAGCAGCATGTTAGGTTGTAGACTATTGTCAAATCGTGATTGTAAAGTTGTAAATGGAAGTAAATTTGCAGTCGGGAGGCCAGGATGTCTGCTCTTCGGATTGGAAACAAGGTTCGCAGCCTTCGGCGTCGCGAGGGAGTGTCGCAGACGCAGCTGGCCGCGCAGCTCGAGATTTCTCCGAGCTATCTCAATCTCATCGAGCACAACCAGCGACCGATCCCGGCGCATCTGCTGGTGAAAGCCGCTCAGATTTTCAAGGTCGAACTGGCTGCCTTCGCGGACGACAGTCAGGCTCAATTAGCGGCCGACCTGCAGGAGATCTTCGGCGATCCGCTTTTCGAAGAACATCCGCTGACCACCAACGATGTCCGCGATCTCGCCGAAAACAGCGCCGCCGCCCGAGCGATCGTTTCGCTGTATCACGCCTATCGAAGCTCGGTGGAATCGACCCGGGCATTGGCCGCGAAACTCTACGATGGGCGCGATTTCCTGGGCGTCGATCCGGCGCACTTCCCGTCGGAAGAAGTGAACGACGTCATCCAGGCCAACCTCAATTACTTTCCCGAGCTCGAGGCGGCCGCCGAACGCGTGGTCGCTCTGGGACACCTCGATCGCTCCGACATGTACCGCTCGCTGGCCGGCTTCCTCCGCGACAGAGAGGGAATCGAGGTCGTGCTCACTCCGGTGAGCCGCGATGGCGGCGTGATTCGGAGGTTCGATCCCGATCGTCGCTTGCTGTCGATCTCCGAAGTCCTGCCGCCATGGAGCCGCAATTTCCAGATTGCGCACCAGATCGGACTCCTCGACGCGCAGGACGCGATTCATCGGGTGATCGAGAACAACGAGAAGCATCTGACGGCACCGGAGTCGCAGCGACTCTGCCGCGTCGCGCTCGCGAATTATTTCGCCGCCGCGCTGCTGATGCCGTATGACGAATTCATACGTTGCACCGTGGAAATGCGCTACGACGTCGAGCTCCTGCAGCATCACTTCACCGCCAGCTGGGAACAGGTCTGCCACCGCCTGACAACCCTGCGGAAGCCGGAAGCGATGGGCGTGCCGTTCCACTTCGTCCGGGTCGACATCGCCGGCAATATCTCGAAGCGCTTCAGCGGTACCGGAATTCGATTCGCGCGCTTCTCAGGATCGTGTCCCCGCTGGGACGTTCACGCCGCCTTCCTCACCCCCGGCCGCATTCGAACGCAGCTCTCGAAAATGCCGGACGGCACGGCATACTTTTGCGTTGCGCGAACCATTCGCAAGAGCGGCGGTTATCGGTCGGGCGACACCCTGATGGCCGTCGGCATCGGATGTCCGGTGCGCGACGCGCGAAAGCTCGTCTACGCCGACGGTGTCGATCTCGAGAACCTCGACGCAGCCGTCCCGATCGGAACGACCTGCCGGCTGTGCGAGCGGCTCGACTGCGACCAGCGCGCGTTTCCGGCGCTGCAGTTCGGAATGACGATCGACGAGAATGTTCGCGGCCGCTCGTTTTTCGCGCCCGCCGTGCGTTAGGCCCGTCAAGCATCTCGCCAAGGAGATCCTTCCCCCGCTCCGCGGAGTCAGGATGACGCGGGTCAGGCGTCAGGAGTTGACCCGACGCCTGATCGGTTTATGCAGGCTGTTTTGCGCAGTATTGATCGAAAGCCGCCACCAGATCGCTCGCGATGTCGTGGGCTTCACGCCCTTCGATTTGCCACCGCTCGACCATCTTGACGAGCTGGCCGTCGCGGAACAGCGCGATCGCCGGCGATGAAGGGCGATAACCGACCAGATACTTCTCGCGAACGCGCGCGGTGGCTTCCTGGTCATTCCCGGCGAACACCGTGATCGACTTGTCCGGCCGGACATCGCTTTCAAGGGCCATGGCGACGGCTGGACGCGCCATTCCGGCCGCGCAGCCGCAGACGGAATTGACCACCACCAGCACCGTCCCTTTCTTCTCGCCCAGGACGGCGTCGACTTCCTGCGCGGTGCGCGTCTCCTTGACGCCCAGCCGCGTCAATTCCTGGCGCATCGGAGCAACTATGCGTTCATCGTACATGGGTCAAAAGCCTCCAAACCTCTCCATGATACTCAATGCGGCTGGCTCGCGTTGATCTGCAGAGAGCCGACCATGCCATTCAACACGTTCCGATAGTTGCTTGCTTCCCTCTCGGGGGTAATGAACAGCATGTAAAGGAGATGTTCATCGGAGAGCTGTCGCGTCACGACTGTAACTCGCTCGTTGATACCAGTCACCGGGTCGGTCCCCCGCAGCGTCGCGGCCAACGCCGTCCCACCGGCCAGGCGCAGTTGCTGCGCGTTGTTGCTGGCCAGGCGCAGATACGGGCTGGTGCGCTGAATCTCCGAGATCAGATCCTGCGTCGCCTCCTGCAGCGAGATGTTTCCGTACGATTGATTTCCGAACGGGTCGTAGTGATTCACCAGTGCGCCGTAGATGATGTCCGAATTGCCGTCGACATTTCCGACGCCGCCCGGAGGCGCGATGGTCACACCCATCGAGCTCGACTCATAGACCTGCCAGTTCGATGGATAAGAAATGCGAAAGACACCCGACCGGCTGGTGTACGAGCTGAGGGAATTCGAGGGCGCGGGAACATTTACGGTCACCGGCTGCGAGGACGTAGAACGACGGCGTCCGGAGCTCGATGTCGTTGCCGACGATTGCGCGATTTCGCGTGAGGTCCGCGCACCGCCGAAGCTTCCCAGGCGGCTCTGGATGGCGCGCAGCTCCGCGACGTTTTCCGTCGGCCGGTCCGAAACCTGGAGCAGTTGCGCTTCCCTCTCAATGCGCGCAATGCGGTCGGGTGGCGCGGGATGGTCGGACAGGAAGTTCGTCTTCTTCGATGGATCGACCCGCTCGAGCGTCTTGAAGAAGTTGACCATGTCAACCGGCGTGTATCCCGACGCTGTAAGAATCTGTGAACCTCGAACGTCGGCCTGGGTCTCGATGTCGCGGCTGTACTTCAGAAATAGAGCGTTGAGTCCAAAGCCCCCGACGGCGTTGATCACCTGCGCCGTCCCCTGTCCGACTTTTCCGCCCAGCAGGCCGCCGAGAATGCTGATCCCGGCCTGCGCCAGGTAGGCCTTCGACGCCTGATGCGTTCCATGGCGCAGCGCGACGTGCGAAATCTCGTGCGCCAGAACGCCGGCCACTTCGCCCTCATTGCGGGCGTTATCGAGCACGCCGCGATTGATGTAGATGAAACCCCCCGGAAGCGCGAAGGCATTGATGTCCGACGCGTTCACCACCCGGAAGCGATACTGAAATCCGGGTCCGCCGGCATTGGCCGCCAGACGTTGCCCAATTTGATTGACGTACGCGTTGATCTGGGCATCGTTCAGGATGGGCAGTTGCTGTTCGGCTTCCACTGCCGATTGCTGCCCGACCTCGACGTCCTGTTCCGGCGAGAACAAATTGAATCCGGTTTTGATCTTTGTTTGCGCGTCGGCGATCGCGACGGTCAGCAGGAAGCTGATCGCGACAAGCGAGCGCGTCCATTTCTGGGTCATAGTCGTCCCCCTTTGCGTGAAAGTGGTTGCATCCACTGTGCCGCTACGCGCCGGCTCTACGGATGCGCCGCCGGGCTGCCGCCGGCTCGGACCGCCCGCGAGCGGATCATCGGCAGGAGTGCCGCCAGATCGCGCGAATCGATCACTCCATTCTGGTCGACGTCGCATCCCCAGCTTCCGCGAAAAGCGCCGTCCTGCGCCGTCCATGTCGGATGCGGATTGCCGTCGGCGAGCTCCTGCGTCAGCGCCGCGATGTCGGCGGCATCCACCAGGCCATCGCCATTGCAATCGCCCGGCTGGGGCGGGAGGAGACGCTTGATGGCGTTGGGCGTCACGAAGTAGACGTCGCCGCCCGAGGTCTGCGCGACGTCGATCAGGAGTCCCGCGTCAGCTCCCCACACCAGCGCGATCGGATCGGGAAACGGTCTGGCGTCGATATCAGGGATGTAGTAGACGCTCTTCGTGACGAAGCCGCCAAGGAGATAGCCGGACTTGAAGTACGGATTGCGGCCGTTGACTGCGATGATTCCGGTCGGCGCGACGATGGTCGGAAAGGTGTAGATCGGAGGGACCGCACCCTCGATCACAGGACCGTTTCCCATTGTGAAAGGCCAGCCGCAGAAATCGCCGGCGTGGACGATGTTGATCTCGTCGTCGGCCAGGTCGCCATTATCGGGAGCAATCAGCCGCTGTTTCGAAGCATCCCACACCATGTCGAACGGATTTCGGAAACCGCGGGCGAATTGTTCCACCGAGCCGTCGGGGTGGATTCGAAAGATCTTGCCGCCGTTCCATTCGGGAAGCGCCGCAATCGCACGGCCGCCATAATCGCCGATTCCCACAAAAATCGACCCGTCCGACGCCACTGACGGATTGCCGCCGTGATGTTCCGCCGGCGATCCGCGCAGCGGCACGTCTTTGTCGCATACAAAGGATTGCATGACAGTTTCTGTGCCGCCGACCAAATCGATTGCTGATAGGACATCGGACACTTGTCCGGGCGTCGTGTAATGCACTATGGCGGTATTGTCATCGCGCAACGCCAGGCCGAGTAGGCCGGAATTACCGATGGCCACAGTGTTCACATGTGACACAAGTGTGCTCTGGCCGTTCAAAAAGCGAAACAAATTACCGTTCGTAGTTGTGTAATAAATTGTTCCACGCGAGTCGATTGCAATCGAGCTCGCGAATCCGGCAGTCGTCCCGACGGTCTGTACGCGAAATCCCGGCAACACCGCGGCCGGAAGTGCGGAAGCGACGAGAAGAAGTGCAAGAGTGGCCCTCATCAACTGCTCGGGCAGCTAGGAAATATCGTGCCATGGACCGGGCGGAACCCGAATCGATTTCTCGCGTATGTATGGATACGCGGAACGTGTGAACTGGCAAAAACGTGATAGCGGAGCGCCGCGCGGCATTGGACAATCGACGCGGAGCGCGGGGGGACGCGAGCGATGATCAGGCACGAACATCGACGAGGACCCGAGATGGCGGAGTTGTTCACTCTCAGGCCGGCGGGAGGGCCGATCTGGAAACAGATCGAGGAGACCATCCGCCGCGTGATCGCGTCCCGACACCTACGCGCCGGCGATCCCGTCCCGTCCGTCCGTCAGCTGGCGCGAACGCTCTCGGTCACGCCCAACACGGTCGAACGCGCGTACCAGCGTCTGATCAACGCCGGCGTGCTGATCTCGCGCCGTGGACGCGGTACGTTCGTCGCCGAGATCGCCGAGGCCGCGAATTCTTCCGGACGCGAGCAGATGCTTCAAGAAGCGGCCATGCGGTTCGCCGCCATGGCAAGCGCGGTGGGCGCTCCCCTCGATGAAGCCGTCGACGAGCTGGCGGCCGCTTACAGGCGATTGGACGACGTGTCATCAGCGGCACAATGACTGCTGGCTTCACGACGTAAGTACCAGTTGCCCCATTGCCACAAGAGTTGTAACACCGGCATTGCGGCGATCCCCGACTCGGTCAATGCGTACTCGGTGTGTCTTGGACTGACGGTCTCGGTGCGGCTGAGCAATCCTGCCGCTTCCAGCTCGCGTAGCTGATACGTCAGGACTTTAGCCGTCACTTCCCGAAGCAGTGATGCCAGCTCGCCGAATCTGCGGGGACGCTGATCGAGATACCAGAGGATCGACAGCTTCCATTTCCCCGAAAAAATGCTCATGCCGGCGTGCAGGGAACGCTGCACCAGAGCGGGATGTGAATCGAGGCGGTACGGTGCCTTCTCTTCGACGCCGCCGGATTCGATTTCATGCGCCAGTTCGGTCATGGTTCGATCGGAGCCCGCCGGAAAACCGGCGGGCTCCGTTTCGATCAGAAGCTCACCCGAGCTCCAAAACGCCAGATGCGAGGGCTCTGCAATTCTTCGATATGGTTTCCAACCGGGTTCGGTCCTTCCGGACCGTCGAAGAACAACAGCGTTTCGCGCTGCAACACCGTACGCTTGTTGGGCAGATTGAAGAGATCCGCCGAGAGCGTGATGCCGACGCGATTCATGAACCGGAAATCCTTCGCTGCCCGAAGATCCAGCTCATACACGTTGGGGAAACGAATGCTGCCGATCTTGTTCAAAACGACATCGTCCGTTCCATTGTCGACACTGACCTCGTCGCGCCAGACTTTCGGATATCCCTGGCGCGCGGTGAGGCTGGCGCCGAGGCTGAAATCCAGCGGCAGCTGATAGAGGCCGGTGATGTTCGTCGACCACTTCGAATTGATGAAGACATCCTTGAACGAGCCGCTGCCCGCCGAACGTTCGACGACCGGCCCGCTGCACGCGCCGAGACACCACGCCTGATTGGCTGGAGAGACGGTCTGGATCCGCGGCGTCGGGTCATAGAAGGAATTCGGCCCGGTATGCTGCGTCCAGTTGTTATACGACACATTCCCTCGGAGCATCCATTTATTGGCGAGGCGCTTCGTCGCGGTGAGCTCAATGCCATTGTAGGTTTGACGATAATCGGGCCTGTTACGGATGACGTAAAAGACCGGGGCGTCAATACCCGATTTCAGGACGTAGAACGGAACCTGCCCGGTCGTAATCACTTTTCCATCGACATCCGTGAACTTGCCGCCGGCCGTGCCGCCGACGACGTAATCGTTCGCGGTGTAGAAATCGCCCTGTCCCTGATGTTTCTCGGGCCGGGTCTCGAGCAGGTCGGTATAGCGCCGATAAGAATAATTGACGCCGACCGAGAAGTCGGTAATCAGCTCGCGCTCAAAGCCGAGGATCAGCTCATCGGTCTTGGGAGGCTTCATTCTGTAATCGAGGCGCGTGTTAGGCGTAGTCGAGCCGGGATTGCTCGGATCGACATAGTAGAACGCCTGTAGCCTGATCAGCTCATCGCGCTGGATCATCTTGTCGCCGTTCTTGTCCGATCCCAGGAAAACGAAGTAGGAGTAGTAGGGCGCCAGCAGGTTGGCACCGAGAATGGTGCTTCCCAGCTGATTGACATAACGATTGTAGCCGGCGCGCAGCAATGTCTTCTTGTCGGCGCCGAGAGCGTAAGTGAGACCGAGCCGTGGGCTGACGGCGTTCCACTTGAGGCTGCGCGAATCGCCGCCATACGCAACGCCCGGCAACGCGCAGATGTTCGGCGGCCCACAACCGGGGATGCCGGTAATCGGTGTCGCGAGGACCGGATTCGCGGCCGCCGAGTTGGCGATGTTCTTTCCCTGCTGCTGGTCCCACCGCAAGCCGGCCTGCAGCGTCAGATTGCCGGCGATGATGGTGTCGCCGACATAAAGATCGTTGGTCTTCTCATCCATGCTCTTGTTGGAGTCGCGGAAGAGCTTCGCCTGCGCGCAGCCTGCGGCCAGATTGCGTGCGGCGCAATAACCCGCGCTGCGGAAACGCCAGTAGCCGGCGGTCGGACCCGGCCATCCTGAAGACGAAGACACCGGGGTCTTGCGATAGCCGAAGCCGAATTTCAGCTCATGGTTCAAATTGCCCATGTCGAAGAATTTCGAACCGTCGAGCCGATACTGCCTCTGTGGCCGGTCGGTGTTGTAAAAGGCGAAGTTGCCGTGCCACACAGTGTCGGAGCCGCGCCACGCCGTCGGCGCATTGAGACCGAGGCCGCCGTTTGGATCGAGGCGGAATCCGCCATCGACCTTCGACGCCATTCCGGTCAGGTAAAGGCTCGATCCCAAGATCTGTGTGTCTTCGAGCTTGTAGACCTTTGTCGGGCCACTCTGATGCCAGCTCGTCTCAAACGGACGGAATGGTCCCAGACTTCGCGCATTGCGAACCTTGTCGCCGAATGTATAGAGGGCGACGCCACTGTTGCTCGGCAGCAATTGAGCATTCAACTTTGCATTCTTATCGCGAAGAATGATGTTGTCGAAGGTGTCGACCGCGCCCAATAGAGCGGAGTTCACGTTGCTGATTTTGTTCTCCGCCCCTGCCGCCCAAAGCCAGAGGTGGTCCTTCCAAAGAGGACCGCCGGCTTCGACGCCATAGTCGCGCACGTAATTCACTTCATTGGTGTGGCTGAGGTAGGTCTGCGCTTCGCCGGGTACAGACGCTTCTGACTGGTACTTGCCCGGCGTGTAGAAGTAGCGTCCCGATCCGCGAAAATCATTCGTTCCGCGCTTGGTGACCATATTCAACTGCACGCCCGGAGTCATGATGCGCGGGTCGGATCCGCCGGTGGTGACCTGCATCTCTTCAAAGGCGTCGAAGTCGTAATAGGTCGGTGACGATCCTGTTGCGCCCTCGTCGGTGATGTTGACGCCGTCGACATTCCACGTGTTCTGTGCCGTGGAGGCGCCTTTGCCGATGTAGTTCGACTGCTGACCGCTCTGGTTTCCGCCGACGTTCATGCGATCGACCAGCACCGCCGGCGCTTGTTGAAGAATGGTCCATGGATCGCGCGAGGTCGGGATTTTTTCCAGCTCGACCTTGGTGACGTTGATGGCCGTTCCGGCTTTTCGGACGTCGAGCAGGGGTG
>DASPZU010000018.1:0-21331 GCA_035636095.1 Thermoanaerobaculia bacterium
GGGGGGGCGGGGACGGGGGCGGGGGGAGGTGCAACGACAGGCTGCACGACCGGCTGCGGCGCGGCGGCGGGCGGGCGGTTTTCGACAACCGCCGGCTGCGGGGCCGGCGCAGGTGGAGGCGTGAAGGTGGGCTGGGGCTGCGGTTGCGGGACATTGCGTTTCAGAAGCGGCTGGGGTGTCGGCTGCGCGGCTGCCTGCTGCTGCCGGCGCGCCTGTTCTTCGAGTCTGGCGCGCTCGGCGGCCAGACGCTTCTGCACCTCTTCTTCGACTTTTGTCGGATCGATGACCGGCGCCTGCGTCGTGGTGGGAGTGGTGGTGGTGGCAGCAACGGTCTCGCTCACGGGCGGCGGGACGGTGGTCGTCGTCTCGACCGGCTTCGGTGCCGACGCCGGGATGGATGCGGTTACCTTTTGAACCGGGGGCGGCGACGAGGACCGGCTGTGCAGGACGAAATATCCGCCCACGCCGGCAACCGCGACGATGACCGCAGCGGCGGCGATGAGTCCGACCGGCGACTTCTTCTTGCGCGCTGCCCGCTCTCCCCACGCCGGCATCATCACGCCGGGCGGGGTGGATTGTGTGGGAGCCGGCGCCCTCGCCGGCTCAGGGGCTGGCGCGGCGCTCGCCGCCACACTCGGCACCGGCTCCGGCGGGGGGACGGTCACGACGGGCGTGGCGGAACTGAGCCGGTGCATGTAGATGGCGAGATCGGCGCTGGCCGGAGTCGGTTTGAATTCGTAGAGAACGGCGTCGAGGTCTCGCGCCATCTCGGCGGCAGTCTGATATCGATCCTCGGGTTCTTTGGTCAGTGCTTTGAGAACGATGCGGTCGATCTCCGGCGAGACCTCGTCATTCAACTTCGAGGGCGGTTCGACGCGCGCCTCGCGCACCTGCTCGAGAATCGACATCTCGTTCTCGCCGGTGAAGAGCTTTCGGTTGGTCAGCATCTCGAACAGCACCGTGGCGAGTGCGAAGATGTCGGAGCGGCGATCGATCGTCTTTCCCCACGCCTGTTCCGGAGACATGTACTGAAGCTTTCCCTTCAGCGCGCCTGCCTGCGTGTGCGATGCCTTGGAGGCCGCTTTCGCGATGCCGAAGTCGCACAGCTTGATGTCGCCTTCCTGTGAGATCAGCACGTTCTGCGGTGAGACATCGCGATGGACGAGTCCCAGATCGCGATTTTCGAAATCGCGTTTGCGGTGGGCGTAGTCGAGCGCAGCGGCGACCTTGGTCGCGATGAAGAGCGACAGCTCGATCGACAACGGCACATCGCGCTCCTGCGCATGTTTCAGGATGGTCTTCAGATCGAAGCCATCGACGAACTCCATCGCGATGTAGTACGAGTTCTGGATTTTGCCGAGGTCGTAGATGTGGATGATGTTGTTGTGATTGAGCTGGGCGGCCAGCTTGGCCTCATCGATGAACATGTCGATGAATTCGCGATTGTCGGAAAGGTGCGGAAGGATCTTCTTGATCGCAACGATCTTCTGAAATCCTTCCACGCCGCGCATTCGGGCCTTCCACACTTCGGCCATTCCGCCGGTCGCGATCTTTTCGAGAAGCACGTACTGGCCGAAGCGCGTGCCGTCGGTCGGCTCTTCTTCCTCAATCGGCGGTGGAGGCGTGGGCTCAGCCGGCGTGAACACGGGCTGGGAGATCGGAACCTTTTCTTCGACCGGCGCGGGCCGCGGCCTCGGTCTGGAGGAACCGAGGTCCGCGAGAATCTTGTCGAGCTCCGCCGATCCTGGTTGTGTTTTGGGCTTGATGCCTGGTGCGGTCTCCTTCTTCTTCATCACGCCGGAGAGCGTGTCCGCGATCAATTTGTCGACGTCGCTCTTCGAGGCCGCCATCGGTCTCCTCCCTCCCGGAGCGGAGGTCTCGGCCAGTACGTCGCCGAAGATCTGATCGGAAGTGAGTTGCCCCTCCGCCCGTCCCAACATCTGATGGATCTTGCTGAGAAAATCTCCTTCCGAGTACGGCTTGGGAAGGATGTCGGTAGCTCCCATTCTGACCGCGTCCTGTTTCGGACTGCTTCCGGTATAACCGGACACGGTCAGGAGAATCGGTATCCCTTCCAGGTGGGCCCGCTGACGAATCGCGCGAATCATGTCGCCAGGATTTGTCTTCGGAATGATGGTCGACAGAACGATCAGCTTTGGATGCTGCGCGTCGAAGGCACGGACGGCTTCGTCAGCGTCGTGCGCGAAGGCCGGCTCGACCGGTTGTCCCGCCAGCGCCTGGCGGACGCGGTCGATATACTTCGGCTCATATTCAATGACGAGAATGTTTTCGGGCATGGGTTTCAGAACATTATAAATAAAGAAGTCCTGAGTCCTGAGTGCTGTGTCCTGAGACACACACACCCAAGGCTCAGGACAGTCCTCAGTCCTGCTTCCCGCTTGCATTTGCGAGAAAGCTGTCGGATACTACGCCGGCACCTGCGTGCGATGATCTCCAGGCTTCCCGCCGGGCGTTATTGAGAGTGACAATCTCCGCCCTGATCGTCGGCTTCCGGCAACTCGAAGGTGAGCAACATCCAGGGTTTTGTTTGAGTTTCGATGACGCCAGACAATCGGCAACCGCATAAGCGGCGCAGGCGCAGAAGGCGCTCAGCGGCAGCGTTTGCGGGCCAGGGACTGCCGCCGAGCGACTCGGTACAACTAGGACAGATGGGCAACTCAGAAAATCCACACGGCGGCGGCGACGGACCGTTCCAGATTCCCGGCAACGTTCCCGGACAAGGGCCGGGACCCGGACCGGGAGGCCCGGGCGGACCGGGTGGCGGCGGGCGCCGCCGCAGGCGATCACGACATCGGCGGCGCGGCGGGGGCGGCGGCGGGATGATGCAGCAGGAAGGCGCGTCGGCTCCGATGGAAGTTCCGAGCGGCGAGCTGATTCCGACCGGCGGCGTCCTCTATATCAAACCAAACGGCACCGGCCTCCTTGTTCAAGCTTCCAACAATTATGTTCCGCAGCAGGGCGACCCGATCGTCCCGCGATCGATGGTCGACCGGCTGCACCTCCAGCCCGGACTCCTTCTGGGCGGCAGCGCGCGCCGCGCTGGAAACAATCTCGAATTCGTCGGCCTCGAATCGGTGGAAGGAATGTCGCTGGAGGAGTATCGCGAATCGCGGCGTCCTTTCTCCGAGCTGATCTCGATCGATCCGAACGACATGTTCAAGCTCGAGACGGAGCCGGAGCGATTGACGACCCGCGTTCTCGATCTCCTCTCGCCGCTCGGAAAAGGCCAGCGCTGCCTCATCGTCGCTCCGCCCAAAGCGGGCAAGACGACCCTGCTGAAAGACATCGCGCACGGCGTCAATCGGAATCATCCCGACGTCATCGTCATCGTGCTGCTGGTCGACGAGCGGCCCGAAGAGGTCACCGACTTTCGCAGATCGATTGAGAAGGGCGACGTCATCGCCTCCAGCTCCGACGAAACTGCCGAGAATCACATTCTGATCGCGGAAGTGGTTCTCGAGCGCTCGCGGCGATTGGTCGAGATGAAGAAGCATGTCGTCATCCTGTGCGACTCGATCACCCGCATGTCGCGCGCCTACAACAATGAGCAGCGCGGATCGGGAAAAATCCTGTCGGGCGGAATCGATGCCCGCACCATGGAGAAGCCGCGGCGATTCTTCGGTGCCGCGCGCAACGGCGAGGATTGGGGATCGCTCACCATCGTCGCGACCGCCCTGATCGACACCGGCTCGCGCATGGATGAAGTGATCTTCCAGGAATTCAAAGGCACAGGAAATACCGAAATCGTCCTTGATCGCGGCCTTTTCGAAAGAAGAATCTTCCCGGCCATCAACATTGCGCAGACCGGGACACGCAAAGAGGAGAAGCTCTTATCGCCTCAGGTGTTGGCGAAGGTGCATACCCTTCGGCGGGCGCTGGCGGGCACAGATCCGATGAACGCCATGAAAATGCTGCTGGAACGGCTTCAGAAGTTTCCGAGTAACGAGGCTTTCCTGAAGAGCTTCTGAACTTTGAACGTCGGATTCAACAATTTGAAGAAGTGATCCAAAAATAGTCTTGCATTTCTGCTGTTTCTTGGTCAGAACTTCGCATACACTTGACGCGATTTCCCCGATCAAAGTGATAGAACTACGACGCTGTTCATGCCCGCAGCGGGTCCAACTCACGATTCGCAAGTAGGAGGAGCTATGCCCAAGTTTCGATTTCTGTTGTGTCTTTCCCTGCTGGCGCTGGTCGCGCTTGCTCCGGCAGCCATCGCGCAGGTGACGACCGGCAACATCGCAGGCAACGTCACGACAAGGCAGGACAACTCGGCGCTTCCCGGCGTCACTGTGGAAGCGGTTCACACGCCGACCGGCACGCGCTATTCGACAGTAGCCGGCGCAAACGGCTATTACCTGATTCCGAATGCGCGCGTCGGTGGGCCATACCGTGTGACGGCCACGCTGGAAGGATTCAAGCCCACCACCGCCGAGAACGTCGAAGTTCGCATCGGCGAGACCACCAACGTTCCGCTCGCGCTAGGCCTCGCGACGGTGTCGGAAGCCATTACCGTCACGGCGGTTTCGGATCCGATCATCAATCCAAACCATACCGGGTCAGAGTCGCAGGTCTCGACAAAACAGATCGAAAACCTGCCGACGGTCAATCGCTCGCTGCAGGACTTCGCGCGGACCAACCCGTACTTCACCGTCGATGCCAGCGATGCGACGGCGACGGTCGTCAACGTCGCCGGCCGCAACAATCGCTACAACAACATCCAGATCGACGGCGCGGTCAACAATGATCTGTTCGGTCTGGCCGGCACCGGCACTCCGGGAGGGCAGGCCAACACGCAGCCGATTTCGCTCGATGCCATTCAGCAGCTCCAGCTCGTCGTTTCACCGTATGACGTGCGTCAGGGCGGCTTCACCGGTGGCGGCATCAACGCTGTGACGCGCTCGGGAGCGAATCGCTTCGAAGGCTCGGTTTTCGGCACCAAGCGCAATCCCAGCTACGTCGGCAAGTGGGTCAAGGGTCAGAACACCAGCGCTCCCGGCTTCGTGGACGTGAACAAACCGTTCACGACCTTCAAGCAAAGCCAATACGGCGGGCGTATCGGCGGACCGATCCTGCGCGATCGGCTGTTCTTCTTCACCAGCGGCGAGCGCAATCGTCTCAATCAGCCCAACGGAACCTCAGCCGACGGCAGTGCCGCCACGAATTACGCGAATGCGACGCAGGATGCGGTGTGCGGAGGCGTCGCGAGCTGCAGCGCTGCGCGTCTCGGTAGCATTCTGAAGACCAAGTACAACTACGATCCCGGCCCGCTGGGCGACATCACCAAGAACAATCCGAGCGATCTGTTCTTCGGCCGCCTCGATTTCAACGCCAACAACTCCAACTCGGTCACCGTGCGTCACAACTACGTCAGCGCCAGCAACGACGTCATCGCGGACCGTTCCGCCTCGCGCTTCCGCTTCCCAAGCTCCATTTATTCGTTCGAAAGCAAAACCAACTCGTCGGTGGCGCAGGCCAACAGCGTGTTCAGCGCGACGATGTTCAACGAGGCGCGCATCGGATATCAGACCATTCGCGAGCATCGCACCACGCCCGTGATCTTCCCCAGCATCGAGATCGGCGGCGCAAATCAGAACGCGACACTGAACGCCGGCACCGAGCGATTCTCGGGTGCCAACGCGCTCGATCAGAAGATCACCGAGCTGACCGATGATTTCACGCTCGTCCGCGGCAATCACCAGTTCGTCTTCGGCACGCACAACGAGATCTTCAAGTTCAAGAATCTCTTTCTCTCCGAGTTCTACGGCTACTACTTCTTCCCGACCGTGGCGGCGTTCGAGCAGGGCGCCCAGCCGACCGAATACCGCATCAGCTTCGCGAATGGATCGAATCCGAGGGCACCCGTCGCTTTCAAGGCCAGCCAGTACGGCCTGTATGGCAGCGACACCTGGCACGTGAACAACAACCTGTCGCTGGTCCTGGGATTGCGCGCCGACCGGCCGCAGTTCCCCGACACTCCGGTCTTCAACCCGCTGGTCTCGAGCGCGCTGCCCGGTTACAGCACGTCATTCAAGCCGAAGAACACGATCGTCTGGTCGCCTCGACTCGGCTTCAACTGGAATCCGCTCGTCGGCGGCAACCAGCAGGTTCGCGGCGGCCTCGGCATCTTCTCCGGACGCGCTCCTTATGTCTGGATTTCCAACGCCTATGGCGGAACAGGCATCGCGACGGTGGCGCTGGTATGCACGGCAGCGACCAACTGCACGCGTCCAGCGTTCAATCCCGACCCGAACAATCAGCCGAGGAACCTGAATGTAACGGGAGGCGGCGCGGTATCGGTCGACATGGTCGATCCAAACTTCAAGTTCCCGCGCGTCCTTCGCGGCACTCTCGGATACGACCGCGACCTCATCTTTGGGATCCGTGGAACGGTCGAGGCTCTCTACTCGAAGGTCCAGGAAGACATCTACTACATCAACGCCAATCGAACGCAGAGCGGCACCAGTGCGCTCGACGGGCGACCGACGTACTCACTGGTCAGCACTCAGATTTTCGACGCGACCTTCCTGACCAACACCACCAAGGGCCATGAATTCACGCAAACACTTCAATTCATCCGTCCCTTCACGCATGGACTGACGATGGGCGCCTCGTATGCGCATCAGGACGCCAAGTCGGCATTCGAGGGAACTTCCAGCCGCGCGATCTCGAACTGGCGCTTCGAGCACACCAAAGGCGATATTTTCACTCCCGCCGTCGCCAATTCCGTCTTCCTCCAGAAGCACCGCTTCAATGCCTCGGTCACGTACGATCTGCCGACCGGACCGGTCACGCACACATTCGGCCTTTACTGGAATGCACAGTCCGGCCGTCCGTACTCGCTGCTGTTCGGCACCGACATCAACAAGGATCAGTACGCCACCAATGACTTGCTGTACATCCCCGGCGGCGCCGACAAGATGATCCTCTGTCCCTCCCAGACGCCGGGATCGACAGTGCCGACGGCAGCCGCTCCCTGCGGCACCGGACGCACGGCGCTCGACGCGAGCATCTTTTCGAATTTCGTCTCGTCGGCCGGCATCAATCCGAATCAGGCTCGGATTCTCAACAAGTACGAATCGTTCGAGCCGTGGTCGCGCACAGTCGACTTTCACTATTCGCTGGCGCTGCCCGTGCGAACGGTGCGAGCCCAGATCGACGCCGACATCCTCAACTTGCTCCACATGCTGAACAAGGATTGGGGCAACGTCTACTTCATCTCGAACCAGAACACGAGCCCGGTCACGTACCTCGGTCAGGATCCGGGAACCGGCAAACCGGTGTATCGCGAGGCCTCCACCACGTTGAACGCCGATGGCACTCGCAATTTCGGTTCACTCACGCCTGGCAAGCAGTTCCAGGTCGCTGATCTGCGTTCGCGGTGGCAGGCGCGACTCGGACTGCGCCTCAGCTTCTAGTCAACGCGCCACACACGCACCATCGGCGCGCGGACGACTTCGGTGAAACCGGCAACGGGGCCATCGAATGTCAACCGCGCGCCGATTGTTTTTGCGTAGGTCCGCGGATCGCGATAACGCGCCGGATCGAGTCCGGCCACGCGAGCGCGCGCCTCGATCGAGGAGAGCTCCGGCGAGGCCATGACGTAGCGCACGCCATGCGTTTTAAGGAATTGCCGCGCCGCGGCGGGATCTTCAAGAAAGAAAAATCGTAGGCCATCCGCGAACTCGGATTGTCCAACCGACAACATCGGCCCGATCACGACCGGCTTCTTTGCGATCCAGACGATCCAGTGACCGAACGACCACGGCGCGATGACCGCGCCGGGGGGGCGGGTTCGAAGCCAGTTGCAGATGCCATCCATCTGGTAATCGCGCAGTGCATTCGGACGAAGATAGAAATTGAAGCCTTCCAGCGACGGCGTTGGAATGTACGCCGGAAGAATCGGCAGCAACGCCATCGCGAAGATCTGCGGCTTGACGGCCTCGAATGCGATGCCGCCAAAGGCCGCCAGCGCCAGCCCTGCGTCGAAGCTGAAGCGCGAATGCAGAAGGGCGAGAACGAACGTGATGGCGGCCCACGGCGCGATGAAAGCGAGGTCGCGCGGTCTCGGAGTCTCGCGGTCTCGCAGCTTGATTGCGGCAATCGCGATGGCGAGAAGCGGCAGAAATCCGAAGCGGATCAGCATGGGCCGCACGTCAAACGTCCCAAACAGTCGCAACAGCGGCTGCGCCTCGGCCACCATGGCCAGGATCGGCGCGTCGCCGGCGGCATAGCGGGCACCGGCGATGAACGGCCGGATGCAAATCGGCGCGAGGATCAGCAGCGCGATTCCGTGTACGATCGCCAGTGCACGCAACCGAGCAACCAAAGAACCCAGGAACCCGGCAACCGCTAGGGCGCCGACGTGCAGCCACGACAAGCCTTCGAAGGTCGCACCGCGCCACGCGCTGCCTAACACGAACGGCAAAACGATCAGGGCCGCGATCGTTGATCCGATCGCGAGGGCGTTGCTTCGCTCCCGAGCAACCAAGAAAACAACTGTGACGATCGCCACTCCAACGATCGCGCCCGCCCAACCGAGGACTGCACATGACAATCCGGCCGCGACCAACCATGCATTCTCTCGAGCGACACCGAGGATTGCGACCAGAAGACATAGCGAGAAGAATGGATCGTGATCGAGGTTGCCCAGGAGCGTGTAGCGGACGACGGCCGGGAGGATTGCCGCGACCATCACCGCCACCAGCGCCGCACGCCGGCCGCGGAGCGAATGCACCAGCATGTACAGAACGATGAGTTGCAGCGCTCCAAGAATCGGCGGCAGCAGCGCGCCGATGATCTCGAGTGCGTGGTCGGATCGGAATGGAAGCGCCAGCGTGGCCAGCAAACCGTCAAACAGCGGCGGCCAACTGATCGTTCCGCCGGCGGGATAGTTGATGGCAGGATCGAATTGCGGCACCACCGGCCAATGCTGCATCGTCATGGCAGCGCGGCGAAGGTGGTAGTAACCATCGGGACCGTCGAGACAGGTGCGCCCGCCGCTGAAGACGCGCGGCCACACGCTCAATCGCAGCGCGAAACCGAGAACGATGACGGCGATGAGCACACGTCGCGCGCCGCGACGGCCGAGCTGCATGACGCCATGCTACCGGATGCTACGCGCCGACAACCGCTCCGACCAGATCGTAAGGGTGGGCATCGCTGATCGCGACGCGCGCCAACGCCGGCAGCTGGCGCGGAAGCAGATCGATGCCATCGTTGATCAGCAATCGGCCGTCGATCTCGGGCGCCTGTCCGACCAGGCGTCCCTCCAGGAGATGTTCGGTCTCTTCGCACGAACCGGTGATGATGGCATCCAAGGTCTGACCGACCTTGGCGGCGTTGCGCGCCAGCGAGATTTTCTGTTGCAGCTCCATCAGCTTGGCGCGGCGGCGCTCGGCGGTTTTTCGGGACGGGATGTCATCCATCTTCGACGCCGGCGTGAATTCCTCCGGAGAGTAGACGAATGCGCCCATCTGATCGAACTGCGCCCACCGCACGAAGTCGTACAGCTCTCCGAAATCCTTCGGCGTCTCGCCGGGGTGACCGGTGATGAAAGTCGTGCGCAGCGAAATGTCGGGAGCGAGCTCGCGCATGCGCGTCACGATCTGGCGGTACTCCCTCGGCGATCCGGGGCGTCGCATTTTCGCGAGCACGCTCGCGGAGACGTGCTGCAGCGGAATATCGCAGTACGACACGAAGCGCTTCTCGCGTCCCATCAACTCGAACAGCGTCCAGTCCAGCGATCCGGGATAGGCGTAGAGAAAACGGATCCACGGAAAGTCGGTTTGATCGAGCAGCGCGCGGACGAGCTGCGTCAGGCCGTGTTGCAATCCAATGTCTGCGCCGTAGCGAGTTGTGTCCTGGGCGACCAGGCAGAGCTCTTTCACGCCCTGCTGCTGCAGCGATTGCGCTTCACGGACGAGCGATTCGATCGATCGCGAACGGAATTTGCCGCGCATCTGCGGAATCGCGCAGAACGTGCACGGATTCGAGCAGCCTTCCGAAACTTTCAGATACGCATGCGCCGTTCCGTGCGTCAGCACGCGCGGCAGATCTTCGTAAAGCCGCACCGACATCTTTCGCTTGACTGGAGCGGCATCGACGTCGCCGTTGACCGCCTGCGCAATCGCTTCGAGATGATCGAGTCCCACGAAGGCGTCGATCTCCGGAATCGAGTGCTGCAGATCGGCCCGGTACTTCTGCACCATGCAGCCGGTGACGATCAGCCGTTCGACGCCTTTGTTCTTCCGCTCGGCAATTTCGAGGATCGTATCGATCGACTCCTGCTTTGCGGCGTCGATGAAGCCGCAGGTGTTCACGATCACGACATCGGCCTCGCCGAGGTCGTTGGTGATCGCGACATCCGACTGTTCCCGAAGCTGCCCCAGCATGATCTCGGCATCGACGAGATTCTTGGGGCATCCGAGGGAGATCATCCCGACACGTTTGGTCACGGCGTGCGAAACACCTGCGGCGGCGAGCCTATTCTGCCCGCCAGATGGCGCCCGCGGCGCCGTAAAGCGTCACGTGAGAGTAGAGCCCGACGTTCATGACGTCGCTCTCGAGAAGCAACTGCTCGTCATCGCGGCTGGCGGGAGTCAGCTTCATGTTCAAGCCGGCCGTGACATTCGTAACGGTGCGGTTGTGCAGGGCGATGATGGTGTCGGAAAGAGGTTTGGCAGGATTCACCTCGTGCGTCGCTGACAATGCTTCGCCTCGGACGATGTAGGTTCGGAAGTGCCTGGTGCGAAGCCATTCCAGCGCCGCCACCAGCGTGATGATGTGCCAATTGCGGTGGCGGCGGTAGATCTTCGCGATGTTGCGATTGCGATCGCCGGCCGGCTTGTAGACGTTGGGCTGGATCTCCCAGATCAGCGCCAGCGAATTCGCGCCGTCGATCGAGCCGCTGGTCTCGCCGACCGAGCCGGGCAAGGTGTGCTGCTGGCCGGCCGCCTGCCCGATTGCGATGGCGTCGTCCAGCTCGAACGCGATGAAGTCGAACGAGATCGTTTCCTGGCGGCCGCCGAAATGTGCGTTGCGGCCCTGCATCAGGATGCCCTTCGGCACCGGCTGATCGTCGGCTAACAATTTCGGCTCGACTGGCCCGAGTGGCAGCGCGACGCCCGCCGCGCGGCCCTCCAGCGCACGCGGCCGGTAGAAGCTGCCGGTCGGCGTTCCTTCGAGCCAGCGCGGATGATTGCGCTTCAGATAGCGCTCGACCACGCGGGAGCGAATCGTGACGGTGTGCTCGGGCCGAAGATCCGATGGCGATGGGACCGACTCCGCGATCTCGCCGAAAACGTCGAGGGCGTCCTCCCCCATCGTGACATACAGCTCGTAGATCGCGTTCTTGGTGTCGGGAGGAACGCCGAAGGCTTCGAAGACGCGTTCGATGTGGGCCGGGAAAGCCATAAAAAGTCCTGAGTCCTGAGTCCTGAGTCCTGAGTGCTGAGGGGACGGGCGGGACTCAGGACTCAGCACTCAGGACTCATGCCGCGAGCCTCAGTCGTGCGTTATCGAGTAAACGCTGAACATCAGAAACGGCCGTGATATCCGCGAGCCCGGTCCGGATATCTTTGCCGTGCGCGATTCCCTTCGAGAACCATCCGATGACAGTCCGCGCCTTGTGCAATTTCCATTTGTCCGGCTGCGCCGCGCCGTCGATCTTGAGCAGATAGCGCTGCATCGCGTCGATGCGTCTCTCGAGCTCGTCCGCCCCGTCCGTTCCCGAGACGATGTCGCGAAAGATGAAGGGATTGTGCAGCGCGGCCCGGCCGATCATCACGCCGTCGACGCCGGTCTGCTCCAACATCCTCCGCGCATCGGAGGCCACCTTCACATCGCCGTTGCCCCACACCGGAATGCGCATCTCGCTCTTCACATGCGCGATGTAATCCCAGTCGCTGGCGCCGGAATACGCTTCGTTCCGCGTGCGACCGTGAATCGCGATGGCCGCCACGCCGATCTCCTCGAATCGCTTGAGCAGCGGAAGGACGTCATCGCTTTCCCACCCCTTGCGTACTTTCACGGTCAGGGGAATCTTCACGCGCTTGCGAATTTTCTCCACCACTTTCGCAGCGCGATCGAAATCCTTGAGCAGCGCCGACCCGGCGCCGCTGTTGACGACCTTGCGGACGGGACAACCCATGTTGACGTCGACGATGTCGACGCCTTCCGCTTCGACGATCGCGGCGGCGTCATCCATGCGATCGGGATCGCCGCCATAAATCTGAATCGCGACCGGCCGCTCGACCTCGGAAAACGCCAGCATCTGCTTCGTCCGCGCGTTGTCGCGCGTCAGCCCCTCGGCCGAGATGAATTCGGACACGACCAGCCCCGCGCCGCCGAGCTCTTTGATGAGCGAACGGTAGTAGGTATCCGTCACCTCCGCCATCGGCGCGAGCGCCAGCGGCGGATCGATGCGGACATTGCCGATGGAGAAGGGCTTCATGATCGCGCTTTACAATGCTGACACACGAAGAACAATTTCACGTTGCGCCCCTCGCCGAAGGGGTCGAACTCGATGACTTCGGCCGGGACGAGCGCCGCGGCTGCCAGAGCATCGATGATCTGGCGCTCGCTGTACGCGCGCTGTTCGCGCTGCTCGCGAATTTCGACGCGCTCCCCGGTTGGCAGCCTCGCCCAACCCGTGACCATGGCATGCGCAATTCGGTCGCGCGATCGGTACCTCGTCGCCATCTCGAGGTGATAGCCCTCGCCGTCGGCCACGAAGGGATCGTCGTTGCCCCAGATGGCGGGATAAATGTCGGGATGATTGACGTCGAACAATAACAGGGCATCGTCCTCCATCACGTCTGCGATGGCGCGAAATGTTATACGTAAATCCTGCATGTTTTTCAGATGATTGAGGCTGTCGTACAGACAGGTGACGCGCGAGAAAAGGCCGCGCACCGGAAGCGCGCGCATGTCGCCGGCGATGCGATAGCGGGCGCGACGCCGCGCGAGTTGCAACATCGGCAGCGACAAATCGACGCCGACCGACCGGAATCCGCGCGTCGTGAAAAAGTCGATGACCAGACCGGTGCCGCACGCGATGTCGAGGTGCGTTTTCTTCGGCGTGGGAAATCGATCGAGGAGCGTCGTCAGAATCCGGCGGAGGGCGCGGAAGAAGCGGTGTCCGAGGGCTTGATCGTAGGCGTAAGCGAAGGCGCCGTAGGATTCGCTCAACCGTTCTTCACCACCGATAAAAGCCTTCGCCGGTCTTTTTCCCCAGTTTTCCTTCGCGAACCATGCGGCGCAGGATTTCCGGCGGCTCGAATCGCGGTCCCAGGTTGGCGGCCAGATATTCGGCGATGCCAAGCCGCACATCGAGGCCGACCAGATCCGAGAGCTTCAGCGGTCCCATGGGATGGTTGTATCCCAGCTCCATGGCGCGATCGATGTCCGCGGCGCTCGCGACGCCATCTTCGAGCATCCGCATCGCCTCGAGGCCGATGGCGATTCCAAGGCGCGAGGTCGCGAAGCCGGGAGTATCGCGAACGATCACCGGTTCCTTGCCCATCTTTTCGGCGACCTCGCGGATTTGCGCGATGGTGTCGTCCGATGTTCGTTCGCCGCGGACGATTTCGATCAGCTTCATCGCGTGGGGCGGATTGAAGAAGTGCATGCCCGCGAACCGATCGCGACGCTCGACGGCGCCTGCCAGCCGGGTGATCGAAATCGAAGAAGTGTTCGAAGCCAGGATGGTCTCTTCGCCGCAGAACAGATCCGCTTGCGAGAAAAGATTCTGCTTGAGGTCGAAGTCTTCCGGCACGGCTTCGATGATCAGGTCGGCCTCGCGAACGGCAGGCTCGAGATCATTGGCCAGACGGATTCTTTTCGAAGCGGCCTCGGCAGCAGCGGCATCGACTTTCCCCCTCTCCACGCCCTTCCGCAGCGTCGAGTCGATGTTCGCTTTCGCGGCGTCGAGGGCCGCCGATTCGACGTCGTGAAGTACTGTTTCGTAACCGGCGACGGCCGAGAGATACGCGATGCCCCGCCCCATGGTGCCGGTGCCGATCACGGCCACCTGACGAATCATCGGCGCGGACTATACGATGATGGTCAAGGAGGACGCCATGGGCATGGTGAAAGAGTTCAAAGAGTTCGCGCTGAAGGGAAACGTGATCGACCTGGCGATTGCGGTCGTGATCGGAGGAGCGTTTGGAAAGATCGTCACTTCATTCGTCGAGGACATCCTGACGCCGCTTCTCGGCGCCGTGATCGGGAAGCACGATCTCTCCGATTACTTCGTGACGCTATCGCCCGGACACTACGAGTCGCTGGCTCAGGCCAAGGCTGCTGGAGCGGCCACCCTGAATTACGGCATGTTCCTCAACACGGTGATCAATTTTGTGATCGTCGCGCTGGCGATTTTCCTGCTCGTCCACCAGATGATCAAGATGATGCGGAAGCCGGCCGATAAGGTGACCCGCGATTGCCCGCAGTGCTTGTCACCGATTCCGGTGAAGGCCGCGCGCTGTAAGTTTTGTACGCAGCCGGTCGCTGCACCGAGCGCATCGCCAGCTTGAGGATTGTCTCTCACCACAGAGGCCCAGAGGACACGGAGATTTCTCTGTGATCTCTGTGGCTCTGTGGTGAAACACGTTCAGTGTCGGACTGAAGCTACACCGAGCGCATCGCCAGCTTGAGGATCTCGCGATGCGTGAAGAAGTTCACGGCCGGATCATCGAGATGAAATGTGTACGTAAATTTATCGTCACTATCTGCGATGAAAGTGAACTTGAAGTAGCGGCTCTCGTTGCCGTCCCCGAATTCCTTGATGCTCGATGAATATCCGTCATCCGGCTCGACCTTCAGCACGCGATACAGCCGGTGCGCGCTGATGGGAAGATCTTCGGGCGGATAGTGAATGAACTGGATGGCGTAGATCGATTTCGGATCGACTTGCCGTTCGGGATACGACTCCGGCATCCCCTCGGTCGAGGCGCCGGTGAACCACGTTTCCTCCTCTTTGAACAGCACCAGGTTCGCGGAGTTCTCGGTCATGGGGAGAACGGCGCGATCGAGATGGATGTGCTGCTCGGGATCGGCGGCATCGCGAAGCGCCGACAGCAGATCGATGAGGTACTGAATCCCCTCGCGAGTCCCGGTCAGCGCGACTTCGTCGTCTTCGTCGGAGATCCAGACGTCCAGCCAGGCATTCTTCGGCAGCTTGACGCGGCTCTCCAGCGTATCGAACGTGATGGGAGCGAAGCCGAGCCGCGTGGCGGCGACTTTGAGGAAGTCGTTGCAGTGCGGATCTTCGACCAGGTGCTGCCGCGCATACTCGATGGCGGCTTCGTACGCGCGTTTGCGCCCGAAATCGTGGGTCAGATCGAACGGTCGGATGATCTGATCGAGGAGCTGCGCGTAGCGTTCGGCCGGTTTGGACATGGTCTCGACGATCAGAACAAGATCGTTACGACACTATCATATTCCTCTGCCCCGCCCGCCCGGTTGGGACGTAAGGATGTTGGGATGTGAACGGTTTGGATTTCCAACATCCCAACGTCCCAACTCATCAATCGCCGGGTGCGCGCGCCGGGACGATCGTCACCTCGAACTTTTCGGTGAGACGCATGGCCGTCACCGGCGCCGGCACGCCGAGCTGCTCCTCGGTCAGCAGGCGATGCAGATCGTCGACGCTGCCGATCGATTTGTCACCGTACGCGATGATGATGTCGCCTTCGCGCAAACCGGCGCGATCGGCCGGACTCCCCTTCTCGACCGACATCACCAGCACTCCCGACTGGAGCGGAAGATCGTAGTAACGGATGACGCGCCGATGCAGCGCCACCGTTTGTCCGGCCACGCCGATGTAACCACGGGTGATGCTGCCGTCGCGAATCAACCGCCCTGCTACAAACTTCGCGGTGTTGATGCCGATCGCGAAGCAAATCCCCTGCGCCGGCAGAATGACGGCAGTGTTGACGCCGATCACGTTACCCCGCGAATCGACCAGCGGACCTCCCGAGTTGCCGGGATTGAGCGCGGCGTCGGTTTGAATGACGTTGTCGATCAGCCGCCCGCTCTTCGCGCGCATCGTACGACCGAGCGCGCTGACAACGCCGGCCGTGACGGTGCACTGGAATCCGTAGGGATTGCCGACCGCCACCACGACCTGCCCGGGCCGGATCGCGCTGGAATCGCCGAACGCACCCGCGGTCTGATTCGGAGCCGAGATCCGCACGACAGCGAGATCGGTGTGCGGATCGTCGCCCACCACCGTGGCGGTGTAGCGGGAGCCATCGAGCAGCGTGACGTCGACTTGTGACGCATCGCTGACGACATGGCTGTTGGTGAGAATGAATCCGTCCGGCGTGAAGAAGAATCCCGATCCACCGCCGCGAACCTCACCGCGTTTGCGCTGCTGTCGGATCTCGACATTGACTACTGAGGGAGTGATCCGGGCCGCGGCGGTGCTGACGGCGTGGGAGTAGGCGTCCAGAAGTTCAAGATCTGAGTCCATTGCGCTCAATACAACAAGCGCCTATTCCCGAAATCATCCCGTCTTGCGTTCGCGTGTCTTCCAGTCCTTCTCGATGTCCGCGAGGAAGCTCGCCAGATCGTCGGCGTGCTCCTCCTCCACCGCCAGAATCGACTCGAGCATGCGGCGCGTGGTGATGTCCTTTTCGGCGATGTAATGGATCATCTCGGTATAGGAATCGATCGCGACGCGTTCGGCGACCAGATCCTCCTTGATCATGTCGACGAGGGTGGTGCCTTCGACGTACTCCGAATGCGATCGCGTCAGAAGGCCCTCGGGACTGAAATTCGGCGCGCCGCCGAGTTGAATGATGCGCGCCGCGATCTGATCGGCGTGTCCCTGCTCGTCATTCGCATGCTGCAGGAACTCCTGCGCGATGGGATCGGAGTGGATCCCCTGCGCCATGAAGTAATGCCGCTTGTAGCGCAGAACGCAGACGATCTCCGTCGCCAGCGCCTCATTGAGAAGCCGAATCACCGTCTCCCGATCGGCCTGATACCCCTCGGTGACGGCTCCTTCTTCGATGTGCTTGCGCGCGCGGCTCCGGATCTCCTTGATGTCGGTGAGAAAAGGTTTGCTAGCCATGCGCGCCCTTATATCACCGCTCGCTGCCGAACGGTGTCGGCTCGCGATCGTAGACGCGGCCGCGCCATCGGACCTGTCTTCGCACGCCGGTAAACCAGATCGAACGCAGAAAAATGTAAAACCAGAAGCTCACCATGAGCGGATGCAGAAAAATCGCGTTGAGCAGCGGATAGCGGATCGAACGGAAGATCGCGATGCGCGTGATGCTGATCAGAATCACGGTCGCGATCGCAACCCAATCGCGAGCGAACGCGAGAACGTAGGGAAGAAGGTGCAGGATGACAATGAGCACGAGCAGCAGCATGCCGCCGGCGAAGTTGCGGCCGACCGCGAAGAACGCGTTCTTCGTGAACCCGTCGACGATCGCGCGTGCGCTGTCGTACATCCGTACCGTCAGCAGATCGTCGGCTCGAACCGCGCGCGTTGCGTAGCCATGTTTCCGCGCCAGGCGCGCCAGGCCGACATCATCGACAACCGCATCTTTCAACCGAGCGAAACCGCCGACGGCACCGAGGATCTCTTTACGAATCAGATTACCTGCGCCGCCCCCGATGGCGACTCCCAATCGCTTCGATCGGTTGGAATACCAGACCGGCATGCCCGAAAAGACGAAGAACCCGAGCATCGGCATCGCAACCTGTTCTGCGAATGTCGGCATCTCGAAATGCGGCAGAAGCGCGATCAGCCCTGATTCGCTACCCTCGAGATATGCAACAGCAGCCCGAATCGCGGGCGGTGCATAGATCAGATCGGCGTCTACAATCAGTAGAAGGTCGCCGCGCGCGCGCTCGGCTCCCTGTTGCAAGGCCCACGTTTTGCCGAGCCACCCTGCCGGCGTTTCCATGCCATCGATGACTCTCAGACGCCGATCGACGATGCTGCGAGCGATTTCGCCGGTGCCGTCGGTCGAGCGATCGTTGACCACGATGACCTCGAAGTTGTCATAGTCCTGGGCCAGAAACGCGCGCACGCTACGTTCGATGACGTGTGCCTCGTTGCGCGCGGGAATCACGATCGAGACCAGCGGCATGACGCGCGGTCGCGCGTCAGCGGTCAGTCGCGGAGTGAGGCGAAGGTTGACCAGGGTTTGGACGAACGCCAGCAGCCAGACCACCAGCGCAAAGACTGCGAGTGCGTGTAGCAACTGGGCGCGCTATGCCGGACCGATTCGCCGCTGCGCCTCGACCGCGTAGGGCGAGTCGGGGAATTCGGTCGTGATGCGGCGATACGCTTCCTTCGATTTCTGAACGTTCCCTTGTGTGGTGTAGGCGTGGGCCATCAGGACCAGCAGTGAATCGCCGGGCAGGATCGGATCGGTCTTGTTGACCTCGGTCTGCAGCTCGTTCGCGACCTGCGCCGCTTCCCCGTTCTCGATTCGAAGCTGATAGAGGCTGAACCGTGCTGAGCCGACCAACACGTGTTTCGGATGCTCGCTGATGAAGCCATTCAGAAGCTTCCGCGCTTCGGCGATGTCGCCGCGTCCCGCGTCGAGGCGTGCCAGATAGAGATTCCCGACATCGGCGGCATCCGTTCCGCCGTACTTTGCTTCCAGATCTTTGAATTGCTTTTCGGCGGCGGTGTTGCGCTCCGCTTCGGTTTTGTACTTGGCGCCCGGCGCCGCCTGCTGCTGCGTTCCGGCAGCTGGAAGAAGCGGAGACTCGATGGTGTCGATGGCGACTGCCAGCGCGTCCTGGGCCTTTTGCTCGCGCGTGCTTCGGTAGAAGAAGATGCCCCAGACGATGAGTATGGTCGCCGCGACGGCAAGCGTCACCATGAGGAGAAATCGCTGATTCTCTCGGGCTCGGCTCGACAGGGTGCCGATTTCGTCGACAAACCTGTCGTGTTTCAGTTCTCTGCGATGTTCGCGACGCATGCTCGAAGGACCTCCGGGTGAGGGTGCGAGACTCTAACTTAGGCATTAGGAACGGTCAATCCGTCACATCGATTCCTCGGTGGAACTGCTAACATTCACCCCACTGACGAGGCATTGACATTGCACCGCGTCGGGCGGGCTGAGCACGGCGGGGACAACCATGACATCGAAGGCGCTCCGGGCAATGATGGCGGCGTCGGTTCTGACGACGGCGGCGTTGTTCGCGAAGCCTTTTCCCGAGCTCGATCCTTCCGGCGGCACAATCCTCTGCTATCACATCGTCGAGTATCCCGCCGATCCCCGCATGGAGATCAGCCGCGACGCCTTCCAGCAGCAGATGCGTTACCTCTCCACCACCGGCTACACGGTCGTTCCTCTCCGCGACATCTACGAATACGCCACCGGCAAGCGTTCCACCCTGCCCAAGAACGCAATCGCAATCACGCTCGATGACGGCTGGCGCAGCGCGTACACGGAAGCGTTCCCCGAGCTCAAGAAACGGCATTTCCCGTTCACGCTCTTCATCTATCCCAAGATCATCGGAATGACGCCTTATGCGCTGACCTGGAAACAGGTAAAAGAGATGGCCGAGGCCGGAGCCGATATCGAGAGTCACTCGCTGTCGCATCCCTTTCTGACCAAGCGGCGGCACGAGACGTTCGACGCCAAGCAGTACGCCGACTGGCTGCAGAAAGAGCTGGTCAACAGCCGCCGCATCCTCGAGAAAGAGACAGGGCATCCGGTGCGGTTTCTTGCCTATCCCTACGGGGATTACGACCACTATCTGACCGCCGACGTCGCCAAAGCCGGCTATGACGGGGCGCTGACGTGCGACTACGGCCGAGTGAGCCGCGGGACGAATCCTTATCGGTTCAAGCGCGTCGTCATCGAAAAACAGATGGACTTCGCCACATTTCGCTACTACCTCGGCGCCCGTCCGCTGCCGCTGCAGGAGATGACGCCGCTGCCGGGCCAGTTGCTCGATCCGGGGCAGATGACGATTGCCGCGCACATTCCCGATTATCAGCGTCTCGATCCGAAGTCGGTCGGCATGGCGCTCCTCTCCATGGCCGGAACGCTTCCCTACTCCTACGACGCGAAAAACGGCTGGATCTCGCTGATGGTCAACGAAGGATTGCAGGGAACTTTGCAGCGCGCGCTAGTCTGGGCGACTGAGAAAAAATCGGGACGCCGCGTCGAAGCGACCTGGACATTCCGGCTGCCGGACGTCTTCGGCGATCCGGCTTTTTGTCCGGCCGTCGATCCGATCGTGATCGCACAACATCCTGCGCAGACCGGTGGTGCAGCGGGAGCGGCGAGCACTCCCCGCTCCGTCGCTGCACCTCGACTGCAAAATTAGCCTACCGATGCTTGGTCGGTGACTTTTCCGTCGCTTCCTTCTTTTTCTCGGCAGCTTCCTTCGCCGGCGTTTCGTGGTGGACATCGACGACCTCGCCGCTGATGGCGTCGACGGCGACCTCGGTCACTCCTGTCTGCCCGCTCTTCTTGATGTCGAACGAGTAGATCAGCTTCCCGTTTTCGCGCTCGAGCTCGGCGCTGGAGATTTTTCCCGGCGCTTTCTTGAGCGCGATGCTGCGCGCCTTCTTCATCGAGATCTTGGCTTCCTTCTGCAACTGCGCCTGTGTCTCGCCGAGCACCGGAGACGCGCAGACAGCGATCAGGAGCGAAAACAGAACAACCTGAAATTTCTTCATCTCAGCCTCTTTCTACTTCGGCAGTTTGATGGTTGGCTTCTCTGCTCGGGCCAAGTAAAGAATCGCCAGTTGCCGATGGTTGCCGCAAGATTCGCGCCTGTCGCGGTAGCGAGTTGATCGGTTCTCCGAACGGAGAACGGCCAACGAAAAAGGGCAGCCACGCGGGCTGCCCTTCCTCACTCCGAGTTGGAGCTGCTTACGGAAGCAGGAGACGGATCACGACCCGGCGGTTCTTGAGCCGCCCTTCGGCCGTGTTGTTGTCGCCGACCGGCTCGCGTGCGTCGCGACCTTCGATGGTGATGCGCGACGGATCGATGCCGTGACGGCTGACCAGGTAATCCTTCACCGCTTGCGCGCGCCGCACATCGAGATCGGCGTTTGCTCCGGTGTTTTCACGATTGTCGGTGTAGCCGATGACGATGGCCGTCGATGTCGGTTCCTGCTTCATGCGCAGGGCCACATCGTCGAGGATGGCTTTGGCGATGTTGGTGAGACGCGCCGAGCCGATCTCGAAGTGGATCTCGTCCGTACGAATCTCTGTCGGCACGCGCGGCGGCGTGACCGGCGGCGCCTCAGGCGGAGGAACCGGAGCCGGCGCCGGTGCCGGCGGCGGGGGTGGCGGCACGGGGGCGGGGGCGGGCGGGG
>DASPZU010000019.1:0-13683 GCA_035636095.1 Thermoanaerobaculia bacterium
AGCGGCGAAGGTTGGGACGAGCTGAGTGCGATGATGTCCGCGCTGCGCGATCGCGGTGCGAAATGGTTCGGCTCATACGGCGCTGTACCGCCGTCATTCGAGTATTTGCGCGAGCTGTGGCGGGGAGAGTTCTCGTATGACCCGAAACGCGCGTTGGCACAGCTTACCGTTCCCGTCCTCGCACTCGAAGGCGAGAATGATGTCTATAGTCCGCCCGCCGAGTCGCTCCGCGCGCTCGATTCGATGCTCGGTTCGCCCGACAAGACGCTGCGCATCATCCGGAATGCTACACACGATTTCCATGTCAGCGGAGCACCTCTGCCGCTCGTCTCGGACGACTATCTCGGCACGATCCTGAGCTGGACCGCGGCACACGCAGGAATCACGACAACCGATCCAGCTGTGAGCGATCACCGCATCGTGTCGCGCTCGCAGAAGGTGACGATCGATGTCGATCCATCGTTGAACTTTCTCGGCAGGATCGGCATCGACATCCGCGACGCGGCGCATGCCGAACGCATCATGTTCGCAAACGCCGACGCCGCCGGAAACGTCCGGCGACTCTGGATCGCGCAGTTCGAGAAGATGACCCCTCAACATCGCGGCGCATACGACGTGCACAATGACCATCCGGTCGTGATCGGGCCGTTCACCTTCAATCAATCGCAGGGCCGCTATTCATTCGCGGCGGCAATTGCTGCAAAGCCGGGACTGGAAGCGGATCAGACGCGCGCTTTCCTCGCCCGGCACGGAATGAAGATCGAAGGCGACCTCGCGGTCGCGCGATTCGAGACGCTCACCGATCCATCCCGCCGCGCGGAGCTGATCATCTTCTATTGGGAGGATCTCGCCGGAAACAACGACTTCGCTACATTCGCCGAAAAGGCGAAGACAACGTTCACGATCCGCGGCGACTGACGTCCGAACTATCTGTACTCGAACACGAGATTCCAGAAAAACGTGATCGTCAGCTTTCTCGGGGCTGAACAAGCACAACACGACAGGCCGGATGTTGCGCATTTCGTGACCGAGCCAGCAGAACCATTCACGCCGTTGCGCCGTCGCGTGACCAGAACGCGACCCGGACCGAACAAACACTTTCGCGAATAGGTCGCCTAACAGTCGCAATGAAAACGCCGCTCCGTTTTCGCCTAACGTGAGCGGCGTGAATCATTTGGGGATTGGTAGGCGCTATCGGACTCGAACCGATGACCCCCACCGTGTGAAGGTGATGCTCTACCAACTGAGCTAAGCGCCTGCTTCTCTTCGTATAACGCCGCATCTGCTTCGTTGCGCTCGCTCGGGCTCCTCGACGTACTGGTCTCTACGCCTCGTCGCCCTCGCTTCGCGCGCCTCGCATCTGCGCCGTTCTACGAAGCCTCGACTTGCAAAGAACTTGGTAGGCTCTAGCGGACTCGAACCGCTGACCTCCACCGTGTCAAGGTGGCGCTCTAACCAACTGAGCTAAGAGCCTGTCGGGATCGTTCTCAACGAGCCATTCCCACGCGCTATTTCCGCGGCGGGCCGCTTAGGATATACCGGATGCACCGCCCGACGAAAACGATCGCGATGGCCGCCGCGGCCATCGCTGCAGCCACCGGAATCGAGCGCCGCTTTTTCGCCGCCCCCCGCTACCGCGGTCCGATCAGCGATCACTTCGACGGCCGCCGTTTTCACAATCCCGGTCCGGGATGGCAGAGCGAACGCGCATTTCTGAAATGGCAATTCAATCGCCGGCGTGGCTACTGGCCACGCTGGATGGACGCGCCGTACGGCCCGCCGCCGCCGAAGCGTGTCGGCGACGGCCAGCTCCGCGTCACGTTCGTCAATCATGCGACCACGCTCATTCAAATTGATGGGATGAACATCCTCACCGATCCGGTGTGGTCCGAGCGCGTTTCGCCGTTCGGCTTTGCCGGCCCAAAACGTCATCGAGCGCCGGGAATTCGCTTCCAGGACCTTCCGCCCATCGACATCGTTCTGGTCAGCCACAATCATTACGATCATCTCGACGTGGCGACGCTGCAGCGTCTGGCCGGCTCGAAGATCATCACTCCCCTCGGCAACGCAGCCTTGATGAAGCGTCACGGCATCGTGGCCTCGGAGCTGGACTGGTGGCAAAGCGAGGGTCCGATCACTGTCGTTCCGGCACAACATTTTTCCGCGCGCGGCATGTCGGATCGGAATCGAAATCTGTGGGGTGGATTCATGATCGCGTCGCGCTCCGGCAACGTCTATTTCGCGGGCGACACGGGATGGGGAAATCACTTCGAGGAGATCGCGCGGCGCTGCCAGCCCATTCGCGTCGCGCTTCTTCCGATCGGAGCGTACCTGCCGCGATGGTTCATGCGTTACGCACACATCGAACCGGCCGAGGCCGTGCGCGCGCATTTCGTTTTACGAGCACAGACCAGCATCGCGATCCATTTCGGTTCGTTCGAGCTCGGCGACGACGGACAATTCGAGCCGGTCCGCGATCTCGAACGCGCCATCGTCGCCAACAACGACCCGCGGTTCTGGATCCTCGATCACGGTGAAGGACGGGACATTCCGCCGTGCGATTGATCGGCGCGTGGTCGCACGCCATCATCGATTACGCGCTGGTCACCTTCATGTTCATCGGCCCATCGATCGCCGGCTTTGCCGGACCACAGGCGACCATGGCGTACACCCTCGGCTGGACGCTGTTGGCTCTCTCGCTTCTCACGCGCTACCCACTCGGCCTCTTACGCGCCATCAGATTTCCGGTACATGGCGCGATGGAGGTGCTCATCGCCCTTCTGTTTCTCATCCTTCCGTGGCTCGCGAACTTTGCGAAAGGGATTCACTCGCGCAATTTCTATCTGTTGATCTCGATGGTGATGCTGGTGATCTCTTTCATGACCGATTTTCGCGGCCTCCGCCATGGCCATGCCGCAACGTAAGCGCATCCTGGTCGCAGACGATCAGGGCGTGAATCGGAAGCTGACCATGCGCCGCCTCGAGCAGCTGGGCTTCGAAGTCGACATCGTCGAAAACGGATTGCAAGTCATCGAAGCGGTGAATCGCACGGCGTACGATCTCGTCTTCATGGACTGCCACATGCCGCACCTGGACGGCTTCCGGGCTGCGGAGTGGATTCGGCAGCTGGAAGGACCGCGGCGACGCACGCCCATCGTGGCCTTCACCGCCAGCGCCGGCGCGACCGATCGACAGCGATGTCTGTCGGCGGGCATGGACGATTTCGTCAGCAAACCCATTGAGGAGTCGGAACTGTTGCGCGTCGTTGCGCGATGGCTGGGGTCGGCTGAAGCCGGTGCTCCGCACATCGATCGCGAAGAATTGATCGAGATTTTTCTCGCCGACGCGCCCACGCACATCGACGCCATTCGCGATTCTCTTCGAACGCAAAACGCAACGCAGGTTGCGGAAGCCGCGCACGCCCTGAAAAGCGGGTCTGGAAATGTCGGTGCCAAGCGCATCTACGAGTTGTGTGAGGAACTGGAGACGAACGCCGACGATCCGACCATGGCCGCAAAGATTTTCGATCAGCTCGAAACAGAATTTCGCAACTGGCGATCGTGAATCCGGCCGAGTAGCAGCGGCGCCAGCAGCGCGCCCACCAGCGCCGTCGCCATGTCTTCCTGCGTGTCCCACACGTCGCCCTGCGTGCCCAAGAATGCATCGCCTTTTGATCCAGTGGCGACTGACACTCGCCATTCCATCAATTCATAAGCGGCGCTGATGGCCAGGCAAATCGACACCACGATGAAATAAAGCCAGCCGCGGCTTCGCACGACATTCTTTCGAATCAGAATCTCGCGCGCGATGATCGCAGGCACGAAACCCTGCGCGAAGTGGCCGATGCGATCGAAATCATTGCGCGCGATATCGAACATCCTCTCCATCCAGAACCCCAGCGGCACTTCGGCGTAGGTGTAGTGTCCGCCGATCATCAGGATCGCTGCGTGAATCATCAACAGCGAATAGAGCAGCGGCGTGAGTGGAAATCGCCGGTAGGTCGCCACCAGGATCGCGAAGCCGAGGATGGCCGGAAAGACTTCCAGGAACCAGGTGAAGTAATCGTGAGGCCGGATCAGCGACCAGACGAACAGTGCGCCGAGGGCGATGAGGAGCGCGGTGTTCGTGCGCGTCATGCGCGCGCAAGTATGACAGGGCGCTATTTCTTCTTCGAAGCGCCCTTCTTGCGCGGAACTTTCGCGCCCGAGCGTCGCGCTTCGGAGAGTCCGATCGCGATCGCTTGCTTGCGGCTGGTCACTTTCTTTCCCGATCGACCGGAGCGCAGCTTGCCTTTTTTTCGCTCGAGCATCGCGCGCTCGACTTTCTCGCCTGCCTTCTTCCCGTACTTCGCCATCGCGGCCTCCTGCGCGACAAAGTGCAAGCTCCGCGCCTCAGTCGCGATCGACGTACGTGCTGCGCGCCATCACTTCCGCGCCGCGGCGATCGACGTCGACTTCGATGGTGTGCAAGCCGCGAATCTTGGTGTCAGGCTTTCGCACTTCCAGCTCGTAGTGACCGGCAAGAGTCTTGTGCAGTCGCTCGATGGCAATGTTGGGAAATCGAAATGTCGAGGCGTAGAAACCGCCGGTGTCGCCCGAGACTTGTCCCAGTCCGACCGAAAGCGAATGCGCGTCGGCCTGCGTGAAGTCGAGCGAGAAGACGCTCACGCGCGCCCCTTCCAGCGCCTGACGCGCGGCGGGATACGACCGCTCCATCCACACCCGCCCGCCATGCAATGTTCCGAGTCCCCATCCGAAGAGAATCAGCGACTTCGGTCCGGGGATCGGTCGCAGGGCATTGCCGATGATGAGGAGCGCCTCCGACGAGTCTCGGGCGTCCTTCATGACCTGTGGATCGAGGCGCGAACGCAGCGACGGCATCGGCACGATGTGGGGCGTGTTCGGATCATTGATCAGAATCGCGTCGTGCATCGCGGCCGCGATCTCGGATCTCTTGTCTGTGAAATCGAGGCGGAATTTCAGATGCGAGTCGAAGGAGAGGACCGCCACCCGATCGTCGGGCTCGAGAAAATCGAGAAACGCATCGATCCTCTGCAGAATGTCCATTTGTCCGGTCACTCGCGCGGTATTGCGGGCGAAATCCGTTTGAAAAAAGAAAATGAAGAGGCGGCCGCGCGGCGCCGGCACGCTCAGCGTGGTGTTGACTTCCGGCTGGGGCTTGTCCATTTCGGCGAGCTCGCGCTCGGCGGCGGTCTCGGGAATCCAGTCGACCGACTCCACCATCGCGGCTTTGCCGTCGACGCGCACGCGAAAGTCGGCCGGCTTCAGACCGGTGATCGGATTGCCGTGCGAATCGGTCACGCGCGCGTCGATGAGGATGCGCTCGACGGTGATCCGCTCCTGGTACTGCTGCTCGGGTGCGGCAAGCGCGAGCAGGGCCATCAGAACGAAGGGCATCGATCCAAGTTTACAATCCGCGCATGCGGATGGTGATGCTGGTTTTCCTCTTCGTGACCAATGCGTTTGCGGCGCGCTTCGACGACTTCTTCCTCGACAAGACCATGCGCGTCAATTACTTTCACAGCTGGAAGAGCGGCCAGGAGACCATCGCGCTGTCGTCGGTGGTCTCCGATGGCCGCTGGCCGGGCAGCCGCACCCGCCTCATCGACACCCTGAACCTCGGCAACTACTTCTTCGAGGTCATCGATCGCGAGACCAATCAGGTCATCTATTCGCGGGGATTCGCGTCTGTCTTCGGCGAGTGGGTCACCACCGACGAAGCGAAAGATCGCGCCGGCACGTTCGAGGAATCGGTGCGCTTTCCGTGGCCGAAGAAAGCGGTGCAACTCGTCATCAAGAAACGCGACAAGGAAAACGCGTTTCAGGAGATCTTCTCCATGCTCATCGATCCCAATTCGCGATTCGTGAATCCGGCCGATCGCGAGCCGGCCGGCAAAGTGTGGAGCGTCATCGAGAACGGCCCGCCGTCGGCGAAAGTCGACATCCTGGTCATCGGCGAGGGCTACACCGAAGCGGAGCTGCCGAAGTTCCATCGCGACGTGCAGCGCATGATCGGCAAACTCTTCGAGACCGAGCCGTTCAAGAGCCGCAAGAGCGATTTCAATGTTCGCGCTCTCGACCTGATCGAGCCGCACAGCGGAGTGCATCGTCCGCGCACCAACGACAACCGGCGGACCGCGACCGGGGTGCAGTACAACATCTTCGATTCCGAGCGCTACGTGCTGACCTTCGACGATCACCGCATGCGCGACATCGCCGCATCGGCGCCCTACGACTTCCTCGAGATTCTGGTGAATGAGAAGCAGTACGGCGGCGGCGGTATCTTCAACGATCAGGCCACCGCCTGCGTTGATAGTGCATTTTCAGAATATATTTTCGTACATGAATTTGGTCATCATTTCGCGGCCCTGGCCGATGAGTACTACACCTCGCCCGTCTCATACGAGACCACCGGCGGCACGGAGCACCCCGAACCGTGGGAGCCGAATGTGACCGCCAACGGCGGGCATCCGAAGTGGACGACCGATCCCGATGTCCCGCTGCCGACGCCGTGGGAGAAGGACGAATTCGAAAAGCACAGCCGGGCCTATCAGGCCGAGCGTGCGCGCATCCGCGCCAGCAACGCGCCGGAAAGCGTGATGGACAAGTTGTTCACCGACGAGCGGGCCTGGGAAACCAAATTCCTGGCATCGCAAAAGTATGCCGGGAAAATCGGCGCGTTCGAGGGAGCGGAATACGAGCCGCGCGGACTCTATCGCCCGGAGGTCGATTGCATCATGTTCACGCGCGACGAGGTCGGATTCTGTCGCGTGTGCCGCAAAGCGATCGAGAGGATCATCGACGCCTACTCGGGGTCAGGTCTTTGATTCTCGCTTCACTCTTCAAAGAGTAGAGACTGAAGAGTCAAAGAAGGCCATTGAATCACTTCTTGCGAGCGACAGCTTTGCGTCGTCGGGCAACGGTCGTTTTTCGTCGGAACGTGAAAAAACACGCCCCTGCGCCGCGTCGACGCGCGTACGTCGATCTTCAACCTGTAGAACCGAACGAGAATCAAAGATCTGACCCCGACGTTTCGCCAACATACAGCCAGGCGATGCCGAGGGACAGTGGCTGGTAGTCGATGTTGTCGAAGGGCGCGCTCTTGCGCATCAGCTCCACGAATTCGGGACCGCTGGGGAAGATCCCGGAAGAAAACTCGAGATATTCGTAGGCCTCGCGGTTCCCGGTGACGATACCGCCTAACCAGGGAAGCAAATGCTTGCAGTAGAACCGATACATCGCGCGCAGCATGGGATTGCGTGGCTGGCCGAACTCGAGGATCACAACTTTTTTTGCGACGCGCGCCATCTCCGCGATTCCCTTTTCGGGATCGGCGACGTTGCGGATCCCGAATCCGATGCTGGCGATGTCGAAGCTTTGGTCGTCGAAGCGAAGTGACGTCACATCGCCAACCTCGAAGGGGATGTTGGGCGCTTTCCCGCGCGCCAGCTCGATCATCTCGGGCGTGAAGTCGATTCCGACGACACTCGCGCCGGCCTTCGAAAATCGGATGGCAAGATCACCGGTTCCGGTCGCGCAATCGAGCACCCGATCGCCTGCACGCACACCCGATCGCCGCAGCGTCCGCCGCCGCCATAGATTATGGATGCCCCCCGAGAGGACGGTATTGGCGCGGTCGTAACGCGCGGCGATGGCCGCGAACATTGTGCGAATTTGGGCAGGGTTACTCGGTTGCTGAGTTGCTGGGTTGCTGGGCACATCGGTATCGTACAACCCAGCAACCGAGCAACTGAGCAACTTTAGCAACCCAAGATGCACCGCGACTTCGCCTTCATTCAGACCGCGCCCGACCGCGTTTTCATCGGATGGGGACCGTTCGAGCAGTCGCCCATGCGCAAACCGGGGCGTCCGGCGTTCTACATCGCCGATTTTTTTCTCGACGATCCGCATCCATGGCGCCATCCGGCGGAGTGGGAGGAGCTGACCTTCGATGCGCTGGCCGAGCGCTACGGCGACGCGCCCCCGCCGAAGATCGACTGGGACCCGATGACGCTGGCGGAGTTCAGGCCGCTTTTCGATTCCGCGAAAGCGGCCATAAGCCGCGGCGATTTCAACAAAATCGTTCCGGTGCAGTTCGAGAACGGGCATCTGGTCGAACGCACCGATCTGTGGCCCTGGCTCTTTCGACGGCTGGCGAGATTGCCGGCCGGAATGTCGGCGTACGGCTACTCGTATCAGAACCACGGGCTGGCGGGCGCGACCCCTGAGATGTTGTTTGCGAGCGAAGGCCGCGGTTACCGAACCATGGCGCTGGCAGGAACGCTTCCTGCCGATCGCGCGTCGGAGCTGCTGCGCGATCGGAAGGAGCTGCGCGAGCATCGCATGGTCGTCGACGACATCGTCCGACGCCTGGCGCCCTTCGGCAACATCGAAGTGGAAACGATTCGCATCCTGGAGCTGCCGGGCATCGCGCATCTCGCCACGCCGATTCGATTCGAGGAGATCGGCATCGAGCGCATGTCGTTCGTCGAAATGGTCCGCCGCCTTCACCCCACCGCCGCCCTCGGCGTCTCGCCGCGCAGCGAGGCGGGGGAGCGGTGGCTGCGGGAGGCGGATCGCGGCGTCAAGCGGCGCACCCACGGCGCGCCGTTCGGACTCGAGCTGGCCGATCATCGGGCGCTGGCGCTGGTCGCGATCCGCAACCTGCAGTGGCACGGCGATGCCATTCGGGTGGGGGCGGGGGCGGGACTGCTGCCCGAGAGCCAGCTCGAGCGCGAGTTCGATGAGCTGCGCGAAAAACGCGAACAGGTCAAGGCGCTGCTCGGGCTGACCGCTTCAGTCGCCATCGAGGCATGACCAACATCGCCGTCGCGCGGGAGATCATCGAGCGCGTGCGCGGCTTGGGGGTCGTCGACTTCTGCGTTTGTGGCGGGTCGCGAAACGCGCCGTTGATCGCAGTCCTCGCCTCGGGTTACACATTTGTCGACGAACGGTCCGCCGCCTTCTTCGCGTTAGGCCGCGCTAAACGCGACGGAAGGCCGGTCGCGGTCATCACGACATCCGGCACCGCCGCTGCCGAGCTGCTGCCGGCGGCGGTGGAGGCGTTTTACTCGGGGGTGCCGCTGGTACTCATCACCGCCGACCGCCCTGCGCGCTTCCGCGGAACGGCCGCGCCCCAGACGATCGAGCAGGTCGGACTCTTCGGCGTATACGCGACCACAGATATCAATGGATGGAATCGGCGCGCGCCGCTGCACATCAATGTCGCATTCGATGAGCCGCTGATCGATGAATGATTTAACCGTCATCCTGAGCGAAGCGAAGGATCTCGAGACGCGCAGCTCGAGATGCTTCGCCGTCTTCGCGGCTCAGCATGACTCCATATGAGTGCATTGATCCTCATCGGCGGTCTCGCTCCCCATCATCGCGATCGTGTCCGCGATTTCTGTTTGCGATCGAATGGTGCGGTCTACGCCGAGCCGCTCTCCGGCCTTCGCGAGGATGCACAACTCGATGGGCTGCTGGTGCGCAACGAGCGGATGCTCGCGCGCGGCAACTTCGATTGCGTCATCCGCATCGGGAACGTGCCCACGCTTCGTTTCTGGCGCGATCTCGACGCCATGCCGGCGCACGTCCAGCACTACAGCGATCTGCCGTTTGCCGGTCTCACGCGAGGCGAGGTGCGGCCGATCGAGGAATTGACGGTTGGACGAGCTGAAGCCCGTCCCACATTTCTCGATGAAGACCGAAAAAAGGCGCAGGAGCTTGCAGGCATCCTTGACGCGGAGCCACAGTCGGAGCTCGCGATGGTGCGCGCGCTGTCGCAACGCATCCCGCCCGGCGCCCGCATTTACCTCGGCAACAGCCTTCCGATTCGCGAGTGGGATCTGGTCGCGACTCGCGAGCCGCGCGGGTTCACGATCGAGGCCAACCGCGGCGCCAACGGCATCGACGGTCAGCTTTCGACCTTCTTCGGCTGGTGCAAAGGCGAGAACAACTGGTGCATCGTCGGAGATCTGACCGCACTCTACGACGCAAACGCGCCGTGGATCGCGCCGCAGCTCGACGCGATATTCGAGATTGTCATCATCAACAACGGGGGCGGCCGGATCTTCGATCGCGTCGCGTCGCTGCGACGCATGGACGCACGCGTTCGCGAACGGCTGGTCGAGAACGCGCACGCCTTGCGCTTCGACGCCTGGGCGAAGATGTGGAACATGCACATTCAGGAGCTTCGACCGGATCCGGAAGCCACCCGCCGAGTCTGGGAAAAGTATGACGATATATGGTCATGATATGTCTTCATGGTTTTCTCGGGCGCGGCACAGATTGGGATTTTCTGCGCGAGGCGGGATTCGATATTCAAGCGCCGAGTTTCTTCGGCGGCGATGCGTTCGACTCCCTCGAGCCCACCGCGAACGATGTCCTCCTCGGCTACTCGATGGGGGCGCGGCTGGCGCTGCAACTGATGCAGACGCATCGGGTAGCGAAGGCCGTTCTGATCTCCGCGGGCATCGCCTCACCCGAACCGGGCCGGCAGGAGCTCGATGAAACCTGGGCGCGGCGATTCGAATCGGAAGCGTGGGATTCGGTCGTGGACGCGTGGAACTCGCAATCGGTCTTCGGCGGCCGCGCGAATCCGCTCGTTCGCAATGAAGCCGATTACGATCGCGGCGCGCTGGCAGCGTCACTGCGCGAGTGGTCGCCTGCGGTCATGCACGTGAATCTGCGCGGAATCACAGTTCCGACGCTGTGGATCGCCGGCGAGCACGATCCGAAATATCGCGAGGCCGCGACGCGCGCATCGCAGCGGTTGCCGAACGCGGAATTATGGATTTGTCCCGAGGCCGGCCATCGCGTGCCGTGGGAGCAGCCGGCGCGCTTCATCGATCGGCTGCGAGAGTTCGTTGGATAGCTTTTCTCTGCGTCGAGGCATATAGTCGCGCCGGTCCCAACAATTCAAAGGAGGAAGCGATGCTCGGTCGCAGGAAGTCTCTACTCGTTTTCCTGGTGCTCATACTCGCCACACCCTTGTTCATCGCAGCGACGAAGAGCAAGAGCGGCAAGTCGCCTGAATGGTCGATGAACGCGTCGCTCATCGAAGCCTGCAGTTGCCCGATGTTCTGCCAGTGCTACTTCAACCCGGAGCCGGCGGTCCACCCCGCTGGTGGCGGAGGCATCCATGCAGGGCATCAGGGAGGTCACTACTGCCGATTCAACATCGCCAGCAAGGTCAACAAAGGCAATTACAAAGGAACCAATCTCGCGGGAGTGAAGTACTGGATTGCCGGCGATCTAGGCAGCAATTTCGGCAGCGGGCACACCGATTGGGCGGTGCTGACGTTCGATCCATCGGTGACAAAGGCGCAGCGCGAGGGCATCGCTGAAATCGTCGGAAAGGTCTATCCGGTGAAGTGGGAATCGTTCGCGGTGGCCGCCGATCAACCGATCACGTGGGTCGCGTCGCGCAATGTCGCAACCGCGACCTTAGGCGACAGTAAGGCGGCTGAGCTCACACTGGAGCGCTTTCAGGGTATGACCGACGATCCGGTTGTGATCAAGAACCTGCGCTACTTCGGCGCGCCGCGCAACGCCGGGTTCATCATGATGCCGAACAAGATCGAGGCATATAAGCTGGGTGACAAAGCCTTCGAGTTCAAGGGAACGAACGGCTTCATGATCACCTACGACATCAATTCGAGCGACTTCGCCAAGGCAGCCTCGGCCCCGCATATGTAAAACAATGGTGGGCGGGGCGTCCGACAAACGGCGCCCCGCTCACATCCCCAGTGCCCGCTCCACCGCGCTGACGTCAGGATCGATCTCGATCAGCTTTTCGGTCGTCGCGCCGGGATCCTTCAGCAGATGGCCGGTGAGGACGCAGACGATGCGATCGGAGTCGCGCATGACGCCGGATGCGCGCAGTTTCCGGACGCCGGCCAGCGTGGTGGCGGATGCCGGCTCGCAGCCGATGCCCATGCGATCGATGTCGTGCTTGGCGCGCATCAATTCTTCGTCGGTCACCTCCTCGACCACGCCCCTGGTGTCGCGAAGGGCGGCCACCGCTTTGTCGTAGCTGACCGGGTCGCCAATGCGAATCGCGGAGGCGATGGTCTCCGGCGTCACGCGATGTCGCTGCGCGAAGTTCTCGCGGAAACTGCGGTAAAACGGATTTGCGCCGTGGGCCTGAATTGCGGCCAGCCGCGGCATTTTCGAGATCCATCCGGCATCGCGTGCTTCGACCAGTGCTTTGCCAAACGCGCTGGTGTTGCCGAGGTTGCCGGCCGGGACGACGATCCAGTCGGGAGCGTTCCAATCGAGATCCTGCAGCAGCTCCCACACGATCGTCTTCTGGCCTTCGATGCGAAAGGGATTGATGGAGTTGACGAGATAGATGCCGAGGCGCTGCGAGGCTTCCAGGACCAGGCGCATGGCGGCGTCGAAGTCACCGCGAACCTGCAGGCAGAGCGCGCCGTAGGCCACCGTTTGCGCCAGTTTCCCGGCCGAGATTTTTCCCGACGGCACCAGGACGATGGCGCGGAGTCCTGCCTGCGCGGCATAGGCAGCCGCCGACGCGCTGGTGTTTCCGGTCGAGGCACAGGCGACCGCGCCAGCGCCGAGGCGCGCGGCCTGCGTGATCGCGACGGTCATTCCCCGATCTTTGAACGAGCCGGTCGGATTCTCGCCTTCATGCTTGAAGAAGATTCCGTCGCGTTCGTAGAGATGCGTCGCACCCTCCGGGTGCGTGATGATTTTCGATTCGTCGACGTCGAGCACTGCTTCGCGAAAGCGCCACACTCCGCTTTGATCGATCGCTTTGCGGCTCGCGCGGCGCTGGTCGAAGATTTCCTTCTTCATACCGGATGCGCTCCCTTGCGCGCGATTTCGGCGATGCGCGATTCCGATTCCACATCGCCCAAAGCCTTGCGCATGGCGTCGAGCACCGGTCTGGATGTCACCGTATCGACGATGGCAAAAATGGT
Source organism: Thermoanaerobaculia bacterium (assembly GCA_035636095.1). GTDB lineage: Bacteria > Acidobacteriota > Thermoanaerobaculia > Gp7-AA8 > Gp7-AA8 > Gp7-AA10. The sequence continues at coordinate 12,965 of DASPZU010000019.1, forward strand.
CGGCCCCGATCCGCTGATCGAGCATCCGAATGCGCCGGCATCGAGCGCCGCGCGCTTCACTTCCGCAAATCGCGGGATCATCGGCGCGCGCCGCGGCTCGGCGTAGAGATCGTCAAGCGCGCGCCGGGCCAGCGCCCCGTCGCCATTCGCGAACGCCGCCACCAGCGCGGTCGTGTTCGCCATCTGCTGAATCCACGAGGCGCGGTCCCACTGCAGCGGCAGAATCGCGCGTGCCTGTTTGGTCTCGATGCGGACTCGCGGCGTGATCAGCGCCACCGACCAATGATCGGGAACTTTGAGCGGAATGGCATCGATGGGCTCGATCGATCGCGAGAGAACGAGTCCGCCTAACGTGATCGGCGCGATGTTGTCGAGATGGCGGCCGGAGACGAACATCTCTCCTTCCAGCGCCGCGGTCATGATCTCTTCCGGAGATGCCTTCGCGTCCATCGCGAGCGCCGCCGCGCACGCCCCTGCGACGCTGCTGGCCGCGCTCCCGCCCATCCCGCCGCTGACCGGCAAACCCTTATCGATCGTAATTTGGAGTGCGGCAGCTTGCTGCCGCTTTTTGATCATGGCATTCGCAGCAATGCTCGCAGCATTTTTCGCAGGATCGGTCGGCACCAGCGCGGCATCGCGCCCACGAACGATCACCGGGCCCGACTTTCCCAACTCGACGGTGACGGTGTCACCCGCGCCGTCGACCGCCATGCCGAGGA
>DASPZU010000020.1:0-32174 GCA_035636095.1 Thermoanaerobaculia bacterium
TTGGCATCGATCCATGGCTCGAGAATGCGGCAAGAGAAGCCGACGCACGGGGCAATCGATCAGCAGAAGTTCTGCATGTGCTCGCGACGGCAGCCCTTTGCGATCGGGAGTACGCCCGTGCGCATCATCTGTTCGAGGAAGCCGCGCGAAAAGGTGACAAAGACGCGCTGACGTTGGCGCACCTTGCGGCAGATCTCGAGGAGGACGCGCGGTTCTAGGTCTCGAGGTCTCGCGGTGCTTCGCCCTACCGCGAGACCCCGCAACCGCGAGACCGCGCAACTTCAATCCCGCCACTCGTCGATCAGGCTCGCCACCAACGCGGTCCATCCCGTCTGATGCGAAGCGCCCAGGCCTTCGCCGGTGTCGCCGTTGAAGTATTCGTAGTAAAGGATCAGGTCCTTCCAATGCGGATCGTGTGCGAAGAGCTCCGACTTGCGCGTTCCGCGCGGCCCGTAGATAGGACGGTAACCGGCCGAATCGGGTTCGAAGAGTTTGATGAGGTGTTCCGCCACGTGCCGGGCGACTCCGCTCAGTGTCAGCATCTCGACTTCGCGATCTCCGCTGGGGGTGGTCACGTGCACGCTTTGGCCGAAGGCCTTCTCGAGTTTCCGTAACGTCTCGATGATCAGAAAGTTGGTTGGGAACCAGACCGGGCCGCGCCAGTTGCTGTTGCCGCCCTTCAGTCTCTCGATCGCTTCCGCCGGCTCGTAGCGCACCGAAGCATCGCCGAAGGTAAAGGGATGCTCCTGATGCCATTTGCTCAGGCTGCGCACTCCGTACGGCGATTGAAATTCGTTGGTGTCGACGCTGCGCGCCAGCAGCGATTTGAGCTGTTGTTGATCCACGACCGCCAGCACGTGCGTGTCGTCGCCGTCGCAGTGGACGGTGGTGACGCAGCGGTCGACGATGTCGCGTCGATGCTTGAGAAACCAGGCGAGATTTTCACGAAAAGTCGCGAACGGCTTGATCCACTTTTCCTCGAGTCTTTCGATGGCGTACAGCGGAATCAGTCCGACCAGCGATCGAACCCGAAATGGAACAGCCGATCCGTCGGGGAAACGCAGAAGGTCGTAGAAGAAACCGTCCTGCTCGTCCCACAGCGTGCGATCGCCGCGAATCATTTTCATGGCAGCGCCGATGTACACGTAGTGCTCGAAAAATTTTGTGGCCAGCCCTTCGTAAACCACATTCTCTTTGGCCAGCTCGAGGGAGATGCGCATCATGACCAGACAGAACATGCCCATCCAGCCGGTGGCGTCGCTCTGCTCGAGGCTGGCGCCGCCAGGGAGCCGCTCGCTGCGATCGAAGACCGCGATGTTGTCGAGTCCCAGGAAACCGCCTTCGAAGACGTTGTTGCCCTCGCTGTCGACTTTGTTCACCCACCACGTGAAATTGAGCATCAGCTTGTGAAAGCACTTCTCGAGAAAATCGCGATCAGCCACGCCGTTCCGGATGCGGTCCATGTTGTAGACGCGCCAGACCGCCCAGGCGTGGACGGGCGGATTGAGATCGGAAAACTCCCATTCGTAAGCCGGAATCTGGCCGTTCGGATGCTGGAACTGCTCGAACAGCATCAGCCAGAGCTGGTCTTTCGCGAAACGCGCATCGATCAGCGCCAGGACGACCGCCTGGAACGCGAGGTCCCAGGCCGCGAACCACGGATACTCCCATTTGTCGGGCATCGACAGAATGCGCATGGAGTTGAGATGCCGCCAGTGTCGATTGCGGCCGAATTGCCGATTGTTAGGCGGCGGCAGATGCGGATCGTCGCCTTCCAGCCACTGGTCGACGTCGAACAGATAGCTTTGCTTCGACCACAACAGACCCGCAAACGCCTGGCGCTGGATCCTCCGCTCCTCGGCCGACGCTTTTTCGGGATGGATGGTGGCGTAGAACGCATCGGCTTCTTTGCGGCGCTCGAGAAAGACCCCGTCCCTCTCCCCGCTAGCGGGGAGAGGGTGGCTCGAAGAGCCGGGTGAGGGGTCGGCGGCCGGCGTCAAACGCATGTGCATCACGTGCGACTGTCCCGGATCGATCTCGACGCGCAGCCATGCGCATGCCTTTGTTCCGAATTTCTCCGGATTCACGGCATCGCGTTCGCCGTTGACGATATGGCGATGAAAGGCGTCCTTGGTGAACGCGCTCTTCGACGTGTTCCACGGACCGAATACACGCGGGGCATTGGTCTCGTTGTCTGTGAAAAGCAGTTGCGCTTCCGGAGGCAGCTCCAGGCGGTGGGGACCGAGTCGGGTGTCGGCCAGCAGACCTGGCAGCGGCGGAGCGGGGGCGTCGTCAGCGAGAAGTCCGCCATCCGTCGCGCGGATCACCGGCGTGGCCACCCTCGCGCCGTTCCACGCCCATGTGTTGCGAAACCATAGATGCGGGATCAGGTGCAGCGGCGCGCGTTCGGGACCGCGGTTGTGCGCCGTGATGCGAAAGAGAACGGCATCCTCTGTCTCCTTCGCGATGTCGACGAAGACGTCGAAATAGCGGCCATCGTCGAAGACGCCGGTATCGATGAGCTCGAACTCCGGATCGACCGTACTGCGCCGGCGGTTTTCTTCGACCAGTTGTGTGTACGGAAAGGGGCGCTGCGGATATTTGTACAGCATGCGCTGATAGGCATGGCTCGGCACGGCATCGAGGTAGAAATAGCACTCCTTCACGTCCTCGCCATGATTGCCTTCGCTGGGGACGACTCCGAAATAACGCTCCTTCAGAATCGGATCGCGTTCGTTCCACAATGCCAGTGACCAGCACAGAATCTGGTAGCGATCGCAAAATCCAGCGATGCCGTCCTCGCCCCAGCGATAGGCCTTCGATCTCGCCAGATCGTGCGGCAGAAAGGCCCATGCATCGCCGTTGGCGCTATAGTCCTCACGGACCGTCGCCCAGGCGCGATCGGAGAGGTAGGGACCCCACTTGTGCCAGCGCGCTCGCTCGTGCGCGTCGCCGGACAGGCGCTGTTTTTCTGCGTTCATCTGGACCGACGCCAAATGTTAAGGTAAAAACGGCAATATATGCGGCTCGTCACGCGCGGCGACATGGATGGGTTGACCAGCGCGGTCATCATCAGCCTGATGGAACCGATCGGTGAGATCCTGCTCGTCCATCCCCAGGACATCACCGACAAGAAGGTCCCCATCCGCCCCGACGATATCCTCGCCAACGTTCCGTATGACCCCAGATGCGGCATGTGGTTCGACCATCATCTGCTCACCGAGAGCAACGAGAAGCCGCCCGCGAGCTTCAAGGGTCGATATCGCATCGCGCCTTCGGCAGCGCGGCTGGTGTACGAGTACTACCTCGAAAAGAATCCCAAGGACCCCAAACTTCTGCGCCTTGAGACGCTGGTCGACGAGACCGATCGCCTCGATGCCGCACAACTCACTCGCGACGACGTCGAGCACCCGCGCGACTACATCCTCCTCGGATACACCATCGACGGCCGCACCGGGCTCGGTCCGTTCGAGGGCTATTTCAACCGGCTGATCGAATGGCTGAAGACGATGTCGATCGAGGAGGTCTTGAAGCAGCCGGAAGTGAAGGAACGCGTCGAGCGCATCCGCCGCGAGCAGGAAGAGTTCAAGAGGTTGCTGCAGCGCAACAGCTTCCAGCTGAACAATGTGGTGGTGACCGACCTGCGCGAAATCGAGCGCCTTCCCGCCGGCAACCGATTCCTCATCTACACCCTCTTTCCCGACACCAACGTTTCGCTGCGCGTGCACTGGGGGCCGGCGCACGCCAGCGTGATCGCGGCCGTCGGGCACAGCATCTTCAACCGGACGTGCAAGACATCCGTGGGCGATTTGATGTCGCGCTACGGCGGGGGAGGGCATCAGGGCGCAGGCACGTGCGTGCTTCCGCTGGAAAAAGCGGCCGACGCCATCGACGAGATTCTCTTCGAGTTGCAAGCGAACGGCTAATGGGGTCAGGTCTTTGATTCTCGCTTCTCTCTACATCGCGGAGACACGACAAAAAAGGAAAAAGTTGTTGCCGCTTGTGGTGATCGCGACGCCCAAAACGACAGTCGAAGGACGTTAGGTGCCGGCTTTTGGAGTCTTTTCTTCCCTTTTCGTCCCTTCTACATCGCGTAGAGCGAAGAGAGAATCAAAGACCTGACCCCATCCCTACCACCGGTGATACGCCGGGTGCCCCTCACGAACGGCGACGAACGTGCCCCGACACGTAGCCGTGACGCTGCCGTTGGCTTCCAGGGTCGCCTCGATGACCGCTCGATCCTCTGACGACTCGACGACGTGCGCACGCAATTGCAGCGGCACGTCCATCGGCGTGGGACGTTTGAGATGGACGTGAAAATCGGCGGTCACGGTGCACGGCGGAGTGGTCGCACCCGATTTCTCCATCAGGTGCATGGCCGCCGTCCAGTTGCTGTGACAGTCGAGGATTGCACCGCAGATGCCGCCATTGAGGATGCCTTCGAAGGCGAGATGATGCGGCTGGGGTCTCCACTGGCACACCATCGCGTCTCCCTCGGCAAAGCTTCGGATGCGGAGCCCTTCATCGTTGGCGGGACCGCAGCCGAAGCAGCGATTATTGGGCGCGTAGGTTTCCTGGACGCTTTTCATCGATAATTTTCCGATGCCATCGCGATCGCTCCTCGCCATTATCCTGGCAATCGGGATTGCATGGCAGGCCTACGCCATCAGCGTCGCCATGCGCTTCGGTCCTCCGCTGAACAACTTCATGATCGGTCTCGGGATGCAGCCGAATCCGATCACGCGCGCGTTCATTGCGACCTATCTGTGGTGGTTCCTCATCCCGTTGGTCTGCCTTTTGTTCAGCATCGACATCGTTCGACGGAAAAGTCCGCCCGCCTTCTACGCCGCGACAGTCGTGGTCGCGACTCTATCGGGAGGATTCGTGTTGCAGGCGTGGACGAATGAAGCGTGGCTGACGCCGCTGATCCATCTCATGCAAGCGGTCCGATGAAGCGGCTGCTCGTCGCGATCGTGACCGTCGTTTTCAGCGACGTTCTCTTCCTCGGCCGTGCGTTCTATTTTCGCGACATCACCCGTTTCTACTATCCGCTTCGAAAGCTGCTGAGCACCATCGTGCTCACGGGCGAGTTTCCGTCGTGGAACCCGCTTTGGGCAGCCGGGCAGCCACTGGCGGCGAATCCCAATTACGGCGTGTTCTATCCGCCGCAATGGCTGATTTTTCTGCCTGGATTCGATTTCTGGTTTCGATTTTTGATGGTGCTGCACGTCGGAATCGCGGCTGTCGGCGCGTATCTTCTCCTCCGCTGCTGGACGCGAACCGAAGCCGCGCTTTTCGGCGCGATCGTGTTTGCCCTCGGTGGCCTGACGCTCTCGCTGATCAACCTTCCGCCTTTCTTGTATTGCCTGGCCTGGCTGCCCTGGATCGCGTTGGCGATCGAGCGACGGCGATTTGCGGTGGCCGCTTTTCTTCTTGCACTGTCGATCGTCGGTGGGGAGCCCGTGACCATCGCGCAAGTCTGTGTGCTCATCAGCGCCTTCGCGCTGATCCGCAAAGTGTCGTGGCATCGCGTCGTCTTTGTCGTTGCTCTCGGGACTCTGGCGGCGAGCGTACAACTTCTCCCGGCCATCGATCTCCTTCGCGACTCGGTGAGAAGCCGAGGATTTCCGTTCGGGTTGGTGGGGCAGTGGAGCACTCCGCCGGCACGCTTCGTCGATCTTTTCATCCCCCAATTCAGCGGCGCGGCTGCTGAACATTTTCGACTGTATTGGGGGACGGCGAAGTATGGATGGCTCGATCCGTTTTTCGTCGGCATCTACTTCGGACTGATTCCGATCGCGCTGGCCCTTGCGGGATTGACGGTCCGCCTGCCGGGATGGCGGTGGGTGACGGCCGCGATGACCGCCGGCGTCATACTTTCTGTGGGGAGCCATACTCCGATCCTGCGGCTGCTGTACTCGGTCAGGCTCTTCTCGTCATTTCGCTATCCCGAAAAATTTCTCGTCCTCGTCCTCGTTCCATTGATGTTTTTCTCGGCCATCGCCTTCGATCGCGCCGACGGCCGCATCGTTCGTCGTGCACTCGTGATCTGTGTCGTCACGGTCATCGCGTGCGCGCTTCTTCTCGGCGCATCGTTTCATCCTGCTTACGCTTCGCGATTCGTCGCGGTGTGGGGCATAGCCATCCATCCGCTGGCCGCGGAAATGGTGCGCGCTTCACGGTCGGTTTGGATGGTGGCGCTCATTCGATCGGCTGTCGCCGGGGCCGCTGTGCTTCTGATGCGACGACGGCCTTCGATCGCGATCCTGGTGGTGGCCCTCGACCTTGGGTACGAACGCCTGTCGATCGCAGAAACGATCGGTGGAGATTTTTTTCGAACGGCGCCGGCCGCCGCGCAGAAGATCGATGGCCGCGTTCGCGTTTTCCATCAGGCCGATTGGTACGGCGCGACGTTCACGGCGCGACGTTACCTCGATCTGCCCGAGATGTACTGGGTCTTGCGGAATGGTCTCTATCCGATGGCCGGCGCGGTGTGGAACGTTCCGGTGGCCATGAATCGCGACATCGACGAGAGCTTTCTCACGCCCGCAACCGATTTCAATGCTGCCCTCATCGAGCTGCGCCGCCGCAATGCGCCGCGATGGTTCGAGCCCCTGATGGCGATGTCGGGCGCCGGCTATCGCGCGATGTATCTACCCTTCCACCGCACCGGCGATCCGAAAACTATCGATCCGATCATCTTCGTTCCGCAGCGAACGAATCCGGTCTTCTACTTTGCCGATCCGATTCCCTGCCGCTCGCTGGCAGAGTTCATCGATGGCGTTCCCAATGTGTCGATGCGCGCCGCTTTCGCCGATATCCCGCCATTTACGCCGGCCGCGGCGACCGTGATTGCGACGCGGCAGCGATCGCATTCTGCAGAAGTGAATGTCGATGCGACCGGTAAGGCACTGCTGGTCGTCAGCATCACGCGTCACAAATACTGGCGGGCGACCATCGATGGGCGCGACGCACAGCTCATCCCCATCAATATTCAATATCAGGGCGTGATGGTTCCGGCCGGACGGCACACCATCCGGATGACGTATCGCAATCCGCTTTTCATCTACGGCGGCGCGATTTCTGTGGCGTCACTCGGCTTGCTTTTCGTGATGATGCTTCGCGAACGCAATCGCGTCGAGGAAAAAGTCGTGGAAGCGCCTCTCGAGCTCGCGGCGTGAGTCGACGAGATGATGTGTGGCACGCTCCAGGTGCGGCCTTCTCGAGAGGCGGCGCGAAAGATTCGTCAGCGCGATACGAATGCCGTCGATTTCTCGGTAGGACAACAGCCAGGAACCGATGTACGGATACACCAGGGCAAGCCGGCCGGGTAACGGATGGCCATCCATCGTGGCGAAGACGCGAGCGACAAAATCATTCAACCCCTCGGTTGAATATCGCGACCAATCCGCCGCCAGGAAATGATCGAAGAAAACGTCGGCGATCACGCGCGCGTAGTGGCCGTGCTCGGGAATCAGAACCCGCCGGAAAGCGCCGGCGGCCGGATGCGTGTCGGTGAACACATCGATCGCGCGGTGCTGACGGATCCCCTCGCGGATGCCGGGCGTGAATTGATCGCGAAGCGGGCCTTTCACGAAATCGCCGGCAAGATTTCCGATCAGCGATTCGGCCGTGGGGCCGGCGAGAAAGAGATGGGCGAGGTGGTTCACGTAAGTCGATAAGATACGCGCCATGATGCGATCTGCCGCTCTTCTGATCCTGTCGGCGCAACTCGCCGCCGCCGCTTCGATCCCCTCTTCCGAATATCAGGCCCGCCGCGCCCGTCTCGCAAAAGAAATCGGGCCCGACGCCATGCTGGTCGTCTTTTCGGGCAAGCCGAAAGCGCGCGATATGGACATCGAGTACCCCTTCCGGCAGGGCGACACCATGCTCTATCTCACCGGCATGGATCAACCGGACGCAACGCTGGTCATGCTGCCTGGCGAAACCGAGCTGCGCGAAGTGCTCTTCGTTCGCGACAGCAATCCGCGGCAGGAAATGTGGACCGGTCACATCGTCACGCATGACGAAGTCACCGCGGGCAGCGGAATCAGCAAAGTCGAATCGGCCGCCCGCTTCCGGCCGTTCATCAACGCAGCGTTGGGAGGGGGGGTGTGGGACCCGCTGTTCTACCCGCGCGCGATGCCCTCGTTCTATAACACTGTCCGCACAGGCAACGCCGAAATCTGGCTGCTCATCGGAACAGAAGAGCAGAACGCGCAGCAGGCGTTTGTCGACGAGCTGCGAAACACGCATCCCGATGTGCATTTTCGCAACGCGACGCCGATCCTCATCGGTATGCGCGAGATCAAAAGTGCCGCCGAGATCGCGTTGATGCAGCGCGCGATCGACATCAGCCTGGCCGGACAAAAAGCGGGAATGAAGCGCGCGAAAACTGCCACCAACGAGCGCGACGTACAGTCGGCGATCGAATCGACATTCCGCGAGATGGGTGCCTCCGCGCTGGCATATCCCTCGATCGTCGCGTCGGGAGCGAACGCAACGACTTTGCACTACCAGGAAGATGACGCGCCGATCGATCGCAATGGCCTTCTCCTCGCCGATGTGGGCGCCGAGGTGGAGGGATACGCCGCCGATACAACGCGGACTTATCCGGCCAGCGGAAAATTTTCTCCCGATCAGCGCGCGATTTACGACGCGGTCTACGCAGTGCAGGAAGCGACGCTGGCCGCGATGCGCCCCGGAACTCTGTGGGTCGACGTCGATCGCAAGACCGTTGACGCGATGGGCAAAGAGCTCGTGAAACTCGGACTGGTATCAAAGAATGATCCGAAACAGGTGCGGATGTACCTCCCGTATTTGGTAGGTCACCACATCGGTCTCGCCGTGCACGATGTGTGGGACCGCGGGCGGCCGCTCGAGCCGGGAATGATTCTCACCGACGAACCGGGGATTTATGTGCGTCGCGACGACATCTTGAAAAACGAGACATACCGCGCGCTGAGCAAAGAGGAACAGACCTCGATCGCGAAGGCGCTCGAGCGCTACAACGGGATCGGCGTGCGGATCGAGGACGAAGTCCTGATCACGAATGACGGTGCGCGCCTTCTCAGCAGCGCCGCCCCTCGAACTTCTGCCGACGTCGAGCGCTTCATGGCGTCGCAGTGACGGTCTCCGGCGTTACTTGCGCAGCTCCTGGTCGATGACGTCGTGAAAATTCTCGAACGTCGGTTTGCCGGAAATCAGGCGGCCGTTGACGAAGAAGGTCGGAGTTCCGCGCACTCCAGCCTCCTGTCCGTCGGCGAAGTCGGCGTCGATATCTTTGGCGTGACGATGCTCGTCAATGCATTTCCCGAGCGCCGAGGCGTCCATCTCCATCGCCGGCGCCGCGGCCACGATTTGGTCGCGCGACAGCTTCTGAACGTTGTTGAACATCCAGTCGTGCAGCTCCCAGAACTTTCTTTGATCGTTCGCGCACAGCGACGCCTCGGCTGCCAGGCGCGCGTTCTCATGAATCTCTTCCAGCGGGAAATGCTTGAACACCAGGCGAACGCGGCCGGCATACTCCTTCTCGATCTCCCGTAGAGTTTCCTGCGATTGGCCGCAGTACGGACACTGGAAGTCGGAGAATTCGATGATGGTGACCGGTGCGCCGGCCTTCCCGCGCACCGGATCGTTGCCGGTCACATCGATCTTGGCCCGAGGAGGTTGGATGCGAAGCTCGAACGTTGCCCGCGCGAAGATCTCCTTGCGAAAATCCATCTCTCGTTGTTCCGTCTTCTGATTCCTCAGCGACTCGATGACCGCCGCACGGGCCTCGGCGGGCTCCTGCGGAAGGCGCGAGCGCAGAAAACGCAGCATGGTGTTGATCTCGCCATCGGTGGGCGCCGGCACTTTCGACGTCACTTCGAGGCGGTAAAGCTCGTCCACCGAGATTCCGCGGCGCGCGGCTTCGGCTGCTTTGAGTCGCTCGAAAGCGATCGCCCTTGCCGCCTCTGCCTTGACCTCATACTCCTGCTGGCGCAGCGGCAGCAGCGATGCGGCCACGCGCGACTCGATGTCGCGGGCGGTGATCGCTTTGCCGTTGACCGTCGCCACGACTTGCGATGCCGCGACGGGGAGTGCCAGAAGAAAGATCAGGGCTCCAATCACTGGGCGAATTCCCGGCTGGTCGAGGTGCATCCCGGCGTGCATCCGGCGGCGGTTGCAGCGTTGCAACAGTTGAAAAACGCAGCGTTGCAATCCGACTCGGGGGCGTGACAATAAAAACAGCCGGTGGGGAACCAGCTCCAGCATGTCCCCACCCTCGCGGTGCCGCAGAGTTGATCCGGGCTGCACTGCACCTGGGCGTTAAACACTGTCTTGGCGCTCTTTTTCGTGTAGCAGACCCGCCCCGAGTCGGGGCAGTCATCGATGAAGAGCGCGACGTTTTTGAAGCTCGGAGGAAGGTCTCCGAGGCGTTTCTTCAAGTGCGCGAGTCCCTTGGGCAGCTTCTCCCCCGGAAGAAGGTGCACGTCATAGGTCAACGTCGCGGCAGTGGCATCGTAGTGGGGTGACTCGAGGGTAACGACCACCACACGCGACTCTCCATCGGTGCTGACAGCATCGATGGCGGCATTCGGCGGATTGCTGGCCGAGAAGCCGAGTCCTTTGAGAAACTTGTCCATCGGCGCCTGCCCCGAAACCCGCGCGGGACGGTCCGAGAAGTACACCGTCGTGGGAGCGACGCCCGTGAGCGACAGACGGAACGCGCCGCTTTTTCCCTCAATCGGTGCGACCGATCCCGAGTCGGCTGACTGAACGAACATGAAGTAAGTTCGTTCTTTGGATGTCTTGGTTTTTTGCGCGAAGGCGTTGACGCAGATGAGCAAAACCAAACTAGACATCACGAGAGCGATGGTCTTCTGATGCCTCATGTACGTTCCTCCTTAATTGATGAAGGATTGCATCGTATCATCCTGGAAACGCGCGCCGGCCGCAAAATCAGCGCTTCACGGCGTCTCAGTAGTCTCGATCTCGATTGTGCCGTCGGGCATTCTTCGCGCGGTCGGGGCGTATTGGCCGATCAACTCGCGACGCCACCACGCTCCGGTTTTGTTCCGCTCCTCGACCGATGTGAACCAGTACTGCCACTGCATCGCGCGAACGGCCTGCGGCGGCTTGCTGGCGAAAGGATTGCCCGCAAAAAGTTGCAGCACCGCCGGCTGATTCTGCAGCAGGCGCACCTCGGTGTTGAGAACCCAGCGATTGGCGACCCACGTTCCGAGGGATGCGAACCAGAGGTTCCATTCGAAGCGCGGCTGGTAAGGCGCATAGATGCCGGGCGGCTTGCGAACGTCCTGCGGTTTGTATGGGAATGGATACGCGATCCAGGTTTTGCCATCGGCGGTTCCCTGAAATTCGATTTCGTATCGCGCGCGCGTCATGATTGCGAACAGACCGTAGCTGTTCGCAACGCGATAGGGCTCGAGCATGACAACTGTGGGGAAGTACGGCAGGAAGAACGACGCGACGGTCGTGACGAAGATGATCGGCAGCACCACCGCCGCCGGCCAGGTTGCGAGGTCTCGCGGTTGCGCGGTCTCGGAGTCACTACCGCGAGACCTCGCGACCTCGAGACCGCGAAACCATTCATCATCAACCAGCAGAAATCCGAGGAACAGCACGAGGTAGTTGAGGAAGGCGTAGTTTGCCGTGAGGATGATTCCGATTTGCAGGGGGGTGGTGAGGATGAACGCGATCCGCTTCGACCACTTCGGAAAGAATGCCAGCCATGCGATGAGGAGCTCAGCGATCAGGGTGAAGGCCGCCGACCCGGCGTGGAATGCATGCGGCCAGTGCTGCACGTACCATCCGATCCACGTCGGCAGCGGGCCATTCTCGTAGTACTTGTCCATGGCGGTCAGATCGCGCCACTGCGGCTCACCACTGAGGATCTTGACGACGCCGGATTCAAAGTAGATGCGAAACCATTCCCATCGCAGCAAGAACAGACTCGCTTTGGAAGGGGGCCGATCGGCGGCCAGTCCCGGCCGAAGTCCACGCGGCGCCAAAAAAATCGAGAGCAGCGCTGCTTCCAGCAGCATGCCGTCCGACTGATACGACGCGAAATCCTGCGCCACGGCGATGAACGACAAAAAGCAAATGCCGGCCACCGCGATGCTGACGCGCGGCCAGAGATTTACGATGATCGCCAGCGACGCTGCAAATCCTGTCCAGACCAGAACGTCGAGCGCGCGATCGCCGGCATGGATCCATAGCAGGGACGGAATCAGCCAGTAGCGCTTCCATCCAATCGCGTGGCGCACCGCCTCCAGGAAAGCCTCGGCGGGCAGAAGGCCATTCGGTCCGATCAGGCCGTGAATCTGAAAGTAAAGCGAGTAGAACACCGAGAAAAAGATTCCACCCAGCGCGCGCAGCCAGATCCATCGTCCGATCAGGAATGACGGCTTGTTGAAATCGGGGGCGAACCACTCTTCGAGAAAGTTCATCGCAGTCCGAAGCGCACTGTGATCGGGATCACCAGGATCGCCGCGACCCAGAATTTTCTTGCCATTTAGATGACTTTGTCTCACAGTTATTCCGGTCGTCCAAAAACTAGGTTCTCCGCTTGCGATCGCTCTTCGTCTGCGCAGTTCTAATTTCCGCGGTTCTTCCATTGGGAGCGGCGGATCTGGACTCCGTCTCTACCTATTGCCGTGAGACGGAAGTTCCCCTCGACTCCGTGCACTCTTCGGCCCGCCTGGCAGGTTGCGGCGACGACGCAAATGTCGACCTGCTCTGGCATCTCGACCGAATCGATCAGACCGACGGAAATCTCGATGGCCGCTATCACCGGCGTCACAGCGGCGCAGGAAGCGTTGTGTATGTCATGGATACCGGCGTACTGGCGTCGCACGTGGAATTTGGAAACCGGGTGATCGCCGGTTTCGATGCCGCAACTGCGCTGACCGCCGGCGCATCGAGCTGCAACAGCCGCAACAAGGCCATCGAGCCGTGTTACCTGAACTGGAGCGAGCTGGTTGGCGCGTCGCACGGCACCAGCGTCGCGTCGCTGGTGGCGGGTGAGAAAGTCGGAGTCGCGCCCGAAGCGATGATCGTCAGCGTGCGCGTGATGAACGAATCGGCGCTGGCCACGACTCGCACCTATCTCGACGGTCTCAATTTCATCATCCGCCACTCCTGGGATCCGAACACGCCCCAGTTCCATACCGCGGTCGTCAACATCAGCGGCTGGGTCCTCGAAAAACTCGCGTCGATGCCCGATCCGTCCCCGGTGAGTTTTGCGACTGTGGAGCGAAAGATTCGCGACATGATCGTTGGCGTCGACGCCAATGGACGTCCCGATCCGAACGGAAAGAAATTTCTCTTCGTGGTGGCAGGCAACAACATCGACAACGGCTGTGGACGCGCCGGCGTCGTGGACCGCTTCCCCGCCACCCTCGGAAAGGAACTGGAGGGCTTGATCACCGTCGGCGGCATGACCGAGGAAAACAGTTGGTGGCCGGGCGCGTGCAAGGGTGGACTCGAAATTCTCGCGCCGTCGCAGGATATTTTCAGCGCCACCATCACAGCCAACGACCACTATCGCGGCCGCTATCCGAATCTGCGCTCCGGAACGTCGTTTGCCGCGCCGATCATCGCCGGCATCGCCGCCCGGCTGCTTTCCGAAAATCCCCTGCTCAGCCCGGCCGAGATCGAATCGATCATCGAGAGCACGCCCTCGCGCATCTTCAATCCCGATCCGACCCGTGCCGACGGCAAAGTCGCTTTCGTTCAGGATGCGCCGGCCGTTCAGACAGCACGCGTCGCGCCGTAAAATGGTAGCGTGCGGTCGCTTGGCACTCTGACAGTCGCACTGCTGACGACGGTTCTCAACGCGCAAACGATCTCTACGCGTTGTGGAGCGGAGCAGGTGCGTGTCGGCGGCACGACCGATTTGCGCCTGGTCGGATGCGGAGGGGGATTCCCGGACAATCTCTTGTGGCATCTCGATCGCGCGGATTCGCTCGACGGATCGCTCGATTTCAAAAGCACGCGCAAGGCCACCGGCAAAGGTGCAGTGTTGTATCTGTGCGATGTCGGCGTCATGCGCGATCACGACGAATTCGCGCGCGCCGACGGGCCTGCCGTGATCGGCTACATCGCTGTCAACGGACTCGGTCGCGATTGTCCGGCCGGCCGCAATCCAGCGCTCGATCCCTGCTGGACCGGCGATGCGCTGCTCGGAATTCTGACGCACGGAACCGCGACCGCGTCGGTGGCTGTCGGTCGCAATACCGGCGTCGCGCCCGATGCCAGGCTGGTGTCCGTTTACATGGAGAGCGTTGGACAGGACATCGACTCCTGGATCCGGACTTTCGATGCCATCATCGCGCATGCGTTCGATCCGGCCAGGCCGCAGTTCAAGACGGGCATCATCAGCATGAGCTTCGTTCCCAACCTGGCCTCGGTCGGCGATCCGAAGTTTCCTGCATTCGAGAAAAAGATGCGGGAGATGATCTCCGGCGTTGATGCAAGCGGGAATGCAGATCCGTCAGGTAAACGGTTTCTGTTTGTCACGATCGCCGGAAATCACATCGATGGCTTCGGCGATCAATGCGACAAGAACATGAACAGCAACATTTATCCGGGAACGCTCGGTCGATCGATCGACGGATTGATCACCGTTGGCGGCATCGACGAGACGAACCATGTTTGGGATCGGTCGTGCAGAGGGGATGCGGTGGACATCCTCGCGCCGGCCTCAAACCTGCTCGTGGCTTCCATCAGCGCGCGCGACCACTACCGAAGCGGCGTCGCGTCGGCGGGCGCGTATCCCGGAAACTCCGGGACGTCGTACGCCGCGCCGTACGTCGCCGGGCTGGCGGCATTGCTCCTGGAAAAGAACCCGGACCTGACGCCGGTCGAGCTGGAACAAATCCTCAAGAGTCACGCGTCGCGAACAGCGAATGCGGATGAAACGACCGCCGGCGGCCGTGTCGCGATCTTCGACCTGGCCCAGCCGGTCACCGGGCGGCGGGCGGGACGGCGCTGACCCTGATGTCCAACTACGACTCCTCGGCCATCGAAGTTCTCACCGGCCTCGAACCTGTCCGCAAGCGGCCGGGAATGTACACGGCCACCGAGCGGCCGAATCACCTGGCGCAGGAGGTCATCGACAACTCGGCCGACGAGGCCATCGCAGGATATTGCGACGAGATCGTCGTGACACTGCACACCGACGGATCGATGTCGGTGTCCGACAACGGGCGCGGGATGCCGGTGGACAAGCATGCCAAGGAGGGCGTCTCGGGCGTTGAAGTGATCCTCACGCGTCTTCATGCCGGCGCGAAGTTCTCGGAGAAAAATTATCGGTTCTCGGGCGGACTGCACGGCGTGGGCGTCTCGGTCGTCAATGCGCTCTCCAAGAAATTGCAGGTGTGGGTGCGGCGCGACGGCAAGGAATACTTCATGTGGTTCGCGGATGGGAAGAAGCGGGCCGAGCTGAAGCCGATCGACAAGGTCGGGCAACGCAACACCGGCACCACCATCCGCTTCTGGCCCGACGAAAAATTCTTCGAGACCACGAAATTCAACATTCCGCGGCTGAAGCACGTCATGCGCGCAAAGGCTGTTCTCGCGCCCGGTCTGCGCATCAAATTCATCAACGAAGGCGACAAGAAAGAGAACGAGGAGTGGTACTACGAGGACGGCCTGACGGCGTACCTCACTTCCGAGCTTCAAGGGCAGAGCGTCGTTCCCGACCCCCCCTTCGTCGGACATTTCAAAGGCTCGAACGAGGAAGCCGACTGGGCGGTGGTGTGGCTGAACGAAGAGGGCGATCTTGTCACCGAGGGCTACGTCAATCTGATTCCGACCACGCAGGGGGGAACGCACGTCAACGGATTTCGCACCGGCCTCACCGATGCCATCCGCGAATTCTGCGAGCTGCGCAACCTTCTTCCGCGCGGCGTGAAGCTGACGCCGGAAGACGTCTGGTCGCGCTGCAGCTACATCCTTTCGTTGCGCATGACCGAACCGCAATTTACGGGACAGACCAAGGACCGATTGTCATCGCGCGAAGCGTCGGCGTTCGTCTCGGGCGTGACGCAGGACGCCTTCTCGATCTGGCTCAACAACAACGTCGCCGCCGGCGAGCAGATCGCGCAGGTGGCCATCTCGGCCGCCATGACGCGTCTGCGTCAGGGAAAAAAAGTCGAGCGAAAAAAATTGACCAGCGGTCCTGCGCTTCCCGGAAAGCTGGCCGACTGCACCTCCAGCGACCTCGGCGAAACGGAATTGTTCCTGGTCGAAGGCGACTCGGCGGGCGGATCGGCGAAACAGGCGCGCGATCGCGAGTATCAGGCCATCATGCCGCTACGCGGAAAAATCCTGAACACCTGGGAAGTCGATCCCAACGAGGTGCTCTCCTCCCAGGAAGTCCACGACATCGCGGTGGCCCTGGGCGTCGATCCAGGATCGGAGGATTTGAAAGGACTGCGCTACGGGAAAGTGTGCATCCTGGCCGATGCCGATTCCGACGGCGCCCATATCGCAACATTATTGTGTGCACTCTTCGTCAGACATTTTCGTAAGCTTGTCCTCGATGGCCGGGTGCACGTGGCCATGCCGCCGCTCTTTCGCATCGATATCGGGAAAAACGTCTACTACGCGCTCGACGAACACGAACGCGACGGCATCCTGCAGCGCATCGAGGCCGAAGGCATCAAAGGGCGTGTCAACATCCAGCGCTTCAAAGGCCTCGGCGAAATGAATCCCATGCAGCTGCGCGAGACGACCATGAATCGCGACACCCGCCGCCTCGTTCAACTGACCCTCAATCCGAAAGACGGCGCCGACGCCACCATCGACATGCTGCTGGCCAAAGGGCGGGCGGGAGATCGGAAAGAGTGGTTGATGGAGGAAGGAAACAAAGCGGAGATATTGGAATGAAAAATTTCAAATTTCAAATGAAAAATTAAGAATGCTTTTTCATTTTTCATTTGAAATTCGAAATTCTTAATTTCTATGGCCACACGCAAAAGCAAAGAGCAGCTAACTCTCAAAGCCCCCCCGCCCCCGCCTCCCCCCGACATCGAGCACACTCCTGTCGCGACCTTCGCGCGCAAGGCCTACCTCGACTATTCGATGTACGTCATCCTCGATCGCGCGCTGCCGCACATCGCGGACGGGCTCAAGCCGGTGCAGCGACGCATCATCTATGCGATGTCGGAGCTTGGCCTCAGCGCGACCGCGAAGTTCAAGAAGTCCGCGCGCACGGTCGGCGACGTCATCGGCAAGTTTCATCCGCACGGCGACACGGCCTGTTACGAAGCGATGGTCCTGATGGCGCAGGCTTTTTCAATGCGATATCCGTTGATCGAAGGGCAGGGAAATTGGGGCTCGCCCGACGACCCGAAATCGTTCGCGGCCATGCGCTACACCGAGTCACGGTTGACCAGGTTCGCGCAGACGCTGCTCTCCGAGCTGGAGCAGGGAACGACCGACTGGGGCCAGAACTTCGATGGGACTCTGCGGGAGCCGAAGCTGCTGTCCTCGCGACTTCCACACGTTCTTCTCAACGGAGCGTCCGGAATCGCGGTGGGCATGGCCACCGACATTCCCTCGCACAACGTGCGCGAAGTCGTGAATGCCTGCCTGGAGCTGCTCGACCACCCCGACGCCAATATCGCACAAATTACCAAGCATATTAAAGGTCCAGATTTTCCGACCTCAGCCGAGATCATCACGCCGCTGGCGGAGATCCGCGACATGTACAAGAGCGGCAACGGCTCCATCCGCCAGCGCGCGAAATGGGAGATCGAGGGCGGCGACATCGTCCTCACCGCGCTGCCGTTCCAGGTCTCGCCCAGCAAAGTCCTGCAGGAGATCGCGCAACAGATGCAGGCCAAGAAGCTGCCCATGGTCGACGATCTCCGCGACGAATCGGATCACGAAAACCCGACCCGGCTGGTGATCGTGCCGCGATCCAATCGCGTCGATGCCGACGAGCTGATGGCGCATCTCTTCGCCACCACCGATCTCGAGCGCACCTACCGCGTCAACATGAACATCATCGGCCTCGATGGCCGCCCGCGTCTGTACGCGCTGAAGGATCTGCTGCTGGAGTGGCTCGAGTTCCGCACCGAGACGGTCCGACGACGGCTGCAGCACCGCTACGATCAGGTCAACGCGCGCCTGCACATCCTCGACGGCTACCTCATCGCGTATCTGAACATCGACGAAGTCATCAAGATCATCCGCCGTGAAGACGAGCCCAAGCCGGTCTTGATGAAGCGCTTCAAGCTTTCCGATCCGCAAGCGGAAGCGATCCTGGAATTGAAGCTGCGCTACTTGAACAAACTCGAGGAGATACACATCCGCGGCGAGCAATCGACGCTGGCCGAGGAGCGGACCAATCTCGAGAAAATCCTGGGGTCGAAAGTCCGGCTCAAAAAGCAGGTGCGCGAGGAGCTGGTGCGCGACGCGGAGGAATTCGGCGATCGCCGGCATTCGCCGATCGTGGAGCGCGAGGCGGCCAGGGCCCTCGATGCGACCGCTTTGATTCCGTCCGAGCCCGTCACGGTCGTCCTCTCGGAAAGAGGTTGGGTACGCGCCGGCAAAGGACACGAGATCGATCCGAGCTCATTGCAGTACAAGGCCGGCGATGCGTTCTCACATTCGACGCACGGCCGCAGCAACCAGCTTGCCGTTTTTCTCGATTCGACCGGCCGCACTTATGCGTTTTCCGCCCACGAGCTTCCGTCGGCCAAGGGCCACGGCGAGCCGCTGACCGCCTTTCTCGCTCCGCCGCCGGGCGCGACCTTCACCGGCGTCATGATGGGTGATCCGGATGATCTGTGGCTCCTCACCACCGATGACGGATACGGCTTCATCGCGCGATTCGAAGAATTCGTGACCGATCGCAAAGCAGGGAAGACCATCGTGAACGTGAACGAAGGTGCAACCACGCTCAAGCCCCAGCGCGTGCACAATGTAGACAAAGACTACGTGGCTGCCGCGACGACCGAAGGAAAGTTGCTGCTGTTTGGCACCAAGGAGCTGCCGCAGCTCACTCGCGGCAAAGGCGTGCAAACGATCAAGATTCACCGCACGCCCATCGCGCCGGAGAAAGTCGTCAGCACGGCAGTGATTCCGCCCAATGGCACTCTGGTCGTGCACGCCGGAAAGCGCTACACGAATCTGAAGCCGTCAGACCTCGAGTCCTACGTCGGCAAGCGGGCGCAGCGCGGACTCAAACTCCCGCGCGGATTCCAGAATGTGTCGTCGATTCAAGTGATCGCCGAGCTGGTGATGTGAAGCGCCTGGCATTGCTCGCGGTGCTGTTGTTCGTGCTGATCGCCGATCAGGCTACCAAGTTCGTCGCGCGCACATCGCTGGCACACGTGCCGCCGCGACACTACGGCATCCTTACGCTGCTCTACACCGAAAACCGCGGTGCCTTCCTGTCCCTCGGCTCGAATTTCCCGGAAGGCGTGAGAACAGCTGTGTTCGACATCGTGGTCGCCATCGGCCTAGCGGCCGCAACGATTGCTCTATTCCGCGGAAAGTGGCAACGCGGCGACGACATCGCGCTGGCGGCGATCATCGGTGGCGGCGTCGGAAATCTCATCGATCGACTGCGATTCAGCGGCCGCGTGACAGATTTTCTCTATCTCGCGGCCGGTCCGCTGCACACCGGAGTCTTCAACATCGGCGACATGGCGATCACCTTGGGCGTGATCTGGCTGCTCATTTCGTGGGCGATTCCGCGGCACGCGAGTCGAGCTTCATGAGCGTCTGAAGAAGGACATTCGCTCCGTTGACGATGTCGCGGGGGCGGGAGAATTCATTCGGCGAGTGGCTGATTCCGCCCACGCTCGGGATGAAAATCATTCCGATAGGCCCCAGCCGCGCCATGTCCTGCGCATCATGCCCCGCGCCGCTCGGCATCAATTTGCTGGTCAAGCCGAGGTCGCGCGCGGATTGAGTGATGACGTCGCGGACGGCTGGATCGGTCGGCGCCGGAATGTTGACGTTGATCTCCTTGAAGCTGAACTGTGTCCCGGTCGCCCTCCCGATGGCCTCCGCCTCGGCGTGAATCTTCTCGTAGAGCATCGCGATTTTCCCGGCATCGAGATCGCGCAGTTCGAGGCTGAGGACCACCCGGCCGGGGATGACATTGGGCGCCCCCGGAAACGCCTGGATGCGGCCGACTGTGCCGACTTGACGGCCCGGTACGCCGGTCACGACACGATTGACCATGTCGATGAAGCGAGCCGCGGCCAGCATCGCATCGTGCCGCTGGTCCATCGGGGTGGTGCCGGCATGGTTCGCGAAGCCCTCGATCGTCACATCCCACCAGTTGATGCCGACGATTCCAGTGACTACTCCGATGTCGATCTTCTCCCGGTCGAGCGTTCCTCCCTGCTCGATGTGCAGTTCGACGTACGCCGCGATATCTCCCGGCTTGCGCCGGACGTCTTCCAAACGGTCGGGATTGCCTCCGATGAATCGGATTCCCTCGCGGATCGTCTTTCCGCTGCGGCTGACCAGGTCGAGCTCTCGCGCCGTCAATTCTCCGTTCAAGGCGCGACTGCCGATCAGCCCTCCCTCCTCGTTCTGGAAGACGATGACCTCGATCGGATGGCGAAAGGCGATTCTTGACTCCGCCAGCGTCTGCGCCACTTCGATGGCGCCGAAGGAACCGACATCGCCATCGTAATTTCCACCTTCGGGGACTGAGTCAATGTGGGAACCGATCACCAGGGGAGGGAGCTGCGTCGCGCGCATGTTTCCGTAACGCCTTCCCACCAGGTTGCCGGCTGCATCGATCGTCGGATCAAGCTTGGCGGCGCGCATCAGCTCGAGGGCATACTCGCGTCCGAGTCGATCGGCATCGCTGTACGCCAGCCGGGTGACGCCGCCCTGTGGGTTCTTTCCGAATTCGGCGAGCTTCTGCAAATGCTCGAGAAGCCGCGCGCCGTTGACTCGCAGCGACGGAGGTTCTGCCAACAGTGGTCGCAACGCCCACCCGGCGATCGCCGATGAGACTCCGACAGCGAACTGACGGCGATTCATCACAGCCGAAAATCTACACGGGCAAGAGTTTCTTGACCACGGAATTCTGCCGAGGTACGGTAATCGTGTGACGGATCAGGAGCTGATCGCAGCTCTCGACTCGCGATTCGCTGTGCTCGACGGGCGATTCGCTGTGCTCGACGGGCGATTCGCAGCGGTTGACGCGCGGTTTGAAGCGCTGACTGAACAGCTCGACCGTCGTTTCGAGCAGATTGACCGTCGTTTCGAGCAGGTCGACTCCCGTTTTGAACGCATCGAAAACCGCCTTGGGAACGTGGAGACCGAAGTTCGCCAGTGGCACGTTCAACTCGAGGGTCTTCGCGATGAAACCAGGAGGATCGCGGAGTCCGTGTTTCTGGTCGATGAAAAGCTGGAGCGTTTCCGCCTCGACACCACCGCCGCTTTCGAGGAGCTGAGGTCGTAGCGATCAGCCTTCCATCAACCTTCGCATCACTCTTCCGATCGATGGAAAGCGATGCTCGATCCTGGTCAAGAATTTTTGCGCCAGACGCGTCTCGGGGAAGAGCAGAAGTGCCGCAACGCCGAAGAACAGCCAACCCGGCAAGATCGGCAGCAGCAGACCCGCAATACCGACAAAAATTGACGCCGTAGCGAGGAAAAATCGGACGATCATCATCGGTCGGCCGCCCACGCCATGCCGTCGGGCTGGTTTCCCGTCGCGACCGAGCCCGTCACAGTCAGCGAATTGAGATCGAGCACGATCACCTTTCCAGCCTCGCTGCAGGCGACGAATGCGCGCTTGCCGTCGGGCGCAATCAGAATTCCTGACGGACCTTTTTCGACATCGAGCTTCTTCACGAGCTGACGCGTCGTCGCGTCGTACACCAGCACTTGATTCGACGGCGGATCGGAGATCAACACGCGCTTGCCGTCGAGCGTGAATTTCACGCGGTTGGCCATCTTGGTGCCGGTCGTCACCGTCTGCGTCACGGCGTCGGTCGATGTGTCGATGATCGAGAGGGCGGCGTCGCCGCGATGCGAGACCCAGATCTCTTTCGCGTTGGGTGAAAAATCGATTCCCTCCGGTCCCTTGCCCACCGCGATCTGCTTCAAGGCCACCGCACGCGGGGCGTTGGCCAGATCGAAGACGCTGACCGAATCGGATCCGATGTTCGCGGTGTAGATCTTTTTCTCGCCCGGCATGACCACCACCATGTGCGTGACGTTGGCGCCGCTGCCCGAGATCCAGTCGATCGCGCCGCCGGCGACGTCGTACCGTGCCACCACGCGGCTGCCTTCAGCCGTGAAGTAGATGTGCGATCCGATTGCGAAGACGCCGTGCGGTCGCAAGAGCGGCAGCGCCAGACGCTTGAGCTCCTTGCGCGCGGCAAGATCGACGATCGATACCGAGCTTCCGGGATCAGGTCCGGTTCCGTAGTTCGCGACCAGCGCGATTTTGTTGTCCGTTGACACCGCGACTTCGTGCGGGCCATTTCCGGTCGGGATCTTCGAAGTCACCTGAAGCGACACAGGATCGACGAACGCAAGGGTTGCGTCGGCTTTGTTGAGGACGAGCAGGATTGCGAATAGCAGATGCGTCATGTCATTTCCTCGTCGTGAAGTAGCGTTTGAGCCACTGCGACAGGCCATCGAGTCCGGGGAAGAGCACGCGCTCGGTGATGTTGGCCTGATCGAGCTTGTCGCGCGCTTCCCACTTTAGCTCGGCCGGAATGATGATCCGGCGATACATCGACTCGCCATGCTTGAGAAAATCTTCGAGCGACAACTTGGCGCTGGAGGGCAGCGAGAAGAGCGCGAACTGATTGACGATCCGCTCATCGAGCGATGGCGGCTCGAAGAACAGCACGAAGTCGCCGCCGAGGGCGTCGAAGTCGGCGAGCGAGGTGGCGACGCCGTTGAGCATCTCGGTCGTGAAGATGTTCGCGTTCTCGTCCTTGAGGATTTTTTGCAGCGTGGGGGGCAGCAGCGCGTTCATCTTCTGATAGTCGACGCACCAGATCGCACCGTCGTGATCGAACTCGTTGACGTTGGCGGTGGCGAAATGCATCGCCACATAAGGCGAGTAACTCCAGTCGAGAATTCGCGTCGGCAAACCATGGTGCTTGGCCAGCGAGAGCCAGTTCCACACCCAGTCGCCGTGCACGGCGCTCTCGACAGCGTACTTGCGGAAGCTGGTGAGCAGATGCTTCTCGTGCGCGACGAATCCGCCCGTCTGCAGGCTGGTATCGAGCGTGTGAGAAACGCGGGGGACCCCGCGGAAGACGAACGAGGATCGATGCCGCTGGATCCGCGGGCGCCAGGCATCGGTGAAGACCGCTTCCTGGAGCTCGAGCCAGCTCTTGACCCGAATGTCCATGTTTGTCGTGGACGTCTTACCACGGATTGGAATAGCGCGGATCGCTGAGGAAGCTCTCGTCAGTCAGGCTCTCCAGAAACGCGATGAGGTCGCGCTTTTCATCGGCTGTGATTTTCTTTCGCGAGTGATCGATTGCATCGCTCAGCGTTGGCGCACTTCCGTCTCGCATGTAGGGGGCCGTAATCGCAATGTTCCGCAGGCTCACGACGTCCGATCGTCCATGACACGATCCGCATCCGAGGCGGTCCGAGAAAAAAAGACGGCGGCCGCGCCACGCTGCTGCGCTCAAAGCACTCGAATCGCCGTACAGCACCAGCCGGTCGTACGGCGATCGGGCCGAGATCAGCGTTCGTTCGAAGGAGGCCAGCGCACGCGCGATGTTGTCGATCGTGATCGGCTCGTGCTGTCCAGTAAATGCGGCAGCGAAAAGGGGAAGGTAGCGAGAGTCGGAGCGGACCCGCGCGACCAGCTCGTCGAAATGGCCATCCATCCCGAGCTCGATCGGATCGCGGTTCGTGAGTGGAACGAATACCTGCTGCTCGAGCGTCGTGATCTTCGGATTCGACCATGTCAGCGGTCGCCGATACCCGACGTTGGCCAGACTCATGGTGTTGAGGCTGTGCTCTTCGCCGGTCGATCCGACCGCGCGCGCGCGACCATCGCAGAATCCGAGATGCTGCTGATGGCATGAGGCGCAGCTTTGGGTCTGATTGAGCGAGAGGCGGCGATCGTAAAAGAGGTGGCGGCCCAATTCCGCCTTGGCCATCGTCAGCGGATTATCGGACGGCGTCGGCGGCGCCGCGAAGCCGGGCGGAAGCGGGATCGGCGATTCGATGATCGGAAGAAAATGGGGCTGGTGGCGCGGAGCGCGCGCGCATGCGACCGCCAGGGTCAGCACCAACACCAGCGATGCGCGCCGAAAGATCAACGCCACGAGCTCCCGCTGCCGGCAGTGCCCGCGATTTCGGAGCGCTGCGAGACCCATTTCGCAAAGTCGTCGATGGTGGTGGCCGCGACAGTTCCCGGATCGGCCTTGCGATCGGCGACCCATTTCTGCATCGCTTCGCCGAGCTGCTTCGACAGATCCTTTGCGCCGCCGTTGTAGAGCATCAGGTAAGAATTCTTGGTGTCATCGAGTCGATTCAGCCCTAAATAGGCCTCGGCGCGGTATTCGATGGCCTCGCCGTAGTTCGGCATGATCTGCAGCGCCGTGTCGTAGGACTTGAGCGCCTCATCGTAATTGCCTGTCTTGCGGAGCGCATAAGCGAGCTCGGTGTGCGCCTGGAACATCTTCGGATTGTCGCTGATGGCCGCACGCTGCGATCGGACATCGGCGGCATACGATTTCTGGATGATCTCCGACAGCTTTTGCCGTCGCGCCGGATCCTGCGTCGTGGCCAGCTCCTTTTCGGCCTTCCACGCGCGGTCGCGGTAGCGCAGGCCGTCGTTGAAAGAGCGAATGGCGTTGTCCTGCGGATTCATCGCCGTCGATGGCTGTGGCATCGAAGGGACGCTGGAAGCAAACAGTGTGGGAGCGACAAGCAGCAGGCATAGGGCTGACGCCGAAAGTTTGTTGCGCATGGATTTCTCCTTCTTGATGGAGAGAGATTATCGCGCCGCCGGTTCACCGTTAACTGTTAACCTTTGCACACATGAAACACACTTTTGCAGTGTTGCTGTTTACCGCGACCGCCTTCGCGCAACAGGTTCCCTATGCTCCCGACCGGCGGATCGACGAAGGCGAAGGTCCGTTCGCGCGGCTGATCATTCGCGGCGCGACGGTGGTCGACGGCACCGGAGCGCCGCCGATGGGACCGGTTGACATCGTCATCGAGGGGAATCGGATTCGCGAGGTGAAGAGCGTCGGATTTCCCAAACTTCCCATCAAGAGCGAGGGGCGGCCGAAGAACGCGACGCGTGAAATCGACGGCACGAATCTGTGGGTCCTTCCCGGATTCGTGGACATGCACGGCCACTGCGGCGGTGTGGAGCAGGGAACGCCGGCGGAGTACGTCTTCAAATTGTGGATGGCGCACGGCATCACGACCGTACGGGAGCCGGGATGCGGCAACGGCGTGGACTGGTGTCTGCACGAGCGCGACCGCAGCGCGAAAAACGAGATCGTCGCGCCGCGCATCGTCCCCTATGTCTTCACCGGCGAGCGATCGTGGGACGGCGGTGCGATCGACACGCCCGAGCAGGGACGCAAGTTCTCACAGTGGGTCGCCAGGAAGGGTTGCGACGGCCTCAAGATCCTCGGGCCTCCCTCGGTCTTCCAGCCCGATGTGTTAGGCGCGATGCTGGACGAAGCCAACAAA
Organism: Thermoanaerobaculia bacterium; assembly: GCA_035636095.1. GTDB lineage: Bacteria > Acidobacteriota > Thermoanaerobaculia > Gp7-AA8 > Gp7-AA8 > Gp7-AA10. Next base: position 25,681 of record DASPZU010000020.1, read on the forward strand.
TTGCATCTGGGCTCGACCACCCACCTGGCGCAGTTGGGCGTGGCGCAGACCAACATCATCCAGGCTGCCCGCATGGGTCTGCGCGGGATGGAACATTGGTACGGTCTGCCCGAATCGATGTTCACCGATCGCACCATTCAAAACTACCCCAGTGAATATAACTACAACGACGAGCAACATCGCTTCGGCCAGGCGGGACGTCTGTGGAAGCAGGCCGCGGCCCCGGGAAGCGAAAAGTGGAACGCCACGCTCGATGAGCTGATCAAGCTGCACTTCAACATCGATCCGACGCTGACGATCTACGAGGCCAGCCGCGACCTGATGCGCGCGATGCGTGCGGAGTGGCACGACCAGTACACGCTGCCGTCGCTATGGCGGTTCTATCAGCCCAGCCGTGCCGCCCACGGATCGTACTGGTTCGACTGGACGACGGCCGACGAGGTGGAGTGGAGAAACAACTATCGAATCTGGATGCAGTTTCTCAACGACTACAAGAATCGCGGCGGTCATGTCACCACCGGTTCGGATTCGGGATTCATCTTCAAGCTCTACGGATTCGATTACATCCGCGAGCTGGAGCTGCTGCAGGAGGCGGGCTTTCATCCCCTGGAGGTCATTCGCTCGGCGACCATGTGGGGCGCCGAGGCCATTGCGGCGCCGAAGGGCGTTAGGCCGGAATTCGGCATGGTGCGCGCCGGTATGCTGGCAGATGTGGTGATGGTCGATCAGAATCCCATCGCCAATCTGAAAGTGTTGTACGGAACGGGATGGATCCGCGTGAACGACGCCACCGGCGCGGCCGAGCGCGTGGGCGGAGTCAAGTACGTGATGAAGGACGGCATCCTTTACGATGCCAGGAAGCTCCTGCGCGACGTCGCCAAAATCGTGGAAGACGCGAAGGCGAAGGAAGCCAAGAAGTGATTTAATTCACGGCACGACCAGGAGGTTGTCATGAACCGACGTGCCTTGTTCCTGTCGTTCGTTCTGCTCCTTTTTACGGCGCCGCTGATTGCGCAACTGACAACAGCGCGGCTCCAACAGGTTCTGGACGCCTGGGCGGCCCTCGATCCCGCAAAACCTGGGGCGTTCTACGCGAAGGATCCCGGCCTGGTTTTCTACGACGTGGCGCCGCGGGCCTACAAGGGTTGGGCGGAATACGAAAAGGGAACGCGCGACGTGTTCAAGACCATGAAATCGATTGCCTTCAAGATGCACGATGCATCCGTGCACAATGTCGGAAATACGGCCTGGGCGTCGGCGTTGGTCGATACCGAAGTCGTCGATAAAGACGGCAAGCACGACAAAATCGATGCGCGCTGGACGAGCATCTGGGAAAAGCGCGGCAACAACTGGCTGATCGTGCACGACCATTTCTCGGCGCCGCTTCCGCCTCCGCCGCCACCGCCGAAGCCGGCCGCCAAGAAGAAGCCGTGAGCCTTTGGCAGGTCGAAGGGTCGGCGACCATCAAGGCGCAGCCGCGCTCCTTCATCGACACCTTCGTTCAGCGCATCGAGAAGGGCTTGTTTCCCGGATCACGCTCCAGAAATCGCTATCAGGTCACGCAGCAAAGTGGGGACGCTCTTTCTTTTCGCGCCGTGAATTGGTGGACTGCCATTGCTGTGGGACTCAACGATGTACAACTGACAGCAGATCCGGGCGGCGCGGTGCGGTACAACATTCGTTATCCACGGTGGTCGGCTTACGTGATCATCGCCGGTGCCGTTTTGGGCGTCATCTTCATGGCCGTGCTGCTGGCGATCGACCTGCCCCACTACATCGAGCAACATTCGATGTCCCGCCTTCCGGGCTTGTCGACCAGCCAGAACGTCGCAGTGGCGTGGGGGATGGGATTCTTTTGGTTTTTTGTTTGGCCGTGGATTCTGATCGGTCTACATCGAAGGCCGCTTCGCCGCCTGATGGAGCGGTTGATTGGCGAGGTGGATCGAGGATGATCGAGACTTTGGCAAGGACACCTGACCGCGTTCACGCTCTCCTCGACGGCGTGTGCCAGGGCGAGCTTTCGCGAAAACCTGCGCCCGATGTTTTCTCGCTGCGGGAAAACGTTCTGCATCTCCGCGACATCGACATCGAAGGCTACGAAGAGCGGATCGCGCACATCCTCGATGAAGACCATCCATTCCTCGCCGACGTTGACGGTGCGAAGCTGGCCATCGAGCGCGATTACAACAACCAGCCGCTCGCGCCGGCGCTGCAGGCATTCGCGCAGTCGCGCGCTCGCTCGATGGAGCGACTCATCGGAGCTGATCTCGATCGAACGGCGGAGCTCGAAGGCGTGGGCACCGTCACTCTTCGCTCGCTGCTCGAACGATGGGTCGAGCACGACGCCGGACATCTCGCCGACATCGAGGCGCTGCTGGCAGGACGTGTCGGACGCACCACGGCGACGGCCGTATGAAGAAGCCGCTGTTCGACCGCGTCCGCCAACTCTGTCTGTCGCTTCCCGAGACGTTCGAGAAACTCTCGCACGGCGAGCCGACCTTCTTCGTGAAGAAGCGGACCTTCGTGATGTTCTCGACCAACCATCACGGCGACGGCAACTACGCCATCGTCTGCAACGTGCCCGAAGGCGCCCAGGAAATCCTCACCAAATCCGATCCCGATCATTTTTACATTCCGCCCTACGTCGGAGTGGCGGGCTGGGTGGGAGTGCGCCTCGACCGCGGCGTGGCGTGGCAGACCGTTGCGTCGATCGTGAACGATGCCTATCGCTTCACGCTCGCGAAGCAGCGAAAAGGCCGCGCGACTTCTTCGCGACGAACGCGTTCTGCACGTACTCGGGACTGAACCCCGCCGGCGTGCGCCCTTCGGTGGCGTAGAGATAAAGCGCCGTCCGGAAGATTCCCGTGAGCGCCGCCGACATGATCGAAAGAGCGAGCCAATAAACGACCACCACCCCCAGCGCGATCAGGGCCGCCATCGGATTGATGAGCAGCGCCACCATCGGGACGATCAACCCCCCGACCGCCAGCAGCATGATGAAGGCCCCGATGCCGCCGGCCGCGATCAGCGATTCCCCCCACGTCTTCGCGATGAGCTGGGTCGACTGCGCGACCGAATCGCGCAGCGTCCGTTTCTCGAAGATCATGACCGGCACGATGAAGTAGGTCGCGATCGACCAGGCGGCGCCCAGGAGACCGACGATGATCTTGCCGATGAAGCTGGCGCGATCGGCCAGGAAGCGCAGGATCACGCCGACCGTTGCGGAAACCAGCGCCCAGGCCGCGATGCGCCCGATGTGTTGCATGGAGGCGCGGAAGCCGTCGGCCACGGTCGGATCGCCGCCGCGAAGGCGAATGGCCGCGCAGTGAATCACCGCCACATTGAAGAACAGGACGATGAACCAGCTGATGAAGTACCACACGAACGCCACGGCGTAATTGAGCGGGTCGTGCTTGTCGAAATGCTCGAACACTCCGCTGGCAACGCCGGCAGAGACGATGGAGAGGAACGCCACCATGGTCACGATGCCCGAGAGCAGCGGAAAAAGCAGGATTTCTTTATCCTTCGCTAGTACTTGAAGCGACTCTTTGAAAATCGCATAGCTGCGTCGAATGGTCGACATGGTGTCCTCCCCAATCCATCAAAGGAGCTCTGCCAATGCTGCTGATCCGGAATGTTTTTCAATGTAAGCCTGGTCAGGCCAAAACGCTAGTCAAGATGTTCAAAGAGACGATGGCCAAAGCGGAGATGACGCGCGCCCGGGTCCTGACCGACGTGGCGTCGACGTTCTGGACCGTGGTCTTCGAAGTCGAGACCGAGTCGCTCGGCGCCTGGGAACAGGAGTTCGAGCGGATGAGCGCGCGCGCCGATCTGCGCAAACCGATGGAGGGCTACATGGACCACGTCGAGACCGGCCATCGAGAAATCTTCAGGATCGAGTGATCGCGGATTCCATCGGTCGCTACCGGATCCTCCGCCAGATCGGGAGCGGCGGGATGGGGGAGGTGTATCTGGCCGAGGATCCGAAGCTGCAGCGGAATGTGGCGCTGAAGCTCCTGTCCGATCCGGACGAGAAAGCGAAACGGCGGTTCGTGCGCGAGGCGATCACGGCGTCGCAGCTCTCGCATCCGAACGTGGCTGTCGTTTACGAAGCGGGGGAGAGCGATGACGGAACAGCCTTCATCGCGATGCAGTATGTGGAGGGAGAGACGCTGCGCGACCGTTTGCACCGCGGGCCGATGCCGATCGACGCGATCGTCCGCCTGTCCAGCGAGGTGGCCGACGCGCTCGATGAAGCGCATCGTCGCGGCATCGTACATCGCGATATCAAGCCGGGAAACATCATGATCGACGGCCGCGGTCACGCCAAGGTGCTCGACTTCGGCATAGCGAAAACGATCGATGTGGCGAACACGCATGAGCCGACGGCCGTCGCGGATACAGCAGCGGGGATGTTCGTCGGGACCCTGCAGTACGTCAGCCCGGAGCAGGCGAGCGGGGGGGTGGTCGACCGCCGGAGCGACATTTTCAGCTTCGGCGTCGTCATGCACGAGATGCTGACGGGATCCAATTCCGTCACGACGCCCATTACGCGCAGCGACTGTCCGCCCGAACTGAAGAAGATCGTCGCGCGATGTCTGGAGAAAGACCCTGAGCGCCGTTATCAGACCGCCCGCGACATCGTGATCGATCTGGCGCACATCGCCGAAAAGCCCCTCCGACGCAGTGACCGCAGGATCGTGCTGGTTGTCATGGTCCTGCTGGTGGCGACAGCGGGCCTTTGGTTGTTCGAGCGCCCGCCGCGCCAGGCTGCCAGGGCAAGCCGGGCGAAAATCGATTCCGTCGCGGTCCTCCCCTTCGCGAACTTTTCGCCCCAGCGCGAAAACGAATTCATTGGCGACGGCATCAGCGAAGAAGTCATCAACGGTCTGGCGCAACTGTCCGGCTTGAAGGTCGTCTCGCGTACGTCGTCCTTCGCATTCAAGGGAACCCGCGCCGATGTCCGTGAGCTCGGAAAGTCGCTCGGCGTCGATGCGCTGGTCGAAGGAAGCGTGCAGCGTTCTGGAAGCCGGCTCCGCGTGACGGCGCAGCTGATCAACGCGCACGACGGCTATCACCTGTGGTCGCAGACCTACAGCGGCGGTGTGGACGATGTCTTTTCGATCGAGGACCAGATCGCGCGAGCAGTCGCCCAGGCGCTGCAGCGAACCATGGGACGTCAAGCTGCCGGACCGAGTACGCGCGACGTCGCAGCCTACGATCTTTACCTGAAGGCGCGGCACGAAGAGTCAATCCAAACGCCCACGAACTTCGACAATGCAGTGGCGTATTACCGAGCGGCGATCCAACGCGACCCGTCATTTGCCGAGGCATACGCCGGCCTGGCCGAGACCTATTCGCTCATGGATCATCGGCCGGGCATGACCACACTTCCTCCGAAGGAAACCTATCGACTGGCCACCGAAACGGCGAGCCGGGCGCTGAGCATTGATCCTGATTCCGCAGAAGCGCACGCTGCCATCGGGCACATCGACATGCACCTGGGACGATTCGACGAGGCGCGCGCGCATCTGGATCGCGCCGTGCAGATCAATCCGAATCTGTCGAACGCTCACCTCTGGCGAGCGGTATTGATGCGCACGCTCGGCCACTATGCAGAGGCCCGCGCAGATTTAGAACGCGCTGAGCAGCTCGATCCTCGCTCGGCTTTTGTGACCACGATCATGTCCACGACTTTGACGACCATGGGCGATTACACGGTGGCGATCCGGGTATTGCTTCGCGGCATCGAGATCGAACCGCGATATGGCGAGCTCCATGCGAATCTGGCACGGGCCTATGCCTTGAACGGAGAGTTTCGTGAAGCCGAGGCTGCTCTGCGGCGCGCGGAGGAGCTTCGGACTTCCACGCTCGAGCCCACTCAGGCCCTGGTATGGGCGCTCGCTGGGCGCACGGCAGAAGCGGCGCAACTGCTTCGCAGGGTTGATCGAACGGCGCTACCCCAGGCCGGACCATTCATGATGCGCGCATGGGCGGCGGCAGGGAATGTGGACGAAGCGGTCCGTTGGGCTGATCGTATGGTTGCGGAGACGCCGGACTACGGCCGAATCGCCATCGACATCCCACCGCATCCCGCATTGCAGAAGCTGCGCACCGATCCTCGTTTTCTGTCCGCCCGGCGAAAGCTCGGTTTGCCGCCGTTGGTCACTGATACAACAGGTACTTCGACCGCCGTCCGTTGAAGGCCGCTTCGTCGTCGCGCCAATCGATCGCCGTGCCGTTTCGGATTGCCTCCAGCGTTGCCGGGTCGCGCAGAAGTCGCTGCAGCTTGTCGATCGCGAAATCATTCGGATACAACCGGCGAAGCGTCGTCGCGATCGCGACGCCGGTCGCCACCGGCCGCAGCACCGTGCGATCGGTGATCGCCATCCGCACGCCCCCGCATTCCTTTCCCGCGAAGACGCTGGCGTCAGGAGTGAAGCGAATGGGGGTGAATGTCACGCCGGGCGCGCTCAATTCTTTCGCCAAGCGTT
>DASPZU010000021.1:0-31547 GCA_035636095.1 Thermoanaerobaculia bacterium
GGCAACGATCGTTGCCTGGTGTACATCGAAAGCGAGATACTGAATCGCCTGATCTTTCATGGCAGCCGCTCCTTTCGTGCCTTTGGTCTTTGGCGATTCCAAGGTAGCAGGAAGGAGCGGACTTTTAATATGCGTTAGCCAACACGAGCGCAACTGAAGTGAAGCAGGGGCAGAACGCGAATCGCGGAACGCGCGTCATACGATTGATGCGACGGGAACCGTTATCGCGCGTATCTTTCCTGGCGCTCGCTCTCGCATTTGCCTCTCCCGTCCTCGCGGGTGTGAAAGTCGGCGGCGTCGATTTCGTCCCGAAGGACCTCATCTTCGCGGCTCCCGATGCCAAGAGCCGCGCCACGGCGGACGGGCCTCTTCCCAACGAATGCAAGTGGAGCTTCGTCGCCGAAACGCGAATCGCCAGGCGCGAAGACCCACAGGGAAAGGACTGCGTCCGCTATTACTACAAGACCACCGTGGCGGTTGTGCAGAGCTGTCCGTCGCAAGACGGGAAGACCACAGAGACTACGCGTCTTTCCGAGCGGATCACGTCGAGCGGTCCATTTTGTCCGGACGCCTCAGGCAAGGTGACACCGCCTAATGTGGAAGCGCATGTCCTCAGCAGCGGCACGACTCCCGAAGGCAAACACCAGGACGTCGTCGCACAGCCGGACGGCACGCGCATCACGATTCTCTCCGATGATGCCAGCGTGGTGGCGGTCGCTGTCTATCCCGACGGGACCGCCGATACACTCAAGCTTCCGTGATTACTTCTCGAGATGGCGCTTCATGAATTCGACCGCTGTTGCGATGATCTCGCGGGAGCGCTCATCATCGTCCAGGATATCGAAGCCGTGCTTTCCGGTGGGATGATTGAGCAGCGTCAGATTCGCATTCTTCTGGAGAGCGATCGCCGAGAATCTCTCGATCGACTCCTTCACGCCGGGAATCTGGTCGCGTCCGGCGCGCGCGATCAAGAGCGGAATCGGAGGCGACTCCAGGCTCGCCATCGTGGCTGCTGCGGAATACTCCCGACGCAGCGCATCCGTCACCTCGGCCTCGGCGTTATTCGTGTCAGCGGTATCGAGGATCGGGTAAAAACCGACCAGACACTTGACGTCCGCCGGCGGCGATTTCAGAAATGGCGAGAGCAGCGGACCACCGCCCGAAAACGCGATGATGCAGAATCGATCATCTGATCGCATCTCGCGAAGGTGAGTGCGGATGAACTCCATGGCGTCGCGGATATCGCTGGCACCCTCCGCATACCGCCGCGCGGGAAAGCCGAGGCGTTGATTCGGAATCACGGCGACGAGACCCGATGCCGCGATCGTTCGGCCCCACGATCGATAAATCCCCCACTCTTTCGGATGTGTCCCCGGACCGACTCCGCCGTGAATGAACACAACCACCGGATGCGACGTGCGAGAATCGCGCGGCAGATACGCATCCATGCGCAGATCGCCGTCAGCCGTTTTCTTGTAGGTGAGGTCGCGTTTCTCGATCACACGGTCGATATTGGGCGCGGTATAGACCAGCGGTAGCGAAACGATCTCGTCGAAGGTGGCGTCCGGCTTGTTTCGAATTTGCGCCGGAGAAAGTTGCGCTGCAATCGCGATCAATACGATGAAGTGCATCCAGGTAATCCCCCCATACCTTAAGGCCAACCGACGCCCGCGGCGGGCGCCTCAATAGTCACTACCTGGCCCGTACGTGGACCGCGGAACATGCCCCCAGGTCCATTCCATTCGGTCGCCATCATGAACAAAGTCTTTCGATCCGCGCCCCCGAGCGCGCACGCGAAACAGCCGCGATCAAGCTGGACCGTCCGCAGCACCTCGCCGCCCTCCCGAACGCGGACGCAACGTTTGTTCGGAACGTCCCCGTACCAGACGGCATTCTGGGCGTCGAAGCAGATCCCATCGGGGACGCCGTTGCCGAGGTCGGCCCACACCCGGCGTTTCGACAGGTCGCCGTTAGCTTCCATATGGAAGGCCGTGAGCCGTTTGCCATAAGACTCGGCAACGATCAGCGTCGAGTTGTCAGGCGTCACGACCATACCGTTAGGGAAGGCGATGCCATCGGCCACTTGTCGAACCGAACCATCAGGGGTGACCAGAGCGATGAGTCCGGGGACGAACTTTTCACCGGCCATCAGATCAAAACCGGCGCCGTTGATATAGATGTTGCCCCGACCGTCCACCACCATCTCGTTCCAGCTACGATCGGAAACGCCGCTCAGATCGGCATGCGTCACCAGCGAGCGGTCGGGTTCCCGGCGCAGGAGAAGCCCATCGCGTGACGAGACAATGAGTAGGCGCCCGTCCGGCAACCAGTCGACGCACAACGGAAACGATGGTCCGCGAAGGATGACTTCGCTGTTGCCCGCGAGGTCGACGGCAATGACCTCTTGCGGACCCCAGTCGGAGAACCAAAGACGACCCTCGTGCCAGCGCGGCTGCTCTCCGAACGCGAGGCCGGTCATCAGGATGTGTACTTCAGGCGCGGAAGACTCCTTCGATCGCATCCGGGACGAAGTTTACTAGCGCCATCGATTAATCCCGCGCGGTGGTGGTCGGCACAATCGACCCCAGATCCCTAGGTAGATCTACTGAATTCCACGGGTAGGGAATTCATCCATCCCATCACTCCATCAGTAGCACCTGCAACGGAACAAGAGGAGGACTTGTATGTCCACACGAAGGGCTGTCTGCACGCTGGTCGCGCTCTCGCTTTTCTTCATCCGACCCATTGCTGCGGATCAACCGGTTCGCCTGAAGGCGCGCACGTTCACGCCTCGGCGAGGTAGCGGCCCGGAAGTGGGCCAGTACTTCCGCCGAATCCGGCAGGAACGCGCTCACGTTCTGCTGCAATTCGATGAAGTTCCGACGCTCGCCGATCGCGAATTGCTGAAGCGTGAAAAACTCCAGCTTCTCGACCCGATCCCGGAGCGCGCATTCTTCGCCGCCATGCCTCCGCGGCCGGAACTGCCGCAGCGTCTTCTGAATCTGCCGGCCAAGCTCCGATGGATCGGAATCATCGAGACCGACGACAAACTGTCCCCTTCACTCAAGCGCGGAATTCCCGCTCATGCGCGTCGCCCCGACGCTTCGGCAGAAGTCATCGTCCTGTTCTTCGGCGATGTTCTCATGGTCGAGCAGCAACGCATCCTGCGGTCGGTCGGCGCGACCCTGCTGACTCGCATCGTGCCGCTGAACGGCTGGCGCGTGATCGTGAGAGAAGCTGCCATCGCCAGGCTGCTGGCATCGGATCCGGTGAAGTGGGTCGAGGAGATTCCGCAGCCACCCGAGGATGATAACGATGGCATCCGCAGCGCCACCGGCGTCAACGCCGATGCGGTCCAGCCGCCGGCGCTGTTCAACCTGACGGGAGCCGGAGTGATCCTCGCGCAGTGGGAGAACACGCACGCGAGCACCGGTCATAACGACTTCAGCGCACGCATCACCATCGCGGATCCTCCCATCGCGACGTTCGAACGAAGCACCGTCCATAACGAGTCGGTGACGGCGAACCTTCAATACGACAACGGCGAAGGCGTCTATGTCGACTTCGACGACTCCGGTACCGTCACTGCCAACGATGTTCGCCTGACAGCGGTCGGCGCGTTTGCCGCCGGATCGACAGTGGCCGCGGCGGACGCGGACGTGGCAACCGCCCTGGTTGCATTTGCCGGGAACGAGCGATTTGCCGACACCGTGACCCCCGATTTCATGTACACAGCCGGAGAAGCGATCTACGCGGATGTCGATAGCTCGGGCAACGTCAGCATCGGCGACGTCCGACGCACGCCGGTCGGCGCGTTTGCGGCCGGGAGCGTTGTTGCTGCCGCTGACGCCGACATCGGCACCGTCCTGCGCACGTTCATATTCAATCCGCATTACCACGCCACACACGTTGCCGGGACGCTCATCGGGGCCGGCACGCAGAGCGTTGCCAACGGCGGCACCGCCAATCAGTGGAAAGGGGTGGCGCCGGGAGCGACGCTCCGCTCCTACTCCGGCAATCCGACCGCGGCCGGAGTTCCGACGGGGACGGACGAATACGGAGATGCCGCGACCGCCGGCGCCGCGCTTTCGAGCAACTCGTGGGGGACGACGCACTGCCATCAGATCTTTCCGCCATCGACTTGCTATGACATCGGGACTCAGTATTACGACGCGGTGATCAGCGGGCGCAGGAGCGACGGGACGCCCAGCGGTCTTGCGCGCCAGCTCCTGGTATTCGGCTCGTCAGGCAACCGCGGCTATCCGGAGCGGCATTCGGAGAGCGTCGCCGTGAACGGTCAGTACGACAACGGCGAAGGCATTTACCGCGATTTCGATGATAACGGCGTCGTGTCCGCGGGCGATCAGCGACGAACTCCGGTCGGCGCCTTTGCCGCCAACAGCGTCGTCGCCGCGGCTGACGCCGATGCCGGAACGGCGCTGGTGAACTTCAACATGAACGAGCTGCATGACGACACAGTGAGTTTGAACTTCAGCGGCAATCTCACCTTTGATAACGGCGAGGGAATCTACATCGACGCGGACGCGTCGCGCACCGTGAGCACGGGCGATACGCGCATCACTCCGGTGGGAGCGTTTGCCGCCGGTTCCATTGTCGCGGCCGCCGATCTGGATGTCGGACGGAACATCCGCCGATTCAATCTGTGGGGGAACGTCCGCGTTCCCAACAGCGCCAAGGACACCGTCGAGGTGGCAAATGTCTCGTCCGATGCCGCGGCGTTGCAGGTCAGCAGCAGCCGCGGGCCGACCGATGACGGACGCATCAAACCCGATATTGCCGCTCCCGGATGTCAGAACGGCGGCGACGGCGGAATCAAATCGACGTGGCCGGGGAATTTGTACGCCGTGATCTGCGGAACATCCATGTCCACGCCCGCCGCGGCGGCGAGCACCGCTCTGATCGAGGAGTGGTACCGCACGGCGTGCCTTCCCGCCGGCGGAAGTCCGTCCACACTGCGCGGCCTTCTCCTTCACTCAGCCGAGGATCTAACGAACATTCCTGCAGTGGGCACGACCTACGCCGGGCCGGACTTCGCGTTCGGCTTCGGGCGCGCGCGAGTGAAAGAGGCGGTGGAGCTGGTTCCGCATCATCGTCAGGGGAGTGCAGCCGCAGTCGGCGATACGGATATCACGGTGACGATCGGGGCGGTCAACGGTTTCAAGGTGACGCTGGTCTGGGATGACCCGCCATTTACGGCGAATGCGGCACCGTCGCCCGCCACCGGTGTCCTGCAGAACGATCTGGATCTGGTGCTGATCGCTCCGGACGGAACGAAGCACACCCCGTGGGAGACGAATGGCGCGAATCCGTTCGCCGTGGCATCGCGCACGATCACGCCCGCCGCCGCCCTGATCCCCGCTTCGGCACGCGATCATCGCAACACTGTCGAACAGGTCGTGGTTGACAACGCCGCGGCCGGCACGTGGACGATCCGCGTTACCGCCTCGACGCTCACTCTTCCGCCGCAGAACTACACCCTTGTCACGGAAGCCCTTCCCGTGCAGAGCGGACCGTGTGCTTCGGCACCGGCAGGCGATGTATGGCTGATGGATACACCCGCCGATACCGGAGCGGTTCCGTCATCAGGGAATCAATGGGAAGGTCCCGATCCGTGGAATCGGCAGACCGCCGACGGCATCACCACGCATCAGAATCCCGAATTCGGTCAGACAAACGCTCTCTACGCCACCCTGCGAAACACGATGGCCGCGACCGTGCGGGCAACCAGCGTCGACTTCTGGATCGCGGCAGCGTCGGTCGGACTGATCTGGCCTGACAACTTCCGATTGGTGGGGCGCCTGAGCGCCCCGAATATGACGCCCGGCGAAGTACGACAGATCGGTCCGCTGCTCTGGTCGCCGCCGGCGCCGATTCCGCTGCCGCATCATTGCATGTACGTTCGCGTACAAAGCCCGCAGGATCCGATCACCTTCGCGGAAGGGTCGAGCATCTGGACCAATTCGATGAGCAGCAACAACATCGTCTATCGAAACATGGACATCTATGATCTGTTGTCCAGCCGATCCGCGGGCGTATTTCTGCGCAACATCCGCAAAGAGGCGGCCGAGGTCGATCTCATCATCGAGACGCCGGAAGGTTTTCTGAACAATGGCGGCCAACTTCTGGTGTCATTGCCGCCCGCGCTGGAGAAGGTCTGGCCGTCGGAGAACCGGAAAGCGCCCGGCCTCGTTCCTCCCGATCCGCGTTATGCAAGTACAAAAGGGAGAGAGCCGGAAAAGGCGCGGGAGCCGCAGGAACCGCAGCCCGAGCAGGTGCACCCTGCGCCCTACCGCATCGCGGCGCCGCGTGTCGCGCTGCGCGGTTTCCGCATGGGACCGCGACAGGCCGAGCCGATTCGAGTCACCTTCACCAGCCCGCAGCGAACAAAAGGAGAGTACCCGATTCGATTCATCGGCCAGGTTCACGGTGAAACCTTCGGCGGCTTCACGTTTGTGATTCGAACCGGGCAGAAGTGAGGTCGTAACCGAAAAGTTGATGTGTCTCTGTGGTGAAGACAGTTCAGTGGCTCGAGCTGCGGCGTTTTCTCACCCTGGTGGCGGTGACTGTCGAGCCGCGCGCAGGCGACCGGCGAAAGACTACCGTGGCGTCGCCGAGGACGATGGTCTGACCGTCGTGAAGCGCGGCAGGGGCGGCGAGTCTCACACCGTCGAGAAATGTGCCGTTCTTGCTGGACAGATCTTCGATCGTGACCGCGTCGGGCCGGATATCGATGGCCGCATGTTTTCTCGATACCGTTGAATCGTCGATCAGGACATCAGCGGTAGCGTCGCGGCCGAGGACATTCACCCCTTCGCGCAGCGGAAGCTCGCGTCGGCGAAAAACCGCAAATCCGGCGCACGGCGGCGCAGGCTCGTTTTTCACGTCGCAAAAAAACGCGTAACCGAATCCATGCACGGTGCGAATGAAGCGAGGCTTTCGGGCACGATCGCCGAGCGCGGCCCGAAGCTCGTTGATCAGCCCCGCCAGGTTCGACTCATCGACCACGGTGTCTTCCCAGATCGACTCGTACAATTCCTGCTTCGGGAGAGGGCGCGGGCGGTTGGCGATCAGGATTTCCAACAGGCGGAAGGCTTTCGGCCCAAGGTGAACGGATTTTGTGCCGTCGTGGAGCTCGCGCCGGTCGGAGTCGAAGGCAAAGCGGTCGAAGACCACGCGCATTCCCTCATTATCACAATGAATCGAGGAGCGAACGCAATCGAGCCTTTCGCCGCTCGGCTGCCGCGGTGAGACGGGGATCTTCTCCGCGCGGCGACTCTTCTTCGCTCTTGTCGGGCGGCTTGAATGCCGTCGGTGTGTCCTCCTGAATCTGCGGTTGCTCTTCTGTTGCAGCCAGTCCGAGAGCAACGATCTTTCGGAGAGTCAGCCGCTCCAGCACTTCTTTCACAGATCTTGCGCGCATGTTGCGGTCTTCCTCAATCATCGACACGAGGAGCTCCTGAAGGTTTGCAGGGAGAATCGATTGTGTTGCCACGACGTCGCGAATGCGGATAGTGGAGTGTTTCGCCATGACGGCAGTCACGCCCTCGGCGCGGAACAGGTCGTCCCCGGTGAGACAGTAATAAAGGATCAAGCCGATGGAGTAGACGTCGCTTCGTTCATCGAGCTTCTCGCCCGCGAGCTGCTCCGGGCTCATGTAGAACGGCGTTCCGATGACGGTTCCCGGCTGCGTTAGTGACACATCCTCGATCGCGCGCGCCAAGCCGAAATCCATCACGAACACATCCCCCTCGGTATCGATCATGACGTTCTCGGGCTTGAGATCGCGGTGGATGATTCCCTTGCTGTGCGCGTGAGAGACGGCGCGGCAGATTTCGACGACGATCGAGATTGCATCCTCGTGCGGCAAGGATCGCCGTCTTTCCACCACCGAGCGCAGCGTGCTCCCTTCGATGTAGTCCATCGAGAAATATGGAAAGGTCCCCATCATCCCGACTTCGTGAACGGAAACGATTCGCGGATGGCGGAGGCGGGCGGCGATGCGCGCTTCGCGGCGGAATCGCTCGATGAACTGCTCGTCCTGGCTGCGAAACTCGGGCACGATCTTCAGCGCGACATACCGGTCGAGCGTGCGTTCGCGAGCCTTGTAGACATTTCCCATTCCGCCGCGGCCGAGTAGCGACTCGACTGCGAAGCGGTCATGAAAAGCTTTCCGCACGGCGTCGAGCTCCGGATCGATGCCTGTCCGCGTGACGGTGCGATCGAGCGCGCCGCCGCAACCGTCGCAGAACTTCGCACCTTCGCGGTTTTCACGTCCACAGAGACTGCAAAGCATGCGATGTTCTCCTACGCTCGCGCGGGATCCCGTGTCGAGTAGATGTAATAGAAACCGATATAGCCGACATACAAGAGGGCCAAAAGAAAGAGCAGCAGGAAGGGATTATCGACCGCCGATACGACTTGCGCCCATGCGCGCATCGAGGGGGATGGGAAGTATTCAGCCACCGCGTCGCGAAATGCAATCCATCGCGTCGACGCGAAAAGCACGCAGAAAAATAGAATGAAAAAAAGGATTATGCTTCGTACCGTGCGCGTGCCGCTGAATTTTGTGCGCGGAGCGAGCCGCCTCCACGCAGCACCAGTGCTGCCCAGAATCATCAGCGCGATGATTCCTGCTTCGATCCAGAGGAACAATCGCGTCGGAAGCGGACTGAGCGCCGCCACCATGGCCAGCAGCGGCAGACAACAGGCGTGGATGATCGCCGTCGCCGCCAGAATGCCGCCGGCCTCACCCCAGAATCGCGCGCTCGGCCGAATCGGAGCAGAGTCCATCAAGTCTCCGGGGAGCGCGGTCTGATCGGGACCGAATGTTCTCAGGTTGCCGGAGGCCTCGCTGGCGGCAAGGAGGAACGCCGCGTGGAACAGCCAGGTGAGCAGAGCGATGACCGCATGCAGGCGCTGCGGAGACTGGGCGCCGGCCCCAAATTGCGGCTCAGACGTGCTCTCCGCGATCGCCCCGATCAGCGGAGGAAGGATGGCGATCACAAAGACCGGAGTCGCGGTCCGGATGGTCGTCAAGAGGCGGAATCGCGCAATGGCTAGGTAGCGCATCGTCGCTCCAGGAGATATGCGGAGAGTGCGGCACATACGATCGAAGCCGCGACAGCAGCGATCAGTTGCAGCGATGACTTCGACTTCTCGATCCACGGAACCAGAGCGATGCAGCCGACATACGAAATGACGATCGCCCCCGGCTGTGGAGATATCGTTACTACCAGGGCTCCTATAGCGCTGGCGGCAAGGCAGCCTGCTGCCACTTTCAACGCCATCAGGGCCATGTGTGTGGGCAGCGCCGTTGTCAGGACCCCAATCACCGCCATCGAAACGATCCATCCGGCCAGCCCGACCGCGGCAGCGAACAGAATCAGCGCCAGTGCCACGGTGAGCGGACGGGTTGCGAAGAAGAACGAACCGATCGATCGGCTCGAGATCTCCGGGCGGAATGTCCAGAAAGCAGGGATCACCGCAAAAAGCACGGAGACCGCTATGGCGATCTGCGCGGCCAGGGTCGCGTTTTGCACCGGGCTGAATTGAACGTTCAAGAAAAATGGATAGTGCGGACGATGTCCCTGTGAAAGCGTGACGCCGCTCAGCCCCGACAATGACACCAAAGTCGCCGGGAGGAGAAACGCGATGAGGGAGCCATCGCGCACGCTCTTGAGATAGGCGTAGCGAAGGAGCGCGATCATGACGCGGCCTCCTCCTCTTCTTCGATCGTCTTTGCAAATTCCTGTTCCAGCGTCGAACGGATCGGGCTGACCTCGCACACATCGATCCCTTTAGCGACCAGCTCCGCGATCCAGCGCGCGCGTTCACCGGCGGAGAGCTCGCCTTCGAAATCGACGGACGTCGGTCCGGTCCCGACGACTTCTCCGCGCACTCCCGACGGAATCGCGATCGGCCGGCTGACCGCTGTGAGCCGCCACCGTGTGGTCGAGCGCATTTGCCGGCGGAATCCGGCGACGTCGCCGCAGAAAATGACAGTTCCTTTTCTGATGACCACCAGCTCGTCGCAGATTTCTTCGAGGTCGGCCAGCACATGCGACGAGAGAAACACGGTTTTCCCACGTTCACGCAGGAGACGCAGAAGTTCCTTGAGCTCGACGCGCGCGTGCGGGTCCAGGCCCGCAGCCGGCTCGTCCAGAACGAGAACGTCCGGATTGTGGATCAACGCGCGCGCCAGGCCGACGCGCTGCACTTCGCCGCGCGACAACCCCTGCAGACGACGGTCCGTCAGATCCTCGGTCCTTGTCAGTTGAAGCGCGGCATCGATGCGGCGCGCGCGATCGCCGTGGTGGATTCCGTAAAGCTCCGTAAAGATGCCGAGGTATTCGCGGAGTGTGAGGGCGGCGGGAAGCTCGAATACATCGGGGAGGAACCCGATGCGGCTGCGAATGGCGTACGGCTCTTTGCGCACGTCGTGCCCCAGAACCTCACAGGTGCCATCGTCGGCGTGCATGAGAGTGGAGACGATTTTCAGCGTGGTCGTTTTTCCCGCGCCGTTGCGGCCGACGAATCCCGTGATCGTTCCCTTCGTGACCGCAAAGGACGTGTCGCGCAGGGCGGTGACGCTGCCGTAGCGCTTGAGAAGGGCGTCAGCAACGATGGCGCGTTCTGTCATGACTTCTTCTCCTGCACCTCGATCCAGGTTCGATAGAAAAACGATTCTGCCGGTAACGGTTCCTTCGGAATGATGGTCAGATTGACGATACCGCCCTGGGCGGCGATCTCCCGAAATACAGCGGGAGGAATGAGGCAGGAAGGCGTGCTGTAAATGTCTTTCTGCGTCGGCGTGAGTTTGATCGTTCCGCCCGCCCAGGCCATCTCGACTTCGGAGTCAGCCAGTCTGCTTCCGACTTTGAGAACTGCCACTTGCCCTGGAGCAAGTGCCGACGAGCCCAACGCGAACGCGCAGGACAGTCGTCCGTCCGGCTGTTTTCTGGGGCTTCCAACGATCCTGAAATCACGACCAATCGGCCGTTGCGCCGAGAAGAACGCAATATTGCCGTGAAAGTCGCGCAAGAGCGGGACGACGACGCGATCGGAAATCGTGGCAACGTTGCGGATCTCGCGACGATAAGACCAGCGGGTCACTGCGTCCCAGTCTTCCCAATAAATCATCAAACCCATCGACGGCGCCGTCGGAGAGCTTCGCGCCTCGGCCTTTTCGCTCGAGCCGTAATCTCCCGTGAGACTCGTCCGCGCGCGGTCCGAGCGCTCGACAGCCTCACCGAGAGGCGCAGCACCGTACTCGTGCCGCTCGCGGAAGTGCTCGATGATGCCGGGCGCGCCCGGCAGTTGCAGGTCATGATCGAAGACACGAGCTGCCGGGCGGATGCGGTCGCGCTGTCCGATCATTCCGATCGCCAAGAGAACAACAGCAAATGCAATCGCAGCGGACCATTTTCTTCGCGCAAGAAACCAGCCGCAGATCGAAACCAACAGCGCCGCGCCTGTGAGCACTGTCGCGCGACTGACCCTGAGGAAATCGCCGCGATGTTCCCAGGCGAAGAACGGAACGGGAAACTCGTCGTGCTCGCTCACGAAGCGGAACATCGCGGGCAAAGGCCGGCTCAACGCCACCTCGTCCGCGACCCATGCGGCGGCTTGTGTGCGCGCGATGTAAGGACCATTCTCCGCACCGACAAAAGCGGCACCTTGTTTCGCAATCCAGGACATCGGCGTTGCTGCGGGCATCCTTCTCGATCCGCGATATGGCCAGGGAGCTTCATACGATCCCGGATGCGCAGTGAATACAATCGGAAGGAGCGCTTTATCCAGTATGTCGAGCTGCTGATCCTGCCGAGGCAAGCCGACAAATACGACGTACACGCCGGAGCCGAAGATCGCTTCACGAACGCGCTTCGGCAAATCGAGCCAGGTCGTGAGCGGAATGACAACGCTCGAAAAACCCGCGTACCACTGCGCGCGATCGGAAAGGCCATCGACGCGTTCGACATATGCCTTGCTGCCGAGAGCACTCGAGTCGACGAGCTGTCCGGACGGTTCGATCACTCGGAGAGCCCACCGCTCTTCATAGAAAGTAGTCCACGGCGGTGCTTCTGCGGCCTGTCTCGCGATTACTTCGGTCGAGCGATCGCGCCACTCGATCACAATTTCCCGCGGCAATGGCTGGTCCGCCGGAGTGCTGGCGCCCCACCGGCGCAGATTCGCGGTCGTTTGAAATGACCATCCTTCGTGAGGCCGCAACCGCGCGCGCGCAATCACCGGCGTGTCGAGCGTCTTCCGCCCTTGGACCGCAAAGCGGAATCCGATGTAACCATCAAAGGGGACATCGGCCGCGGTAGCCTTCAGTGTGATCGGCGAATTCATCTGCGGGACGTAAGGACTCGGATAACCGAGGTCGATCGTCACTGCCGGCAGTCCGGGACGAGGAGGAGCCACCGCGGCATGCCACGGCTTTCGTGCCGTGAGCGACTCCGCCTGCGCGATCGAAGAGAGCGCGGCCACCAGCGTGATGAGCACGCGAATCGCGATTCTTTGCAATGGACGCCGACCATCGTAACAGGTGTTCACGCCATCCAATATCGCGCGCTATCGGCCGCCAGTCTTGGCAGATTTATGGAAGTTTCGTGGATCTCGCCGTTAAACTGCGAGTAACGTCCGGAGACCTTCCGTATAAGAGCATCATGAAACGAAGAACGAAGATCATCCTAGGCGTGGTGGCCCTCGTGGTGGTGGCCCTGGTGACTGCCGGATTCGTGTCGCGGCGCGGGAAGGACGTCACCGCCGTGACGATGTCCAGGGTCGAGCGGACGGATCTCACCAGCAGGGTCACCGCCAACGGGCGTATCGATGCCAAGCGCAAGGTCGATCTCTCGGCCAACGTGATGGGACAGATCGTCAACCTCGCCGTCCGCGAGGGAGACACCGTGAAGAAGGGCACCTTCCTGCTGCAGATCGATCAGAAGCAGCTGGCCGCGTCCGCAGACAGCGCCGCCGCTTCGCTGCAGGCGCTCTTCTCCGATCGCGACGCTGCCCGCGCCAATCTGGGAGAGGCTGAGCGCAACTACCAGCGTGCGCAGACGAACTACAACGCGAAGATCATCCCGCTGGCTGACCTCGAGCGCGCGCGAACGGCGCTCGACGCGGCGCAGGCGAATGTGTCGTCGGCCGAGCGCCGGATCGATCAGGCCCGGGCCAACGTCGCCGCCGCCCGCGACACACTTTCCAAGACCACCATGCTCGCGCCGATGGATGGCATCGTCACCGCGCTTCCGGTCGAGGAAGGCGAAGTTGCCGTCATCGGAACCATGAACAATCCCGGGACCAAGCTGCTCACCATCGCCGACATGAGCGTGGTCGAAGCGGTCATGCAGGTCGATGAGACCGACATTCCCAACGTCAAGGTCGGCCAGCACGCGAACGTCACCATCGATGCCTACCCGAACAAGACATTCTCGGGATTGGTCACTGAAGTCGGATCCAGCCCCATCGTGCGCAACGGTGGCCTCGGCGGCAGCACGACCGAGGCGGTGAATTTCGAGGTGAAGATTCAGGTCGAGAATCCGCCGCCGGACGTGCGGCCCGGCTTCTCTGCCTCCGCCGACATCATCACCGGTACGCGATCCAAGGTGGTGGCCATTCCGATCCAGGCTCTGATCGTTCGCGAAAAACCGGGGAGCGGCGGCGGAAAGGCTAAGGACGAGGAAGGGGTCTTCCTCCACCAGAACGGCACGGCGACATTCATCCCGGTCAAGACCGGACTTTCCGGCGAGAGCTCGATCGAGATTGTCAGCGGTCTGCGCCCGGGCCAGCAGATCATCACCGGCCCGTTCAAAGCGCTGCGCGACATCAACGATGGGTCGAAGGTGAAAGAGCAGAAAGAAAAAGAGAAGGAGAAGGGGAAAAAGTCCTAGCGCGTCACCCCTCACCCCGTCCCTCTCCCCGCGATGCGGGGAGAGGGTGCGCGAAGCGCGGGTGAGGGGCGTCCGATCCTTACACATGGAGACGATCCGCATCGCCGCCGGCGCGCTGACCACCAACAAGCTGCGCAGCTTCCTCACTCTTCTCGGCGTGATCATCGGTGTGGCCACGGTGGTCTCGGTGGTCTCGATCATCGCGGGTCTGAACAGCTACATTCAGGAAAAAGTGTTTCAGCTCAATCCGGACGTGTACGTGGTGACGCAGTTCGGCATCATCACCAGCCGCGAGCAATTCCTGGAGGCCATCAAGCGAAAGAAGCTCGACTGGAGCGACTTCACTGCCATCCAGCACCGATGTCGCACCTGCGCCATCATCGGAGTCAACGAGACCACCGGCCAGGCGGTGAAGCGCGGAGCCAAGAGGCTGGCGCGGGTTCGCGTGCAAGGCGGCACGGCGAACATGGCCGAGATCAACAATCTCGACCTGGAGGCGGGACGCTTCTATACCGATACCGAAGACCATCACTCCGCGCTGGTGACGGTCATCGGGTCGGGCGTACGCGATGAGCTGTTCGCGAAGATCGATCCGATCGGCCGGACGATCTGGGTGGCCAATCAGCCGCTCCGCGTCATCGGCCTTCTCCGCAAACAAGGATCGATCCTCGGCCAGAGTCAGGACACACAGTTGTGGATGCCGATCTCCGCGTACCGAAAACGATTCGGCGGGCGGGACTCGCTCAACTTCTATATCCGCGCCACGGGAGGCATTCCCGCGATGCAGAAGTCGATGGATGAGGTGCGGGTGATCATGCGCGCGCGGCGTCGGACCGCCTTTCGCGCCGACGATCCGTTCTCGATGGTGACGGCGGAATCGCTGCAGGCCCTGTGGCGCAACATCTCCGCGGGCGGATTCGCGCTGATGACATTCATCGCCTCGATCTCGCTGATCGTGGGCGGGATCGTCATCGCCAACATCATGCTGGTGTCGGTGGTCGAGCGCACGCGCGAGATCGGCGTCCGACGCGCGCTCGGCGCGACGAAGCGCGACATCCAGCTGCAGTTTCTGACCGAGTCGATCCTGCTATCCCTCGGCGGCGGATTGGCCGGCGTGCTCCTCGGTTATCTGATCAGCAAGGCCATCGACGCATTCTCTCCGCTTCCCACCCTAGTTAGGCCGACGCTGGTGCTCAGCGGGCTGTTGGTCGCGGCGGTCACCGGACTGCTGGCGGGATGGTTTCCGGCGCGCCGCGCTGCCGGGCTGCCGCCGATCGAATCGCTGAGGTACGAATAGTGGCGGCGCTCGATTCGATGTTTGCGGCCCGCGAGAATGTGCGTTTCGCCACCGGCGCTCTGATGGCGCACAAGCTGCGATCGGCGCTGACCATCATCGGCATCGTCATCGGCGTGACCACGGTCATCGCCATGGTTTCGATCATCGAAGGCTTCAACAACACCGTCATCGAGAACTTCAAGTCGTTCGGCGCGACGCTGGTGCAGTTCCAGAAGTTCGATCCGCAGTTCGGGCCGGGCGAACGCGACCCCAGCGAGCGGGCGCGGAAGAACCTCACCTATGAAGATGCGGTGGCGTTGAAGGCGCACTGCCCTTCGATGGCGGCAGTGTCACCGGAACGCTACTGGTTCAACGTCAACGGAGTGCAGGCGCCGGACGTGATTTACAAGGGTCAGTCTGCAACGCCGGACACCGTCGCCGGCGTGAACGACGATTACCCAGTGTCCAACCATCACTTCGTAGGTGAAGGCCGATTCATCAACGCCGGCGATGTGTTGCACGCGGGGACGGTGACCGTGATCGGCTACAGCATCGCCGAGGCGCTCTTCCCTCGCAGCGATCCGATCGGCAAGGAAGTGTCGATCTCCGGGCGAAAGTATGCGGTGGTCGGGATCATGGAGAAACAGGGGGCGTCGTTCTTCGAGTCGACCGACTCGCATGTCTATCTGCCCATCACGACCTTCGACACGCACTATCCGTGGATCAAGAAAGAGATTGGCGTGAACATCGCGACGATCCCGCGCCGGCCGGAGTGGGTCGACAGGATCACCGAGGAGGGGATCGCGGTGTTGCGCGCGCGGCGGCATGTGCCGTTCAACAAGCCCAACGACTTCGGAATCGTGACGCCCGACAAGCTGATCGGAAATTTCAAGGCCGTGACGGGAGGGATCGCCCTGGCCATGGTCTTCATCTCCTCGATCGCGCTGATCGTGGGCGGGGTGGGGGTGATGAACATCATGCTGGTTTCGGTGACGGAGCGGACGCGCGAGATCGGCATTCGCAAAGCGATCGGCGCGTTGCGCCGCGACATCGTCACGCAGTTTCTGATCGAGGCCATGACACTTTCCGCGATCGGCGGCGTGATCGGCGTCGCGGTCGGTCTCGCGATCGCCGCGGTGGTCCGCAACGTCAGCCCGCTCGCGACCGCGACGCCGCTCTGGTCGATCGTGGTCGGCCTGATGGTGTCCATCTCCATCGGCCTTTTCTTCGGGATCTATCCGGCGATGAAGGCGGCCACGCTCGATCCGATCGAGGCGCTCAGGTACGAGTAGGGGAAGCTCAGCGCGACAGCACGTCGTGCATGGCGTTGAGCAGGATCTTCCCGGGCTTCTTGGGCAGCTTCACTTCGAAGTCGATCGGGCGCGTCGTGCTGCCGATGATCGGGATCTGCGCGATCTTGAAGACCTGACCCCTGTCGAACTCCGCGTAGATGGGCACCATCATCCGGAAGTCCTCCGGAACCTCGGCCTGCGTCATCGATCCGGTGATGTGGAATTTCCCTTCCGCTCCCGGCTTGACGTCGAACTGCGAGGTGTACCGCGGGATGGCGGTGCCGTAGACCCACTGGTTGAAGAACCAGTCGCTCTTGCCGTTCCCGGTCGCGTTGAGAGCGGCGATCATGTGCTTGTCCACCATCGCCTTGAAGTCTTCAGTCGTCGCGTTGCGGCCGCCGTAAGTGCGGGCGAAGTCGGCCATCATGGCGATGAAATCGGCGTCGGGATTGTTGCCGCGCCCCTGCATCAGCATGCGCAGCATGTGCACGACGTAGGATCCTTTGCCGTAGACCAGCGCGTAGTAGGCGGATGGGTTGCGCCACGTCGCCAGGCGAACGCCCTGCGTCAGAGGGCCGGCGTCGAAGCTCTGGATGAAAGCGCCGGGCGGCTTGCTGACGATGGCCCGCCGCGACATCTCCCACAAGCCATTGAATCGCTTCACACCTCCGGTCTGCTGCAGGACGAGCGCGGCCGTGAAATCGGCGAAGCCCTCGTTCAGCCAGGCGTCGTGGTACGTCGCCGCGCCGACCGTGTGCCCCCACCACTGGTGCGCCATCTCATGAGGACCGACCTGCTCGACGAAGTCGTTGTCGCGGGCGCCGCCGAGCGTGGCGCGGACGGTGCTGCTGACCGCCGCGAGGTACGGCAGATACACCAGCCCCGGCCATGACTGCCCGAAATCCCATTGCGTCTGCTGCGTGATGGCCACGTGCTTGAGCGGCAAGGCTCCAAAGTACGCCGTGCCGACGCGGGCGGTGTTGATGGCGTCCGCCATCGCCGAGTCGGCCAGCCCGTTCATGTCGAGATAAACCTCGCTCGGCCCGCCCTCCATATCGATTGTGGTGCCGTAATCGGTCGTCACCTTCGCCGACTCTCGGTATGCGGCCAGCGCGGCGTTCAGCTCTTTGATGATGTTCGGCGTGCCGGGATTGGTGTAGACGTCGACGGCCACCCCGGAGGTGTTGTCGGCGCGCGAGATCTTCCGGAACCTTCCGATGTTGAAGCCCGCCACCCGGATCGACTGCGCCGCCTTGAAAGTCATCACGCGCCGATCGCCCTCGATCTTGTCGCCGGCCGGATCCCCGACGGAGACGATCTGGTATGCC
Organism: Thermoanaerobaculia bacterium; assembly: GCA_035636095.1. Taxonomy (GTDB): domain Bacteria; phylum Acidobacteriota; class Thermoanaerobaculia; order Gp7-AA8; family Gp7-AA8; genus Gp7-AA10. The sequence goes on from DASPZU010000021.1 coordinate 17,816, forward strand.
TTCGGGATGCTGTAGGTCAGATCGTATGTGGCCAGGTCCGTGAACGTGCCGAGATTCGGATACCAGGCGGAGCGGGCCTGGACGTAGAAGTTGCCGTCGCCGGCGTCGCGCAAGACGCCGTTGCCGTGCACTTTCACACGAATGCTGAGCAACTGCCCCTGCTCCAGCGCCTCCGGAAAGATCACCGCTGCGTTGCCGTCTTCCTTCTCCTTCTCTTGCACGACGGCCAGCTCTTTCCAACTCTTCGCATCGAGAGAGAACTCGGCCTGATCGATGCGCAGCCGCGAGTCGAGCTGCAGCGGCAGAACGCGCAGACCGTCGGTGGCATTGATGGCATCGATCACGGTGCTGGAGGAGAGGTCGTCACGACCGCTGGTGGAGGCTTCGATGCTGTAGTGCGACGCGGTGGCCAGCCTGGTGCCGGCGTGCGGCCGCTCGCCGCGCAGGTGGCTGGAGTACCATGTGCCGCCGCGCTGCTGATCGGCCGAGAGCAGGGCGGTCTCCTCACCGTCCATGTAGCCCTGGCCGTCGCAGATCAGCACCACGCGCGCGAATTTCTTCCCGGCCGGGACGCCGAGGAACATCGGCGTCGTCTCGGCATTGAGGACCGCCTGCAGGACGCGCAGGTGCAGGTTCGATTTCAGCTCCTTCTGCTCGAAGTTGAGGAAGCGATCCCAGGCCTGACCGGCGGCCGGATCGGGAGCACCGGCGCCTGGCGCCGCTCCCTTCGCCGCGCGCGCCATTAGATCGGCGTCGAAGAGAATCATGGAGTCGAAATCGTCGCGTAAGCTCTTGAGCGGCGGATCGGCGGTGTACACGGCGAGCATTTTCCGTTCGTTCTCCGATGACGGGGTGAGCTCGTAGGCGCCGCGGCCGATGAAGACGGCGCCGACGTCCTTGCCGGCGACCGGCGGGAGCAGGTGCAGCGCGCCGTTCAAAGTGACGCGGTAGGCATCGCGCTCGAAGGAAAGGTTCTGGACAGCAACGGTGCGACCATCGGGACGCGCGGCGCGGAAAGCCGTGTACGTCGGATCGCCGGCGGCAAACCCGGACACCGCCGCCAGGGCGGTGACGGCAGAGAGGACGATCCGCAGAAGTCGAGACGGCGTTCGCGGACATTGGACGATCGTCAAGGGCCTACCTCCTCACTGCCCGGCCATTATCTTCAAAGCAGTCGAGCGGTCAAAAGCCGGCGGCACCATGGAGATGTGCGCGCATCGAGCGCCGAAACCTTGACGAACGGCTGACGATCGGCCTCTTCTTCGGCATCTTCCCCGATGATCGAGGCCATGACCCTTTCTGCCATCGGCGGCGTGATCGGCGTCGCGGTTGGTCTGGCCATCGCCGCGCTGGTCCGCAACGTCAGCCCTCTCGCGACCGCAACGCCGCTCTGGTCGATCTTGGTCGGCCTGATGGTGTCCATCTCTCTTCTTCGGCATCTACCCCGCGATGAAGGCGGCGACGTTGGCCGCTCTGGACTCAGTGCCCTTTAACGATTTCGTGTGTCAACCAGCTGACGGTCCAATCGGTAAAGGTGATCCAGGTGATCATCTGGTTCTTGTAGCTGGTGAGGTAGCCCCACGATTCGGTGAGTCCCTCGACCTCGCGTCTCTCCGCATCGTGCCGCATGATGCCGCGAACCTGGCTTTGCGTCTGGCCCTTGTGGATCTGTGCGATGACTGTCGCGTTGAAGAGCGCGTTGCCACAAGCTTGAGCGCCTCTGCGATCCGGAGAACAGGGCGCGAAAAATGCGGAGAGGGCCTCCTCGAGTTGATCGAAGTACGTTCTCAGGCCACACCCGTCGATCAGATTCGACGCATACCTCTTGCGGCATTGGCTTCGCTGGCGTTCAGAATCTGGCCGTCGATGTCCTTCCCATGGAGGCCGGCGATCACGGCCAGCGCGTCACCGGGATTTGCGAATTCGAGAAATCCGTAACCCTTGGTTCGGCCGCTCTCGACGTCTCGCGGGACGCTGACCGAATCGGCGTTCCCGAATGGCAGAGCGAGAGCGTGAAACTGGTCGTCGCTGATGTGGCGGGAGATATTTCCTACATAGACCTTCATGAAGACACACTTTTCCTTTTCCGTGGTCATCGACTGGCGATGATCCACCCCATCACAATGAACGCGATCGATATCCCAAGGCCAACCGCCCAATACCGCTTGATTGCGATGCTATACGCGACGAATGCCAGCGCTGCCAACGCGATCAGGATCCCATCTACCGGCTGCGCGTGGTGTGGCGTCGCGATGACAAAAGAGAGTACCGTCGAAATGAGCACAAACCATCCGGCGAGCAGCAGCCAGCGGTAATGGTCCCGGGCCTCCGCGCCGGCGTCGTGAACAATGGAAAGCGGTCGTTGTTGCTCCATCGATTTCCTCCATCTGCGGGCGGCCTGCAGCAGTGGAACAGTACCTCGGCAACGCATTGCTAACTGTGCAATAGCGGACATGGTTGTTGTCATCGCGGCGGCCGCCGTTTCGTTCGCTGGAAGTGCAACGGATCGCGAAGACTCTGCAGCGTCCGATAGTAGAAGAGCGCCGTCGGCCGTCCGCCGTCTGTAAAGCGGATGCGCCGAAGAATGTCGATCTCCTCGGGCGTGGCGCCCAAGCTGAGGGTGGCATCGCGAAGGAACTTGCGCAACCCCGGCTCGTCGCCGTCGGACGCCTTTGGGGGTTCCTCGCGAAATCCGAATCGGCGGACGCTGCCGCTGGCCAGTTCCACCTGCAGAGTGAAGTCATCGAGATCGAAATCCCACCATTGGATGAGCGGATCGAGAAAGAGGGAGAAGTCGCCGAGGGAGGCGCGCGGATCGCTGTCGAGCAGATCAATCCTGCGTACGCGCATTTGACGATACGAGTCACGGCCTCGTCGAGCGATGGTGCGCAGCCACGATTCGTCGCGAGCATGCGTGCGCGCTTCGTCGCGTACGACGGCGATCAGCGTCCGGGTGACCATCTGTTCCAGTTCGCCGAGGGGCTGCTTCTCGAAGATTGCCCGCATCTGCCGAACGCGCGCAGGGCGGCACTTGCGCAGGATGAGATCGCGCATCGGCCCGAAGCGGGCGGGCGGCGTCTCCTGCCATTTGTCATCGAGCGCCTCGTGGTGCTCGAGGGCGGCCAGGCGCGCCAACTCCAAGCGCGGCAAGCCGAGGGCGCGACTCATTTTTTCGTACAGATCGGTGCGATTGGGGAGGGGCGGGAGCTTCTTCCGTCGGAGCAGTTGCGAGATGTACGACTCGGTCACCTCGGCAGCATTGGCCAGCTCCCTCTGGCCGAGGCCGAGCTCGTCGAGACGTTGTCGGACCACAAAGGCAAAATCCATGACTTAACCGAAACAGATTATACACATCTAAGGATTGGAGCGAACTTGACTAATCTGGTAAAGCACCATACAATGCGCCTGTCGTCAAGAACCGATTGATTACAAGTCACGATTCTGGAACCAAGGCGGTGTCGGACTTCTCTGTTTCTCTTGGACTTCAGAAAAGGAGCCTCAAATGTTTGCTCGCAATGTAACCCTCCACGTCAAGCCCAATCAGACCAAAGAACTCGCTACGAAGTTCGAGAAGGAAATCCTTCCCATCCTGCGGAAGGCCAACGGCTTCCAGGACCAGATCACCATGTCCCGCGACAACAACGAGACGGTCGAAATCTCGCTGTGGAACAACAAAGCGCAGCTCGACGCATACAGCAAGGACACCGATCCTCAGGTGGTCAAGCTCTTCGAACCGTTCATCACCGGCATCCCGGAAGTTCGTACCTACGAAGTTTCCGGTTCGACCAGCCACAAGTACGTCGCAGCGTAGTTTTTGCCCGGCGACAGAGGAAAGGGCGGCGCGAGCCGCTCTTTTTTCTTCACCGCAATGGAGGCTTCCATGTCCATCCTTGCCATGATGTTCGTCCTTCTCGGTGCGCTCGCCGTTGTTGCACTGGCCTGGGGCTTTCGCGTTGCACATCTCAGAGAAGGCCTCGCCCGGTTGATTCGCGGCAGAAAAATGACTGCCAGGATCTCGTCGATGGCGGAGCTGATCGACGGCGGGAACCACATTCCTGTAGTGCTCACGCTGGAGCGGTCACAGATTTTTTATGAGAGTTCCGCCCTTCACGCGAGGTTGGAGATTGCCACGCTCGATGAGGTCGAATACGACAGCGAGCAGGGGACGGGGAAAAACATTCTCCGCCTTCGTGCTCACAGCCAGAGTCTCGAGTTCGTCCTCGATCTCTTCGCGGCCAGAGAGTGGGCAGCCCTCCTTCCGCCGCATCGCTTCGGTGAGGCCGAGTCGCTGACGCCGTCGGGCTCTTTACCCGCGCAACTGGCCCGTGGGAGGGTGTGGTGATCCGATACGTAGCTCAGCTCTTCTCATCGATGGGAAAACATCTCGGAGAGCCAGCGCTTGCCCTACTCATCGCCATGACCGTTGGCGTTCTCTACGTCGGGGCCGGATTGAAGCTTCCCCTGTTGCCACTCGTTCTCGCAATCGTCGTCTTTCAGTTCGGCGTCGCGTCATGGCGCCTCTATCGCAGGCAGCAGATCTCGATCGCCACGACGCGCAGTCTTCGGAATCTCGATGCGTTTGATCGCGTCAAATCCGAGCAGCGGCTCACAGCGCAATACGAACATCGCGAGCGAAGGCTCGAGCAGTGGCACGACGCTCAAGTGAGAAGACTCATCGACGACGTCGCTGACGTAAGCCGGCAGCTCACGCAGTTGCGTGACGCGCCAAGGGAATGATCCCGCCCCCGCGGCTAGCTCGATCCGATCGAGGCGCTAAGGTACGCATCGGCGGTACCTCGGGCGGCTGATGTTCGATCAGCGCATCATCTGATGTATCATTGAGGCATCAGCACGGGGGACGATGCGCACCACGATCAATCTGGACGACACGCTAATCGAAGAGGCGCAGCGCGTGACCGGAACGCGGGAGCGGACTGCGCTGATCCATGAAGGTCTCCGTGCCCTCATCGCCCGCGAGAGTGCTCGCCGCCTCGCTCGCCTGGGTGGAAGCGATCCGCGCGCCAAAGCTCCGAAACGGCGCCGCCCCTCTTGATCCTCGTTGACACCTCGGTTTGGATCGATCATCTCCACAAGAGGATTCCGGGGCTCGTTGATGCGCTCGAGAGCGAGAGCATTCTGATGCACCCATTCGTGATCGGCGAGCTCGCCTGTGGGCGCCTGACGAAACGCGACGAAGTGCTCGATCTCCTGGCAACGCTTCCATCGAGCGTTGTGGCCACAGACGCCGAGGCGCTCGAACTCATCGAGCGCCATCGGCTGATGGGCAAGGGGATCGGCTATTTCGACGTCCACCTCCTGGCCGCGGTCATGCTCACCGACGGTACGCGGCTATGGACGCGGGATAAACGGTTGACCGAAATTGCCGGCCGTCTTCGATTTGCCTTCGAGGAAGGCTGAGCGGTCAGCGCGAGGCGCGCCTCGAGGATTTGGCGCTCGCTTTTCTCGCGGATTTCGCGCGCTTCCCCGAAGTCGTCTTCTTCGACGCCGAGGCTCTGGCCGGCCGTTTTTTCGCAGGCTGCCACATCGCCACGGTGTTGCCGTCGGGATCGGCGAAGATGGTGAACCATCCCATTCCCGGCACTTCCTGCTTCGACTTGTAGATCTGACCGCCGCCCTTGCGGATCAGATCTTCCTTGGAGCTGAGGTCGTCGACGTTGACGTAGTTGGTGACGCCGGTCGGCATCTGCTGCTCGGGCGAGAGCGCGAAGATTCCGCCGACGCCGTCAATCATGGTGTAGCCGGGCATGGCCTCGTTGAACTTCCAGTCGAAGATGCGTCCATAAAACGATTGCAGGCGCTTGGGGTCGCGGGTCGTCCATTCCACATGTTGAATCACATTCTTTGGCATCATTTCCTCCAGCTTCGAAGTTGCGCGCCGTTGATATCACAGCTCGGAGCAGGGGAGGAAAAGCTTATGAAACGACTTCAGCTGCCGCTGCTGATCCGACTGATTGACGCCCCGATGCTTCGGAATTAGAGTTAGTCCGATCGGGTTAGTCCACTCATCATGAACACCGTAAACATTCACAAAGCGAAAACGCAGCTCTCTCGACTCGTCGATCGTGCCGTCCGCGGCGAGTCGTTCGTGATTGCCAAGGCCGGGAAGCCGCTCGTCAAGGTCTCGGCGCTCGATGCGCCGGCAGAACCGCAGCGGCTCGGTTTCCTCAAAGGCGAGATTGAAGTGCCCGATGACTTCGATCGCATGGGCGAGGAAGAAGTCGCCGCGCTCTTCGGAACCGGTGCGTGAAGCTTCTTCTCGACACGCAGCTCCTCCTGTGGGCCGCGGGTCAGCCCGAGCGCCTCTCCGCCGCCGCGCGCAGAAAGCTCAACAATCCGAAAAACGAGTTGATCTTCAGCGCCGCCAGTCTCTGGGAAATCACGATCAAGAACTCCATCGGCCGCGAGGACTTTCGCGTCGAGCCGCGCCTGCTGCGCCGCGCACTTCTCGACAACGGCTACACCGAGCTGCCTGTCACCAGCGAGCACGCCGTGAACGTCGATGCGCTCCCTCCGCTGCATAAGGACCCGTTCGATCGCCTCCTGATCGCGCAAGCCCTCGTCGAGGGCATCACACTTCTCACTGCCGACGCACGAGTCGCGCGCTACCGCGGATCGGTCCGAAAGGTCTGAGTCCGTCATGAGCGGCGCCGGCAGAGACGAGCTTCTGCTTCCACTGCTGGCCGTTGCGGCCACCCTCCTCGGCATTTCCTGCACGGGCTCGGTGGAAAAGGCTGCGGGAGGGAATCTCGAGGATCCCAGGCGGCAGGCGGAGCTGCGGGGGACGTATCGCCGTGAGCTTCGTTTATGCGAAGCGTTCGGCGAGCAGCAGATGCCGACCTGTCTGTTGGCGCTGGCGGTCGAGAAACGGGAGCCTTTCCTCTGCTCCGAGATCCCGGAGGGTTCGTCGTGGAGGAGCGAGTGCTATAGAAAGGTCGCAGCGCTCACTGGACAATCGATTCTGTGTGGCAGGATCGGGCCTCCCAGCATCCAGGCGCGCTGTTATGCGGCCGCGGCGGCAGTCAGTCGAGACGCTGCGAGCTGTACGCCCATTCTCGCCGCCGACAGAGAACGGAAGAAGAAGGAAAGCGCTCTCCCGGCAATCGAAGTTGGATCGACGGAGTGGAATGTCGACGCGAACTACAAAGCCTGCGTCGCCGTCGCGCAGGGGAACGCCGACGGGTGCGAGGCGATCAACAAAGCGACGGACTCGGATGCTCGCCGTCTCTGCTTTCAGGAGCTCGCACTTTCGAAAGAGGACCCTGCTCTCTGTGCCCGGCTGCAAACCGAAGGATCGTCGATCTTCGTGCACGACTGCATCAAGGAGATCGGGATCCGAACGGCGCAAGCGACCATCTGCGAACAAATCCCGAGTCAGAGCGGTGCGATTGCCTTTCAATACCGCCGCGAATGCAGCAGGTCCGTCGATCTTTTCACGCGGACCGGCGTGAAGTGCGAAGAGCGCGATCCACTCTGTTCGGGTCGAATCGCCGCGGTGACTCACGACCTGACGGTGTGCAGGAATCTGCGCAGCTACACCGAGATCGACAACTGCCTGATCACCTACGCCTACAAAGCGGGGGACGGCGCCGTCTGCAGCGAAATGCGCGATAGCGGCCACCGTTCTATTTGCCAGGAGGTGGCCGGTAGCGCGGGGCCTAAAGCTGCTCCGGACATCCAGGCGGCGAAGCCTCCGCAACCGGCGCCGCCCGATGGGAGGGCCGAGGCCCGACGCCGGGCCGAGACAGCCGAGCGTGACAGGTGGGAAGCGGCGCTCTATTGGTCGCGAGTCATCCTGGAAAATCTGGGTCGCATCGATCGGCGCAGCGAGGAGCACATGCGCATCGATTTGTTGAAGGCCGATGCCAGCGAATCGTCTCCAACCGAAGTCCTGATCCGGCTTCGATCATCCGAGATCGTGCTGAAGATGCGCTGGTGCGACGAAGGGGACATCCCGGAATGCATCGCGATCGGCGAAGAGCTCTTCCGCTCCTGTCAATTCAACCAGGCCGAGGACGTCTTTCTCAGGGCCAAAAAGCAACTCGACAACACGCCACGTGCGCTGGACGGACACATCTTCGAGGGCGATGTGCGTCAGACGGTGGAGGTCGGCGTCAACAAGAGTGATCCTTCCCACCGCAGCGAATCGTGTGCGACATACGCGCTCGGTTGCTGCGGCTCCACTGACGCGCGGGAGGCTGCGTTGTGGGAACGACTGTGGAATGAATATCGACGGAATGCGAACGTCGCATTCAGCGGGCTTCCGATTCAGGAAGGAATGGAGCGACTGTGGCTCTCGGCTGTTCGAGGCGAGCTACTTCGGAAGCAGTACGAGTTTGTCCTGGACCTCGAGAACCTCGATGCCGAAACGGCGAAGCCAGTTCGGGAAGCTTTCGTGGAGGTTGCCCAACGCCATTGCAATGAGGGCGGCGCGATGTCCTGTCGTGTTCTGACTGAGTCCTATCTGGGACAATGTCGCTTCGATGAAGCTGCAGCCACCTATCGGAAGATGATGGACGCGCGGGCCGCTGAAATCGGTGCACTCGGTCGGATCGAGCGAAGCGGCAAAGCGCGGGAGATCCTCCGGCAGGCGCTGGAGAAGGTGCCTGGAGGTTTGTCCGATCCGGCGACGTTTTCCGCAGAACGTCGGGCGCTCTGCGAGCAGATGAGGCGCCAACGATGAATCACCACAGAGACACAGAGATCACAGAGACATCTCTGTGATCTCTGTGCCTCTGTGGTGAAAGACCCTAGAGTGCTAGATTGCCTGAAACAAGAAGGAGAAATTCATGCGGCGAACCCTGCTGGCACTCTGCTCTCTGTCGCTATTTTTGGTCCCGGCGGATCTGCTGGCGCAGAAAAAAGATCCGCTGGCGACATTCCTGTTCGCGCTCAAGGTCGACATCGTCGGTATCGGAGAGACGACGGCATTCTTCAAATCGGTCGGCGGTCTTGGGTCGGAGACGGAAGTGGTCGAGTTCAGGGAGGGTGGTGCGACGGGCTTCGTCAGGAAGCTCATCGGCGTGGACCAAGTGGCCCAACATCGTGCTGAAGCGAGGGTACACGGGCGACACGACGCTCCTGAAGTGGAGAATGCAGATCGAGCATGGTCAGCTCGACCAGGCGCGCCAGAATCTAACGCTCATCCTTCTCGATAAGTCGAACGTGGAAGTGTCGCGATGGACGCCGACTCGGGCCTGGCCGAGCAAGCTCGTGATCGAGGTCAACCAGGAGACGGGCGAACTCGAGGAAGTCGTCGAGGTGGCAGCGGATGTCGTCACGCGGCAGTAACCTTTGCGCAAGAAAGCTCGTGGCGGTTCTGCTGCTCAGCGGGTGCGCCTATAGCTATCAGGCCAGACACGTCGCGCCGACCAGCTTCCTGGGCCCGTCCGCGTCTCTCCTCGAAAAGGGGAAAAGAGGCCAGGATCCTTTGCTTGTCTATCGTCGCGCGGGCACGGCGTGGTCGTCGTACGACAAAGTCATCGTCGATCCGATCGAGATCTGGACCACAGACCCCTCCAGCTCAACCGATGAGTGGTCCGATGTACAGAAACTGGCTGACGTCTTCCATCAAACGCTGACGGAGAAGCTCACCACGTCGTATCGGATTGTGGAGACATCGCAGCCGGGTGCCATGCGCATCCGCATCGCAATGATCGATGCCAGACCGGCGCGTGCAGCGTTCAAGGTCGCGAAGAACGTCGCGCCTTACACCGGAGTGACAGTCGCCGATGCGGCGTGGACGTTCATCACCGGGAAACCGGCATTCGGCGGCGAAGTCTCCATCGAATACATGATCCACGACTCTGTCACGGGCGAGCTCCTCAGTGCCGGCGCAGACCGCCGCGTCGGCGGAGATCAGATCGGAAAGGCGACGTTTACGACGTGGGGTGACGCGAAGAACATCATCACGCTGTGGTGCGATTTCGCCGCTTACCGTTTGTGCCTCGATCGCGGCGGCAAAGATTGTCGGAAGCCGCGGGCCGGGCTGCTCGAGATGCCATAGCGCGGCAGTAAAGCTTCGATTACACCGTGATCGCGCGGCCGTCAAAGGTCGTCAGCGAAAAACCACGGAATCGTTCGTTGAAGCACTCCTTCATGTCGCCGAGGATGCTCAGCGCCACCGCTTCGCCGAGGCCAAGGCCCGCCACCGCGTCGGAGCGCCAGTGGATGCCGGACATATCGCGTCCGCAGGAGATGTTCCAGGCGAGCTTGTTCAGCTCTCCGCCGACCGTGAGGTCAGGTCCGCGATACGGCACGAGCGTCAATCCGTCGGCAGTCACATCCACCGGATCGTAGATGGGAAAAGAGTCATCGAAGAAAGCCTTGAGCACGGTCGCGCAAGCGCCGGCAACGGCGGCGTGCCCACCCGGATACGACGGATGGAGCGGCGCACCCTCGGGGTAACCTTGCGGAAGAAGAAACGTTCCGCTGGCGTCGTGAATCGCAGCCAGAGCCGCCGAGCCGAGCACGCTCTCGTGGATCGGATATTCCGCGCCGCCGGTCATCTTCAAGTGCACCCGGCCGGCGAATTCCTCCGGCCGCAGCCGGCGATGGACTAACCACTTCTGCGCCCAACAGGCGCGAAGAGCAGGGATCGTGACGCGTGCCACCAGATCGAGGGCCTGCGCCGCGCCAAAGGTCACGAATCCCGACTGCGTTCGGGATCCACGATACGGATTGGCGGCATCGTAGGGAGCTCCCTTGTAGGGCCTCTGCGCGTCGGTGGTTCCCTGCATTCCGAACAGGATCAGACAAGCGGTCTCGTACGCCTGATGCGGAAAATCGAGATAAGCGTAGGCAGCAAGATCGCGCCCGCTTCGGATGTAGCGGTACGCGGCAGCGTGCTTGGCCGGCATGGCCTTGCCGTTCTGTACCGCGAGCCAGTCATCGAACGTTCGCAGGTAATCGATGCCTGGCGTCGATGTCCGGACATGCTGGACCAGACGAATCGAACCCCACGGAACTTCCTTCAATAGAAACTGCGATACGAAAGGTCCGACGCGGTCTCCAGGTGTCGGCCCGCGAAAAACGGTGGCGGGAGTGATGCCGCCCGAGTAGGCCGTGAGTTTCGACAGGTCGGAGGCCGCTCGCGCAATGACCGGATCACTTTCGTATTGTGCAAACGTTACGTCGCGTGTCAGCGCTTTCCAGTACAGCTCCACCGCCTCAGCGGCCTGTTCGGCGCTGCGAAATGACGGCGGCGGCGAGGCGGCGATGGCCTGCGGGTCGGCACCTTCGAGGCCAAAGCAGTATGCCGCCTGCGGATTGACCAGCTTCAGATCGCCGCCCATCGGAATGGCGTCGAAGTCTGCCGGGTCGGCCGAACGCAGAGCGTGGATCAGCTTCTGATACGCATCCGGATCCACCTCGCCCCGCGCATCGTGCGGCAATCCTTTGGTGAAGCGCGTGTACAACTCTTCATCGCCGTTGGTGACAGGCGCCGCGGTCGGGCGTTCTGCCTCATGACGCGCGGCATCCATGCGAACCCGGCATGCGCGTTCTGCCCGCGTGCCGGCGGATTTCGGTTTGGCCGCGAATGTTGCTCCCACCGCGGCCAGGGCGGTGGCGCTGGTCGTCAGAAACTGGCGTCGTGTTTTTTCGCTCATCGTCTCACTCCGGTACCACCGTCAGGGTCAATTTGGTGGCTCCATACGTCGCGCTGAACTTCTTGCCGCCGCCGATCGAGAGTCCGGTGATGGTCGCAAAGGTGCCGGTGCGCGAGCCGTAAGTCAGCACGTCGAATGAGTCGCCGAGGTTCGGGACATAGCCGTTGAGCGGGCGAATGTTCATCGTGCCGTCGAGGTTCGCTGCAGCGCTGACCTTCAACTGGTCGTACAGAGTTCCGGCTGTCAGTCCGCCGATTTCGATGTTGACCACGCCCGATGCGACCTGATTCAGCGCACCCGTGATAGTCAAGACCGCCGGCGAGCTGCCAGGATTGAGCTGACCACCGTTGCGGAAGATCGTCGTCCCGAGCGTGACGACGCCGTTCCCATCGATCACACCTGCGGCGCCATTGTCGAAACTCGTGCCCGTCACTGTTAGGCCGGTGTTGATGTCCATCAGCCCGTTGTTCACCACAGTCGCCGTGAGCGCGCGAGTTCCGCCGGAACCGGTCGCCACGTCGATCGTGCCGTTGTTCGCGAGCGTGCCGGTGGTGAGTGTCAGATTCGTGGCGTACGTCGATTCGGAGCTCTCCAGTCGAATCGTGCCGGCGTTGGTGAATCCCACTGCTGCAGTGACGGTGGTGTGACTGCCCGCGCCGCGTCCATTGATCCAGAGCGTCGTACCAGCAGGAATGTTTCCGCTGATCCTGCCGCTGCCGCCGGTCATGTTGAAGATTGCTGCGGTCGAAGCGTTGCCGAAGTTCAGAGTGCCGTTGATCAGTTGTGGTGTGGTGCCGGTGGTCGTCCCGCCGTTGAAATTCAGCGTTGCGCTGGTGAGCTCGAGGACGCCTGTCCCGGCGATTGTGCCGCCGTTGTGATTGAACGTTTGTCCGCTGGCCAGCCTCAACTTCTGACCGGAAGCGATGTTGACTGTTCCGCTGTTGGTCATCGTGTCGATGAAATCCATCGTCACATTGACGTTGAGGGTTCCCCGGTTGTTGAACGCGCCGTTGATGACGCGTGTACCGCCCGACCCGAGATTGATCTCCGTCGTGCCGGTGTTGGTGAGCGTGCCGCCCGTGATGGTTACCTGCGACTGATAGGTCGAGTCGGCGCTTTCGAGGCGAAGCGTTCCGGCGTTGATCAGGCCGTTTGCAAGGGTCAACGTGGTGTGGCTTCCGGCTGCGCGTCCGCTGACCCACAGCGTCTGCGCCGGGGCGATGGTGCCGGTGGCCTTACTGCTGCTGCCACTCTGGATGAACGCCGCCGCGCCGGTCGAGCTGCCGAAATTCAACGTGGAATTGATCAGAACAGGAGCGGCGCCGGTGACCGTGCCGCCGTTGAAGTTGAACGTACAGCTTGTCAGCGCCGAGCTTCCCATGCCGGCGATCGTGCCGCCGTTGAAGTTGAAGGTACTGCCTGTGAAATCCAGGCCTCCCAAACCTGTGATGGTGCCGCCGTTCTGGTTGAAGGTCTGTCCGCTGCCGAGGTGCAGCTTCTGTCCGGATGCGATGTTGATCGTTGCCGTGTTGGTCAGCGTGCTGACGAAATCCATGGTCCAGTCGACGTTGACGGTTCCCTGATTGACGAATGTTCCGTTGATCGCGCGGGTACCGCCCGAACCCTGGCTGACCTGGATCGTGCCGGTGTTGGTCAACACGCCGGTTGCGATGGTGAGTTGGGATTGGTAAGTTGAATCGGCGCTTTCGATGCGAATGGTTCCGCCGTTTGTCAGGCCGTTCGGCGCGGTCACGGTGGTGTGGCTGCCCACACCACGGCCGCTGATCCACAGCGTCTGCGCCGGCGCGATGGTGCCGGAGACCTTGCTGCTGACGCCGGTCTGGATGAATGTCGCCGCGCTGGCCGACGTTCCGAAGTTCAGCGTGGAATTGATGAGGAGCGGCGTCGTGCCGGTTGTTCCGCCGTTGAAGTTGAGCGTAGAGCCTGTCAGCTCCAGGCTTCCAGCGCCGGCGATGGTGCCGCCATTCTGGTTGAGGGTTTGTCCGCTGGTCAGCCGCAACTTCTGTCCGGAAGCGATATTGACGGTTCCGCTGTTGGTCATTGTGTCGATTAAGTCGAGCGTGACGTTGACATTGAGTGTTCCC
>DASPZU010000022.1:0-46798 GCA_035636095.1 Thermoanaerobaculia bacterium
CAACATCTATCTGCATGCCGTACCGTTCGAAATGCCGGGCCTTCGCACAGACGGCAACAATCTGTTCGAGGTCTATCACACTGCGAAAGCTGCGATTGAACGCGCCCGCTCCGGCGGCGGGCCGACGCTCATCGAGTACCGCACGTATCGGTGGCGCGGTCACGTCGGCGGCAACCTCGATTTGGAAAAAGGGATCAGGAGCCGGTTGGAATACGACTTGTGGAAGGATCGCGATCCTGTCCTGCATATGGAGAAACTGCTGCGCGCCACCAGGGTGTTGGATGGCGACAGCGTCGACGCTCTCAAAGCCGGCGTCCGCCAACGCGTGGAACGCGCGATCGACTTCGCACGAGTTTCTCCGCAGCCGGATCCTTCCGAGCTGACGCTGTACACGCGGGCGAGGACGAGCGAGAAGTTGCCCTCGATTAAGCCTTCGGTTCGAACGGACAGCAAGGGCGCGCGCGTCCATCATGAGATCCTTGGATACGGCGAAGCGATCCGAGAGGCGACCGATCAGCTCATGGCCGCCGACCCGCGAGTCTTCATCATGGGTCAGGGCGTCAACAGTCCCTGGTACGTCGGGGCTTCAACGACCGGTCTCCTCCGAAAGTACGGTTCACGGAGAGTGATCGAGACCCCGATTAGCGAGGATGTCATCACTGGAGCAACCATTGGCGCGGCGATGGCTGGCATGCGACCGATCGTTATCCATCCCCGCATCGATTTTGCGCTGCTCGGAACCGAACAACTGATCTCGCAAGCGGCCAATTGGCACTACATGACGGGCGGGCGGGTCAAAATACCGATTGTCGCTCGGCTGATCGTAAACCGGGGGGGCGAGCAGGCGGCGCAACATTCACAAAGCCTCCAAGCCATGTACGCGCATTGCCCCGGTTTGACCGTTGTGATGCCATCAAATGCGTACGACGCGAAGGGTTTGCTGGTTGCCAGCGTGCTGTCGGATGATCCTGTGATTTATATCGATGACCGTTGGGCGTACGGCGAAGCCGATGAAGTCCCACGGGACTTGTACAGCATCCCGCTGGGAAAGGGCATCGTTCGCCAGAGCGGGACCGACGTAACCATCGTTGCAACCTCCTACTGGAACCGCCGGGCCGTTCAAGCATCTACTGTACTCGCTGCCGACGGGATCTCCGTCGAGGTCATCGATCCCCGCACGCTTCGACCGCTCGATACCGACTTGATCCTGAGCTCTGTCGCAAAGACTCACCGGCTGCTTGTCGCGGACGGCGGCTGGGATGCCTTCGGATTCACGGCGGAAGTCGCCGCGCTGGTTGCCTCCAGTCCACTGTACAAAGACCTGGAGGCGCCGGTGAGGCGATTTGGCCTTACAGACTGTCCGGCGCCAATGAGCGGCGTGCTCGAGAAGGTCTACTACAAGGACGTTGATGCTCTCGTCGCCGCAATCCGCGACCTTGTCGAGAGCTGATTTCGCTTCGCCGGGTCCAATCTATCGAGCGATCAAGCGACTCGTCGACTTGATCGTGTCGATCCTGGGGCTACTCGTTCTGTCACCGCTTCTCATCGCGATCGCGGTCGCGATCCGATTGACCTCACCGGGACCGGCGCTCTATCGCGGCATTCGGACGGGAATGGGCGGACAGCGCTTTGAAATGCTGAAGTTTCGAACGATGGTCGTGAATGCCGAAAAACTTGGCGGACCATCAACCGGCAAAGGCGACCCGCGCGTAACCCGCCTTGGTCGCTTCCTGCGTGCCCACAAATTTGATGAACTTCCTCAACTGATCAATGTCTTACGAGGCCAGATGAGTCTCGTGGGACCGCGCCCTGAAGTCATCCAGTACACCGATGAGTATGTCGGCGAAGAAAAGCTGATTTTGACCGTCAAGCCCGGCATTACAGACTATAGCTCCATTCAATTCATCGATCTCGCTGAAGCGCTTGGCCGCGAAAACGTCGACGCAATTTACGAGATGAACGTACGGCCGATCAAGAATCAATTGCGCGTACGCTATGTGAAACAGCAGAGCTTCACAACCGACATGGGGATCCTGATGCGGACGCTGTTGCATCTCCTTGGAGTCTCTGATCGAGTACCGAAAACTTCCCAACACTGATCTCACGATCTCCCGAATCGTTTTCGGCGCCGAACCACTGGGCGGCACTGACTGGGGAACGGCCGACATGAGCGCGCTCGGGGCCGCCGTCCAGTCGGCAGTGGAGCTGGGAATCAATTGTTTTGACACCGCCGACGTTTACGGACTTGGCACATCGGAAGAGCGCCTGGCCAGTGTGCTTGGAGAGAGGCGTCATCGGACCGTCATCGTTACGAAGGGAGGGGTGCGATGGAGTGTGGACCGAAGCGGCCGCGCGAAAACATGGACCGACTGCAGTCCCGAATATCTGCAACAGGCGATCGACGAGAGCCTTCGACGCCTCCGAATCGACAGCATTCCGCTCTATCTCGTCCATCGTTACGACCCGGCCGTGTCCATGGATCGTCTCATGGAATTGCTCGCGCGAAACCGGCAGGCCGGCAAGATCCGTTACTTCGGCCTGTCGAACTTCCCCTCAGCGGCCATCGAGCAGGCGCGCTCGATCGCTGCCGTGCAATTCTGCTACAGCCTTCTCGACTGTTCTGCAAAATCCGAGATTCTGCCACTCGCACGCAAGCTCGGCATCGGCACGATGGCCTACGGCACACTCGCGCAAGGACTCTTGACGGGAAAGTACACGTCCGAAAGCCGCTTCGAAGTTACTGATCGACGCCACCGTCTGGAGCACTTCCAACCCGAGGGCATTCGCGCTCGCCGACAGCTGCTGCAACGACTGGCGGCTTTCGCGGCCGAACGGAACGTCCCCCAGGCGGCAGTCGCCGTTCGGTGGGTTTTGGACGATGCAGCCGTGGACAGCGCCGTGATCGGTTTGAAATCATCGGAACAGGTCCGTCACACTGCCGATTTCTTTGGATGGCGCCTCACACCATCAGAGCGCACCGCGTTGTCGGGAACAAAGAGCACTGAGCCGACGTGACGCGAGGCTGGTGACAGCATCAGCCACTGGGCTTGATCAACTCAAAGGAGAACTGCCAGGCCATGAGCTGAACTCCAGGAATGCGGGTCAGCACGTCATCGAAAGCGTTGAGTACCGGCATCACGACATTAAAGAGCGGCGGAACACGCCGAACGAACGCGCCAGCGATCGATGCCATGTGCCAGTAGTGGATCGCTCCGACGTTGAACCACTTCTTCGCCAGCCGGACGTCCTTCAGCGAGAGGATGTGCTCCTTCTCCCACTCTGTTCTCATTTCCGGCGTCAGCATTCGATATGCCTTGATGGCAGGGTTGTAATCGAGGGCCTCAGCGGCGAATACGACGCCGCCAGGTTTCAGAATTCGGTGCATTTCGGGATAGGCGTGATTCAAGTCCAGGTGGTGGAGCATGTAACTACAAAGGATCACGTCGATGGAATTTTCGGGGAGTCCCGTGTTCTCACAATCTCCGGTGAAAAAGATGCACCGATCGGACAATCCCTCGCGTTCGGCCGCCTGCGTGGCGTTTTGAATCGAGATTTCGCTGATATCGATTCCGATCGCCAACGCCGCGCCGAGTTTGGCCGCTTCAATGGCATTGTCGCCGTTACCGCAAGCGTAATCGATGAAGACTTTTCCGGGAACGTTCTGGAGTAGCCACTGGCAGCGATATTCCATGGAGCGCTGGGTGGTCGAATACCATTTGAAGTTTCCGCGCGCGGTCTCGCTGGTCTGGCCTGGAACAGCGTGGGGATTGTGTGTGTCGCGGCTGAAGTTCGCCCAATCTCGCTCCGCCTTCTTCCGATCTTCGAGAGTCCCGACAAACTCATTGACGGGTCGCGATTTCAATACGTTGATTCGGTCAATCAGATTCTGAGCTTCCATTCCATCCTTCCGGTCGAGTTTACCGTCGCGCTGCTGCGCGCATCAAAACGCTTTCAATCTCAGGCGCGCCATGCTCGAGCGCCATATGGTTTTGGTAGTAGTGTCTTGCGCGCGCACCGAATTCCTCACGCTCGGCTTGCGATTTTCCATACATCTGCAGCATCGCTTCGGCCAGCGCATCGGGGTCGCGCGGCGGTGTGGTCAGTCCTGCTCCTGCATCCCTGATGATCTCCGTTGCTTCGCAGTCGGCAGCGATAATGATTGGCTTCCCGCAGGCGAGATAGACCTGAGTTTTCCCGGGAACTGTGGCCCGCAAATATTCCGATTCATTGAGGTGCATCACTAAGACGTCTGCGAGAGCATAGACCTCAGGCATGATCGACTGATCGACGCGGCCGGTGAAGTGAACGTTGCTTGCGCCCAGATCGGCGGCAAGCGCGCGAAGCTCGCCATCCACCTGACCGGTACCCACGAGAGCGATCTGGATATCGGGTATGGATTGAAGTCGCACTGCCGCGCGGATGATGGTCTCGATGCCCTGCAGCGGACCGAAGTTGCCGCCGTACAAGAAATTGAATTTTCCGGCCAGTCCGAGCGTCCGCGCCAGTACTTCGTTTCGCGGCACAGGCCGGAACAGCTCCTCGTCGACCCAGTTGTAGACGGCGTGCACGCGTTCGGCGGGAAACCCCTGCTCGATGGCCATGCGCCGATAACCCTTCGAGATTGCAGTCAGCTCAGCGGCCGAACCATAGACCAGGCGACAAAGATAATCGATCGCGCCATTGACCGCCCGCCGCTTGATGCCATTCCGGATCATTCCGGAGTCGATCACCGCTTCCGGCCACATATCGGTGATGTTGAAGACGTACGGCACCCCTCGAATTACACGGTTTAACAGAGATGGCAGACCGACGGTCGGCGGGGTGGCCATCGCGTATACGACATCGACATCGCCAACCTCCGGCATGCCGATCGCCGATGCACAAAGCGCAAAGCTCATGTAATTCACGACGCGCTTGGTCGCCGAACGATCGTGGTTCGGGTATAGCGGCACGCGCAGGACCTTGATGCCATTGGTTTCATCCCATTGCTTCCAATGAATTTCGTACCCGGGATAGAGGCGTCCAGCGGGATAGTTTGGAAATCCCGTCAGAACAATGACCTCATGGCCACGCCGACACAGCCAACGCGCGAACGGCAGTCCACGACTGCTTTCGGGTTCGGGGTACCACCATTGCGTCAGAAGAAGGATCCGCAATATTTCGCTCTAACGACGGAAAAGTTGAGGCTGACGCGTCATGCAGTGGCATACCGATTCAGCCACAAATCGAGCATCAGAAGACCGAAGACCTCGCGGGAGAATTTCGTTTCCGCGGTGAAATTCATTCTGCGAAGATCGTAGAAGTCGCGGAACTTCGACTCAGTGATCTGCTCGCGGATGCGGTGCGCATTGTGATTGACAAAGACACCGATCGGCGTCGTGAATCCCATCTTGTCGGTGCGATGAATCACCGATCGCGGCAGCAGTCCATCGGCGACACGGCGTAACACCGGTTTCAGGTCGCCGTTCGACGGAAGGATGTCCCGCGGCTGCAACTGCTGAACGTGCCGCACAAGCCTCTGGTGCAGGAAGCTTGGACGGCTCTCCAGCGAATGACGTCCGCACATCTTGTCATCGATGTTCAGCAGCCCGGCCAGGAAATAGCGCCGGTCGAACCGCAGCATGGCCGCAAGATCATCGCGATCGAGGCGGCACTCGTCGAATGCGGCCTCGAACGTCTGCTCGACTTCCGGCTGATAAAACTTGTATAGCTCCGGATTGCCTTTGCGGTGCGCGAGCTCGAATCGTTTGCCCGGAACGTCGAGATTCTGCATCTTCGCGAAAAGTTCCTTATAGGAATCCTGATAGCACTCTCCCAGTGCCAATTGATATCGAACATAACCTGCGAAGAGCTCATCGCCGCCGGTCCCGGTCAGGATGACTTTGTAACGCCGCTTCACTTGTGCCAGGAGATCGTCGAGCGGAAGAATCACAGAGCCGATCGTCAGCTCGTCGAAGTCTTCAATGATGTCGTTGCACCGCGAGACGAGATCGAACTCCTCGGACGCATTGACGACCAGCAAACGCACCGCCGTCGTTTCGATGACCTGCTTTGCGTAAAACGTCTCGTTACATTCCGAATCGGAGTAATTACAGTGGTAAGCGACTTCCGGCTTCGCAACCCGAGTGATCAGGCTCGAGTCGATTCCGCCGCTGCAAAATGTCGTGAAGGACGTGTCGCTGATCGTCGACTCCAGCACGCAATCGTTGATGATTTCTCGCGTTTGTTCGAGCCACTCCTGCGTGAGCGACTGAACGCCGGTCACGTTTGGCGCGAAAATGTCCTCGTAGCAGGTAACGCGCTTCTCGCCGGTGGTGAGGTCGATTTCCACGATGTGGCCCGGCATCACCTTCTTGATCTGCTTGATGAACGTCTTGTCCCCGAACGTGAACTGATAGCGGACATACTCGGAGATCGCGGTGTAGTCGAGATCCCGCGGCTCATCGGCGACTTCGAGGATGCTCTTGAGCAGCGAAGCGGCGCGGACAACCGTTCCCGAGTGCCAATAGTAGAGCGGCTTGACTCCCAGCTGATCGCGGACCAGGCTGATCGTCTTTCGCTGTTTGTCGTAGATGATGAACGACCAGAAGCCGTGCATTTTCTTCAGCACGGCAGGTCCCCAGTGTGTCCAGCCGTGCAGCAACACCTCGGCATCGTTCGCGCCGCTGGTTGGCACTCCCTCGGCGATCAGTTCGTCGCGGAGGCGGTGAAAGTTGTAAATCTCTCCGTTGTAGATGAGCACATGACGTTCGTCCTCGAGAGGCTCCGTGCCGCGCTCGTCGAGACCGATGATCGACAGACGCGCATGTGCCATCTGCACCAATGGATCGGACCAGAAACCAATTTCGTCCGGCCCACGTTTTCTCAAACTCCGCAACAATCGATGATGAAACGGTGTCCGCACGCCCGCCGTCATTAGAATGCCGCACATTTGAAAGCTCCTTGCGATTTCTTAACTCGACCTGTCAGGTGCTGAAGGCAGAAGCCGCCCCCTCGCGAAAGGTGACCGGCTCCCGGCCGATGAGCCGTCGCAGGGTCGTGGCGTCGCCAAGGCAATGGCGCATGTCGCCGGGACGATAACCGCCGACAATCTTTGGCTTGCAATCCACACGCATCGTCTCCGCAAGAATGTCACAGGCTTCCACTAGCCGCGTCGGTTTGCCGGAACAGACATTGACCATTGGCGGTCCGTCACCTCCGGATGCCAGTGCGATTACCGTTGCCACGATGTCGCTCACGTGAACCCAGTCGCGGATCTGCTGCCCGTCTTCAAACAGTTGCGGCGCTTGCCTGGCCCGGATCCAACCGGCAAGTTTCGCGATGATGGTCGCTTCGCCGTCTTCGAGACGAAGCCGAGTGCCATACGCGGAGGAAAATCGCATGATGTTGACCGGCGCACGATCGAAGCCTCGATAGCACAGCTCCTGCATGTATTTTGATGCGCCGTACGTCTCCAGAGGATTCGGCGTCGCGTTCTCGTCGATCGGCAGAACGGCCATGTCGCTTCCACATTGCGAGCACACTACTTCGTAGCGCCCTCTCGCCATGTCTTTCTCGCGCCGCCGGCCGTTCCCGGTCACACCGCAATCGCTGCAGCGATAGGAATAGTTCGAACCGTAAACGCTGAAGCTGCTCGCGTGCACGATCCGCTGGAGTCGCTTCAGCTTTCTGCCGAACTCGACCAGACGCGCTGTGCCTCGACAGTTTGCATCGATGATGTTGGCCGGCTCTCGCGATGCGCGCGCAACTCCGCCAAGGGCCGCGAAATGCACGATCAGCTCGACGTCGTTGAAACGATCATCCAGATTCCAGTGACGCAAGTCTGCAAAACAGTATTCGACTCTTGGGTTCAGATAATCAGGTGCCGCGCGATGAACTCCCGGATCGAGGCTGTCGATGCCGATGACATCGAATCCCACATCGACGAGAGCATCCGCCGTATGGGATCCGATAAAGCCTGCCGCTCCGGTGACCACTACTTTCATTGGCGTTGAGTCACCTGGACCGGTTCGCTGCCGACAGATTCGGCAATGCGGTCAAAGTGTTCACGAAACCACGCGATGGTGCGGGAAATGCCCTCTTCGAGACAAACGCCGGGCTCGAAACCGAGGATGGAACGCGCACGGCCAACATCCGCGTGCCGACGCGTGCTGTGATCCCACGCGCGCCGAGGGGCGTACTCGATGCGGCTGCGCGATCGACACTGCGAAATGATCATTCTGGCGAGATCGATCACCCTAGTCTGGATTCCTGTGCCGAGGTTGAAGGCGCCGCCATGAGCAGCGGGAGTGATTGCGGAACGGACGAGGCCGTCCACAAGGTCATCGACGTAGATGAAATCGCGCGTTTCTTCGCCGGTTCCAGTGATGATGAGCGGCTCGTCGTGCAGGGCGCGCCAGATGAAATTCGGAATGACATTGCGATAGCGGCCCGGCACCTCGCCCGGGCCGTACGAATTAAAGAACCGGCAGCGGACGGTACTCACCAAGTCTTTGAAGTAATTGCAGTAGAACTCGCCAAGCGCCTTGGTGATCTGATATGGCGTGTCGAGATCGAGGCTCACCGGCATATCTTCACGAACGGGTGCATCGATGCCGTGGCCTGCGATGGAGCAGCCTGCCGACGCATACACCACGCGTTTGGCGCCCGCCCGCTGTGCCATCACCAGAGTAGTCAAGGTACCGATGCCGTTCGTGCGAAGGTCATCCAGCGGGTGATCCACGCTGTTCTGATTCGCAAAGAAGGCGGCCAGGTGGAACACGACCGGGCGCTCGATGTCGATCTCGCCGATCCGGCAGACATCGAGCTGGCGCAGGACGACGCGCGGATCCTGGGGCAGCAGCCACGCGTAACCGGATGATAAGTCATCGATCACGAGCAGCTGCGCCGGGCCATCTTTCAAAAGACGACGCACCAGCTGCGAGCCGATCGCTCCGGAGCCTCCGGTGATCAAAATGTTTTGGCCTCGAAAATCCATTAAATGCTCCTGGTCTGATCGGCAGTTACTTCCTGTGCTGCGCCGCACACGACACCGGCGATGCGCTCGGATGCGTGACCATCCCACAGCTCAGGGACGCGGCCCCGTTTCGCTTCTCCGCTGAGAATCTTTTTCACCTCGCTCTGCAACCGGTTTGTGTCGCGGCCGATCAGGATGTTCGTTCCCATCGTCACCGTGACGGGACGTTCAGTGTTCTCGCGCATCGTCAGGCATGGAACTCCAAGATACGTCGTCTCCTCCTGGATGCCGCCGGAGTCTGTAATCACAGCCGTCGCATGTCGCTGGAGAGCGAGAAACTCGAAGTAGCCGAGAGGGTCGCAGACTTCAACTCCCCCTAACGGGCCCGCGGTTTCGCGGATGCGTGCTTGCGTGCGCGGATGAACCGGAAAGAGCACCGGCACGTCACGCGCAATCGCTCCGAGCGCCTGACAGAGCTGTCGAAGCGATGCCGGATCGTCGACATTCGACGGCCGATGCAGCGTGACCAGAACATAGGGACGCCCTACCCAACCTCGGCGAGAGCTGGCCGCGATTGCACCTTCCGCGACCGGAAGGAAGCGAACCAGCGTATCGATCATCACGTTGCCCACTAAATAGACTCGCTCGGGTGCGATGCCTTCGCGCTCGAGATTTTCATCGGCATCCTGCGAAGGGGTGAGAAGAAGCGTCGCGAGCTGGTCGGTGACCAGGCGGTTGATCTCTTCCGGCATCGTCCGATCGAACGAGCGCAGCCCTGCCTCCACATGGGCCACCGGGACGCCGAGTTTTGCGCACACCAGCGTTGCCGCGGCCGTGGAGTTCACATCGCCGTAGACGAAAACCAGATCGGGTTTACGCTCGTCCACGACCGGCTCGAAACGCCGCATGATCTCCGCAGTCTGCTGCGCGTGGGTCGCCGATCCGACCTCCAGATTCAGGTCGGGTTCGGGAATCTCAAGCTGATCGAAAAACACGTCCGACATATTTCGGTCGTAATGCTGGCCGGTATGCACAAGGAGCTGGCGAATGCCCTGGCGCTCATTCATGGCTCGCATGACCGGAGCGACCTTCATGAAATTCGGCCGCGCGCCGACGACGTGAAGCATCAACCGGTTCCGCATCACCGATGGGCTGCGCTCAAGTCACTGTACATTTGCAGGAGTTTTCCGCCCTCGACCGTCCAGTTGTACTTCTGAAGAACACCTCTTCGTCCGTTCTCCCCCATGCGACGTCGGTCCTCGGGGCTGTCCATGAGCCGAAGGATTGCTTCCGCGATTTCGGAAGGCTTGGATGGGTCGATGAGCAAGCCACAATCGGTGTCGCGAACGATGTCGGCAACCTCGACAGCAAAACGGGGAGCGATGATCGGAATTCCAGCCATCATGTAGTCAAACATCTTGTGTGGCAGTGCGAGGACGTGGTTCATGTAGCCGGGCTGGAAGAGGATCAAGCCGATATCCGCCGAAAGTATCCGCCGGTAGGCTTCGGCGAACGGCAACCATTCGTAAATGCGCAGCGACTCCTCGACACCGAGCTCCGCGACTCTCTTCTTGAACGCGTCACCACTCCCGTCGCCGAAGCGTCCGACAATCTCGAGCAATAGACGCTCGTCGTCGAGAAGTTGCAAAGCGTCGAGCAATTGCGGCCAACCTCTAAGGACGCCCATCTCTCCGAGGTGGATGGCGACGATGGGACCGTGGTCGGAATTTCGACGCGGCTCGGGGAGGCGGACGTCGGCGTAAGCGAGATCTGCGAAGTTCTCAACAAGGACCTTGCGATCGACCGCGGCGGGAAAATCGCGGTCAATCGCCTTTTTCGCCAAGACGAGGCGGTCAGTAAATGGCGTCAGAATCCTGAAGAGCAAACGCACGCTTTGCGCGACGACCGCCTGCAGCGGTTTGGGGAAACGTCGCTCGGCGAAATCGCTCGGGTAGTGCTCGTGGACATCGAAGACGACTTTTCTACGCTTGAGCGCCTTCAAAGCAATTCCAACGATCCACGAGTCCACTTCATTACAGTGGTAAGCATCGACATCGAGGGCAGCGGCGCGGCGATAAAGCTGTGGGAATTGCCGGAGGCGGCTCAACACGCTCGTGCCACGCTTTTTGTAGGTAATGACGCGTACGCCGTCCGTTCGCCACTCCTTGTCTTCCTCGCCAGGCGCGAGGTGAACAACTTCATGACCCGCATTGGCGAGCGTAACGGCCTCCTTGGCAAAGACGCGTTTGTCCAGCGCCGGATGCATCGCAGAGAGAAAGCAGATCCTCACGATCGTCGTTCGGCCACGGCTCGCATGACGACCGGCGCCCGGAGCCTCGCCAGAACGGCGTAGTGAGGGTTTCCGAAACGTACGGAGACGAAGAGCCACAAAGCAACGAAGATTCCGCCGCCATACCCCAAAAGCGAGTTCGCAAGGCTGGCGTGCGACAAGTAATACGCGAACCAGAAAAGGAAAATCGCCAGAAGGGTTCGCGATGCCGTCGGCCGCAGATGCAGCAACCACCAATCCAGCCTTTCCAAAAGAACACCCAACAAAATGACGCCGAATCCCCAGCCAATCAGCCCGAATGCGCCATAAAAATCCATCAATGCCGGTATGGCCACAGAACCGCCCGTCTGGTGATAAAAGTATTCGAATACCGGAATGTTGTTCTTGTACAAGGGATGGCCGGTCAGGTTCGACACCATTCGAATATTCCAGATCCCATAATAGGGCTCAACGGCCGGAAAGTAATGCACGTGCATGATCGCCGGGAGTGAAATGCCATAGACGATCGTCTTTGCGGATACAAGCGCCAAGATGGAGACGCTATGAAAGAATGAAGGCGCTTCGTCCTCGCTGCCCCGAGCAAAAGCGGAATGCGCGTAGTAAAGTCCCATAAGGCTACAAAAGACAGCAACAAGAGCGATGAGCGCTCTTCTTCGAATGGTCGCGACGGTCAACTTTCGACGCATTCCGACTTTGCGACGACGGTAAACACTGCACCAAACTTCCGCAATCGAAAGCGCAATCAGATACAAGAGCACCGGTCGCTTTTGAAACGTCAGGATGAGGGCGGCCAGCGCAACGACGTTGTATAGCACCGCGAATACATATAGAAGTGGGGCCGAGCGGTGCCGCGCGGCAAGCCAGAGGGCAACTCCGATGAACGGAACACAATTCAGCAACACAAGCATGGTGAGGTAGTTCTCGCCAATGGTCCGCCGCATCTCGATCACATAGAGATCTCGGCCCAGCATGAGACCCTTCAGGATTCCGGCGCTGAGGATCGAGCCGTTCCGAACAACGAACACGAGGACGAAAAGCAGGATCGCGAGACTGGCGATTACCGTTCGGACGACCGACAGTCCCAGACGAGTCGTGGCCGGGCCGGCGAGGACATTCGGGCGGCGCGTGACAAAGCGGCCGACGATGATCAGATGCGTGAGCTGGTAGACCAATACGATCCCCAATGCCCCACCTGCGTTCAGGACGATGGCTTTCGCGACTGTCGAATCGACGAATAGCGACAGGTCGACACCCGAGTAATCAACTGCCGTTGGAAAAAACGGGTGAGAAATCACACCGGTGAGAACAATGATGACGTTGGTAATGAAGAATGCCCCGATGCAGCTGAACGAGAACAACAGGCGCCTTTGCCAGACGGCAACGACGAGGACCGAGACCGCTGCAACCGCGGCGATGAATCGAGCGTCCATTTCTTAACGAAGTGCCACGCGTTGTTTCACAAAGCTCAGGGTGAACGACGTGAAACGCGATGGACGTATGAGAACGACCGTGAGGGCGAAACAGACCGATGCGACGACAGCCGGAACCATCGCGGCCGCTCCCAACATTTGCCGTGCGTAAAGATTCGCCACAAACAGCAAAAGTGCGACCGCGACCATTCGGGTTAGACCCCAGAAACGAACGTCGGGAAGATATTGCCGAATCCAAATCAGGCTCAGAAGGCCCATGGACCAGAAACTAGCGGTAATCGCAATCCGGGCGGCATCTACTGCCGTACTCGTCATGCGAAAAAACAGGTAGAGAACGACCTGAAGGCAGCAAGCGCTCAATAGCGTCCACAGGTTGTATGGGTTGGCCCACCGAACCTCAATGATGCCTTTGACGGCGTAATAAATACCGAGCGGCAGAATACCCATGAGGAGTGCACGAATCACATACGTGACATCCGCGACGACGTCCGGTTTCGCAAGCCACAGACGAATCGCGGTATGGGCCCACGGCGCAAGAATGCTGGTCATCAATAAGCAGGTAAAAAACGCCGATCCCAAAAGAATCAATATTCCCTGCTGAAGCCGCTCGTCATCGGCAACGCCGACCAGGCCCGCAGTGACAACGGAAGAGATCTGCGTCAACGGAACAATGGCGATCTGCACGATTTGTAAGACGCTCAGCGCGATGATGAGCGCGCCTGCCTCCCGTGGAGCATCGCGAGTCAGCCACGGGGTCAGCGAAAGAATCAGCAGTTCGAGGAACGGCGTCAGCGCTCGCGCCACTCCGTAAGTCGCAACCGTGCGCGCCATGGTTCGCCAGTGGCGTGCGACGTGGCCGTCGGTATGAGCGTCTCGCCACAAAATGGCCAAAAGCGCACCCGACAACAGGCACATGCCGATGGACTGCGTTCCGATCAATGCATTGACTGTTGCGCGGCTGCGCAAGGACCAAAGCACGACCAGAAGTAGGGCGCTTCCGCTCAGGATCTCCAGAACATTGGACGCAACCACGCGTCGTTCGGCAAACAGCGCGCTGACGGCATAAAAGTGCAGAACGGACGCCACAATCAGCCCGGCAGTCCATTGCGTTACAGCAAAAGGGACGTTGGCCGACCCGAAGAAGAACGAAGTCAAAAACCCCGGTGCCAGGAACGCGGCCGCCAGGACGACCAGCGCGATCAGCACCCACATCAGCCACGCAAACGCGATCCACGGCTCCTTGTTTCGCTGCGTTGCGCTCATGGGCAGTGCTCGGATCAGAGTTTGAGAAACGCCGCCCTGCAGAAAACTCGCGGTCGTAAAGCTGAGTCGGCGCGACAGAAGAAACACGCCCAGCGCCTGCGCCGGCAACTCCAAGGAGATCAGCCGAATCACCCATAGGAGAAGTGCCGCTTTGCTGGCGCCAAAGACGACGTTCAACACCGTGTCGCGTACGAGGCGATCGACTCGAATCATGCCGCGACCGACACACTACCGACGTGCTCATGCCACACCATCAGGTTGTAGATGACCCAAAGCTGGAAGGCCTCGTTGACCGACGAGGGACCGCGGTCGAGGCGCTTCTGCACCGCGCGCACGTCGAAAAAGGATTGCCACTCACCGGCCGAGAGCAGCATCGACCGCATCTCGCTCCCCAGCTCGCGGTGAAACCACGAGTGGATCGGCACGCCGAAACCGCTCTTCTTGCGATACACCGCGTCGCGACCGACCGAGGCGGCGGCCAGACGCTTCAGCGGCTCTTTCGAAACTCCATCGCGCAGCTTGAACCCCTCGGGAACTGACAGGCTGAAGTCGACCAGTTCGCGGTCGAGAAATGGGACCCGTACCTCGATGGAATGGGCCATCGACATCTTGTCGACGCGCATGAGCAGCAGCTCCGGAAGACGCAGCTGCAGCTCGATGAACGTGATCTTTTGCAGGAAGGTCGCCTCGGGTGCCGCCTGCTCGATTTCTTTGTACAGAGGCATGACGACGTCGGTCGAGTCGAGCCCCGCCGTGCGGCGGCGAAAATCGGGGGACAGGATCGACCGCTTCTCGTCCTCGTAGTACGCGATGGCCCCGCCTAGGAAGAACGGCTGCCGCCGTGCCTGCCGGCGAAAGGCATCGGCGAGCTTCCGGTTACGCGGCGTGTTGCTCCACCGAAGGAGACTATGCCCCATCGTCCCGATCAACGACGGAAGCAGCGAAAAGGGCCGCCAATATCGCTGGTGATAACGCAGATACTTTCGATAGTTGTCGTAGCCGCAGAAAATCTCGTCCGCTCCCTCTCCGGCGTGCAGAACGATCGTCCCGGTCGAGCGAGCGAGGCGGGACACGAAATAGAGCGGCACACAGACCGGATCCGCGAGCGGTTCATCCTGGAACTTCGCGATCGCGCTGGCCGTCTCCAACATGTCTTGTTCGCTGATCAGCACCTCGTGATGTTCCGTTCCCAGCTTCTCCGCCATCCGGCGGGACCATGCGATCTCGCTGTCGAAATAGTCGTTGCCAGGCATGCCGACGAAGAAGGTGCGCACCTTTTCGGGACGGATCAAGGCATCGAAGTGCACGGCGTTCAAAGTCGAGTCGACACCGCCAGAGAACAGAACGCCGACCGGCACATCGCTCATCAGCCGTTTCTTGACCGATCGATGAAAAAGATCCGAGAGCTGATCGTCGAGATTTGCGGAATCGATCGCGTACTGTCCGGGCAGCGGTCGCCAATATGTCGAGGTGGTGAACGACGCGGGGCCGCCGGCGAGGCTGATCGTCATCGTCTCTGCGGCGCGCAACTTACGAATGCCCTGCAGCAACGTTCCCGGCGCAGGCACGGCCAGATACGTCAAGTAGTGGTAGAGCGACTCCTCATCGATGGCCGGCCGCACGAGCGATCCCTCCAAAAGCGCGCGGATTTCCGACGCGAAGTAGAAGTCGCCGCCAAGCGACGCAAAGTACAGCGGTTTGACTCCAAAGCGGTCGCGCGCGAGAAACAGCGACCGCGCGCGCTCGTCCCAGATCGCGAATGCGAAGTCGCCGTCTAGCTTCTCGACCATGCTCGCGCCATGGCGCTCGTACAAATAGACGAGAACTTCGGTGTCGGATTCGGATCGAAAGCGGAATCCGTCGCTTTCCAGCTCGCGCCGAAGCTCGCGGAAGTTGTAAATCTCGCCGTTGAACGTCACCACGACCGTTGCATCGTCGTTCGACATCGGCTGCCGTCCGGCATCCGAGAGGTCGACGATCGCCAAACGCCGATGGCCTAATCCGACGCGGCCGTTCGGCGAGATCCACAGGCCGCTGCCGTCCGGCCCGCGATGAGCCATCGAGTCGGTCATGCGGCGAATCGGCTCGCCGGACACGCCTCTTCCCGGAGTCAACGAGATCATTCCAGCGATGCCGCACATCGTTTCCCTCCGTCAGCCTTTCAAATTTCGAGACGCACCGGCGACCGCTGGTGCGCAGAACGGACCGACATGATCGCGGCCCAGGTCGCGAGCAGACCGGCTCGCGCGTCGGCGCCCTTGATGGGCGTGTTCTCTCCGCGGATGGCGGACGCAAACTCTTCCATGGCGCCGAAATGCCCCTTGTCGCTTCGCCCTCGCCGGCGGCCGCCCTGCGCCCCGATCAGTGCTTTGAGATCGTCGCAACGGGCTGCTCGGCCGGCTCCAAACGCCTCGTACGCTTCCTTTCCGAGCCGCGGATCGCCGAGGGATGTGTACACGATGTCCGCGATGCTGCCGTCGGCGTAACGGAGATGCACGGAACAGTTGGGGTTGATATTGGAGGGATCGCCGACGAATTCCGCCCCGATGTCGGTCGGCTCGCCGTCCATGAACCAGTTCGCAAAATCGAAGAAGTGAACGCCTTCGCCGAGAAGGCGTCCACCTTCTTCCACGGTATTGCTCCAATCGTTCGCGATCGCGCCGATGTTCACGCGAATCGAAAGCAGACGGCTGGTCCCGGAACCAAATGTTCGCCGAAATCGTCCGAGCATCGGCGCGAATCGACGATTGAACCCCACCCGAATCACGCGGCCGGCCTCCCCCGCACGCCGCTCGATCGCCAGAGCGTCTTCGATCGTGATGGCCATCGGTTTTTCCACGAACACGTGTTTGCCCCCGGCAAGGGCATCGAGAACGATCTGCGCGTGCGAAGCGTGCCGGGTCGCGATCACGACTGCGTCGACATCCGCGTCATCAATGACGTCTCGATAATCGCTGCTGACCAACGCTGCTCCGAGTGTGCGGCCGATGACCGCGGCGCTGCCGCTCCGACTGGCCACCGCCTGTACCGCGAACACGCTGGAGAGCTTCTTGATGTTCGGGATGTGAACTGCTTTCGCGAAGCTGCCCGTGCCGATGAGTCCGAGACGCACGAGACCTTTTCGCGGAACGATTGTCGAGGCTGCGCGGCGCGATGGCCGACGCTCCTCGATCGGTTTATCGGTGTCATAAGTGAGTAATACGGCCAGGCTTCCGTCGCCTCTCTTGAGACTCGCGAACGCATCGCGAGCCTCCGCGACGGCCACGCGATCCGTTGCCAGCTGGGCCAGCTCGAGCTTGCCGGCGGCCATGAGCTGCAAAATGCATTCGAGATTTCGCTTCTCGGTCCAGCGGACGTAATCGATTGGATAGTCGCGGCCCGCCAGCTCGTATTCGGCGTCGTAGCGCCCCGGCCCGTAGGATCGGGACATGAACAGATCGAGCTCTTTGCGGTACATCTTGTCGCGCTGCAGCGAGAGGCCGACATCGCCGATGACCGCGACCCGGCCGCGCGGGCGGCAGAGATCGAATGCCAGGTTCACCGGCTCGTCGCTGCTGGTTGCAGCGCAAATGAGAACGCCATCGAGGCCCGCCGGAGTCCGGCGAAGAATCTCGCCCACCAGATCGCCCTCTCCAAGCTGCCAGGCCACCCGTGTCAACGAATGTTCCGCGGCCCGAACGCGGGATGGCTGCAGATCGAATCCAAAGCTGTTGCATCCGAATGCCGTCAGCAGTCGCACCGCGATCTGGCCGATCAGGCCGAGACCGATGACGCCGATGTTTTCGCCGCCGCGCACGTCGAGGCGGCGAATGCCCTGCAACGCGATGCACGCCAGCGAACCGAAGGCCGCATCCTGCAGGGGAACCTCCTCGGGCACCCGAGCGGCCAGATTGAATGGAACCGTTACGTATTCCGCGTGATTGGCGAATCCTGCTCCCATACAGGCGACGCGATCACCGGCGCCGAACGGCGCACCATCCGCCGCTTCGATCACCACGCCGGCGCAGCTGTAGCCGATGGGCGTCAGATCCGCGAGCTTCTGTTGCACGACTCCGGCTGTCCGCACGACGCCGAGAGTGCGAGACATGCTCCACAACTGCTCGAGACGGTCGCGCGATGCGGTGGCTTTTTCGTACAAGCCGAGGATCCCGCCGTGCGCGGTGATCGCGGCGGTTTCCGTTCCCGTGCTGATCAGCGAGCACGCGTTGCGGACCAACACCGCACCGGGCGCAGCTGCAGGTCGGGGAACGTCGAGGACCTCGACCTCCCCGCGTCCGGAAAGGAATACCTGTTTCATCGAACCATCGC
This sequence comes from Thermoanaerobaculia bacterium, assembly GCA_035636095.1. Taxonomy (GTDB): domain Bacteria; phylum Acidobacteriota; class Thermoanaerobaculia; order Gp7-AA8; family Gp7-AA8; genus Gp7-AA10. Next base: position 18,248 of record DASPZU010000022.1, read on the forward strand.
GGAAACGAGTCCGCTCTCGTCGTCAGCAATCTTTCGGTTCTTCGCTGACGCAATCGTCATCGTCCCCGACCAGGGACCTCGAATGCGTTCGCGCAAAACGATCACCAGGGCGCGTTCACGGATTCCGTAGCTGGGCGAGTACCAGCCATCCTCTACGCTGCTCGCTGCAGCGTTCGTCCATGAGATTTCGAACTGCCGGTTTTGAATGGTCAGCTCTGCCGTTCGCTGTCCGAGAACGACTGTTGTTTCCGGTGGAAAATGCAGAAAGCGTTCGACGTCGTGTTCGCCGATCGATCGCACCAGGTCGGTACACGAGAAGACGCCGCTCACCGCATCAAAGCGGATCTCGCGGGTGTGGAGGGCGGGATCGGGAAGAGACATGTAGCCGTCGTGCGACGCGCGGATTACGGTGTAATTGCTGTCGGCGGTGAAGCTCACGTCGTGCGGCTGCGCGGAATCGCTGATGCTCCACGTTCCGAGAATCGGCGCGATCTCGGTCCGATCGAGTCGCACTCCATTGTGAGCCGCGGTGCTCTGAAACCATCGACGCGACTGCAGATCGCCGGTGTAAAGATAAGAACCGGGGTCGACCACGATCGGCACGCCGTCGAGGATCAGCTCGAAGCTCAACAGATCGTTGTGTCCATGACCCCCGTGCCCGCGACGTCCCACCTCGCCGACGTCGACGAACAAATGATGCTTCGCCGACCGGACGATTGCGATGCCGCCGTCTTGAAAATGCTCGACGCGATCTTCGGTCTGCTCGGGCAGCTCGCGATACGCCTCCACCGCCGCCCACCCGAGAAGAATGGGAATCGATGCCGAGAAAAAGCCGCGCGGTTTCGCGTCGTGGAAAAAACTCGCGCCGAGTGCCGCCAGCGGCCGATGATCTCTGGCCGGAAGGCCGTCGAACTGCAATAGATGTCCGTCGTCGGTGTCGCCGAGGCTCGGCGTCCACCCGTCGGTTCGGGTGTAGACATTCGTGAAACGGGTCGCGGCACGAACGCGATTTGCTGCGGCGTCGGGAATGGCGACCTGCGACTTCGAGGCCCCCATGAGCGCCAGAAGGAACAGCTCCGTGACCAGGCGGTGATAACCGATCGACTTTTCGAAGTCGACGCCGTCGGGCAGGATCTGTGATTCGATCTCCTGCACGATCATCCGTGCGCCGTCGCAAGCCCATTGCCTGCCCGGCGGATAGGCGTCGCGAAGCGCGAGCCCGAGGAGAAAAATACAGACCGCGTTTGCGGCGTAGTGGTTGCCGCCGATCTCGTTGAGCTCCATGTTGCGGGCCACAAACTCGCCGTGGAGGGTGAGCAAGATCGCGAGCGTCTTCAGATCGCGCGGAGCGGCTTTCGCGGCCATCAGGATTTGAAAAACGAGCAACAGCGCGATGCCGCGCGCCGACGCTTCCATCGGATACCAGTTGATGGAGTGCGCCAGCGGATTTTGCTCGCTCCAATCGCGGATGATGTCGAGAGCCTGACGTACGCGCGTCTCGTCGCCGTCGAGCAACGCGCCGGTGACAAGCGGCAGCAGAAACGCCATCCGCGACAGTTCCCACGGGTATTTCACGTCGTACGGAACTGTGCGGGCCTCGTAAAAATCGTAACGGCTGTAATCGTCGGTCGGCCAATGGCGCCCGAAACGCCAGTCCGTGTGCCACGGCCACGGAGCGTTCTGCGGGAGAGGCGCGCCGAGAATTGAAAAACGTTTGCTGGCGATCGCTTCGGCACGGTCCAGCAGCGAACGCCGATCGATCAGACCTCGAGCTGCGGACATTCCGAGTGCATCCTTCGCGTCATCAGCGACCAGACAGCGTGGCGCTGCCACCAGAGCCTCGACGCGGACATCCGTCCAGAAGTTCGCGACCGAACGTTGGAGCCGTTGCCAGCCGCGTGTGTGACGCATCCACACAAGCCTCACCTCCTGCGTTCCGCGACAGGCGATCACTCGCAGCGGCTTGCGGCTAACTCGACGAAGGCGTTCGATCACGGTTCAGGCTTTGACGAGCCGGTATGCGTCCCCGGCCGCTGGCGAGGGCACGATGTTCCGCGTGTCGATCACCAGCTTGGTGCGGCGGTAGAGATTACGGTCGTGGAATTGAGAATGTGCGGTCGCGATCACCACGGCGTCGAACTCTTCGAACGCCTCGGCGGAACATGGAATAGACTCGAGTTGGAGGTCATGCTTGCGCACCTTCCGCGCCACCGGAATGTAAGGGTCGCAATAGCTGATCTCGGCGCCCCCCGCGAGCAGCAACTCCAGAATCTCGAACGAGGGCGACTCGCGGTCATCATCGATGTCGGGCTTGTAGGACAAACCGAGCACGACAACCTTCGCACCGCGAATGCTCTTGCCATCGTCGTTGAGTGCCGCGATCGTCTTTTCGATGACGTGGTGGGGCATGGACGTGTTGATCTCGCCGGCCAGTTCGATGAAGCGGGCCCACACTCCGAATTCGGCGGCCTTCCACGACAGATAAAACGGATCGAGCGGAATGCAGTGTCCTCCCAGGCCTGGACCGGGATAAAACGGCATGAAGCCGAAAGGCTTCGTCTTGGCGGCTTCGATCACCTGCCAAACGTCGATGCCCATGCGATCGAAGACGATCTTCAATTCATTCACCAGCGCGATGTTCACCGCCCGGAAGACGTTCTCCAACAGCTTGGCCGACTCCGCGATCTCCACCGAGCTCACCGGCACCACCCGCTCAACGGCCGCGCTGTAGAGGAGCTCCGCGGCGCGGAGGGAATGTGCATCCATTCCTCCCACGACCTTGGGGATCGTACGGGTATTGAAATTCGGGTTTCCGGGATCCTCGCGTTCTGGCGAGAATGCCAGGAAGAAATCGCGGCCGCACTGCAGTCCCGACGCCTCGAGGCGTGGCAGGAGCTCCTCGCGCGTCGTGCCTGGATAGGTCGTCGACTCGAGCACGATCAACTGTCCGCGCCGGACGTATTTCGCGACCGTTTCTGCCGTCATCCGAATGTATTGGAGATCGGGCTCCCGGTGAATTCCGAGGGGCGTGGGGACGCAGATGATGATGGCGTCACACTTCGCGAGATGCTCGAAGTTCGTCGTCGCGATTGCCCGTTTTCGCTCGAAGGCTTTCTTGATGCGATCGAGCCCGATGTGCCGGATGTACGACTCGCCGCGGCTGAGCATCTCCGTTTTGTTCGCGTCGACATCGAAGCCGGTGACCGGAAAGCCGGCTTCCTCGAAAAGCAACACCAGCGGCAGTCCCACATAGCCGAGACCGATCACCCCAATCGACGCCGTTCGCGCTCGAATGCGATGCAGCAGTTGGTCGATCGTCTGCTCCTGCGTCGCGACGGATGAGGTCATCATTGACTCCAACTCCTCGATGCGCGGACGGGCTCCGCCCCCTTCGGTGTCCATGCGCCGAGTGGCGCTGCCTTAACCGACGACATGCGGGGTCTGTGAGTTCGCCGCAAGCGGCGAGCTCACGGTATGGTGGCGTTCTCCGAATTTGTCGCGTCGTTGTCGGCCAACTCTTTCGTGAGTCGCTCGATTTCGGCGCTGATGGAGTCGTATTCGGCCAGCTTTCGCTTCAGGAATCGAGAAGTGACGTTGATCCTTTCCTCGATGCCTTTGGGCGTGAGAACGTAGGCGTACGCCAGTTTTTTCTTGCTCCCACGGAAGTTGCGCATCTTCAGCAATCCCTTGGCAATCAGGGCCTGCAGGCAGTAATTGATCTTGCCCAGGCTGGCGCCGAGGTGCTTGGCAAGCTCGCGCTGTGAAGCGTCCGGATGCTCCTCCAAATAGCGGAGAAGCCGGTAGCGGATTTCGTCGGAGACCGAGCGCGACATAACCGTTCAACGATTGAACGATCGGATTGAAACACATCCCTTACACCAAACGCAACCGGGACATCGAAGATCGCGGGCATTCAGCTCGCTCAGGCGAGGGCGGCAGAGTCTTTGCCACTCGGCCAGAGGCAAAGACGAGAAATCACCCCCTCATGCCGCAGCCGCTGTTTGACGTAAACTGGCGGGTACGGTCGGGGGCAACAGAGCTGTAGAGGTGGCAGAATATGTGGAAGGACCCGCAGGAGCGGAGTGACCGCAGAGCATTCAGTTCTTGATATAATTGAAAAATACAATTCTGTTCTTAGCCGAACCCGGCTTCTTCAAGAGAGAGAACCGGAGGGAAGCTTCTTCCCGGCGTGAACAACTGCCGAAAGGATGAATCATGAGCTTTAATGATCGAGCGGTAAAGGCGACGAATTCCATTACGAAAATTCTTGCGATCGCGGTCATCGGTTTCTCGTTCGTCGCGGCCTCAGCCCTGGCGCAGAACACGACATTTCCCGGCTCGGTCATCGTTGCGAACGGTTTTGACGTGGAATGGGGCAACACCTCCTCTCGGATCATCGGCCTTGCTGGTTCAAGTGGCTTCCTGAACATCGTGACCAATAGCGCGACTCGCATGTTCATCGATGCATCAGGTACCGTGACGATGGGGGGGAGTCTCGGCGTAGGGTCAGCCGCACCGGTTCGAAAGTTGGATGTCGATGGTTATCTGGCGGTGTCGAATAACGGAGCCGTCGAGGTCTACAACACCGCAATCAGCACCGGCAATTTTGAAAAATTCTTGATCGCGTTCTCGGGAAACAAAGGGAAAATCATTTCTAGCTCGGGCGGCACGGGCACCCTGCGTCCGATCCAGATCACCACCGGCGGCGCCGTGGGATTGAATGTCGATGTGAGCGGTTTCGTTGGCATCGGCACCACCACGCCCACACAAGTCCTCGACATCGCGGGGAACGTCAACGTGTCCGGTAACATCGCTGCCAAATACCAGGATGTCGCCGAATGGGTAGCAGCCACCGAAACCATGGAACCGGGAACTGTGGTCGTCCTCAATCCTGAAAAGCCAAATGAAGTCATGCCTTCGATTCGCAGCTACGACACAGCGGTGGCGGGTATTGTCTCTGCCAATCCCGGATTGATCCTGGGTGAGCCAGCCAAGTCGAAGGCGCAGATTGCCACCTCCGGACGCGTGAGAGTCAAAGCCATTGCCACTTCGCAACCGATCCACATCGGCGACCTCCTCGTCACGAGCGGGAAGAGGGGAATGGCGATGAAATCGGAGCCGATCGAGATCGGAGCCCGCAGCTTTCACCAACCCGGAACGATCATCGGAAAGGCTCTCGAGCCGCTCAGCAACGGGGAGGGTGAAATCCTCGTCCTGCTCTCACTTCAATGAGGAGTGAGCTCGTCGTTCACTAAAGTCGATCGCTTGTAGACTGACCATCGCGCCGTGATGGCGTTCGCCTGTTTGCTCAATGAAAACTTGACGCCGCCCAACTACGGCTGAGATCCTACGCTCGAATGCAGACCGACTACATCGAACGTCCCACCCACCATCAGCCCGATCGAGAAATTCTCATGGACCCGCCGGAACCAGGGCTCTCTCTCAGCCACTTCGCGCAAGTGATACGCAGGTACCGGCCTGTCATCCTGCTTTCGCTGGCCTGCGTTGTCCTTGCCTTCCTCATCATCGCAGTCAGTGTGTCTCTCTTCGGCCCGTCGGAGGAGATCACGACGCAAACATTCCGCCTCGACTTTGTGGGCGCCGGCCGGGGTGAGTACCCGAACAAGACAAAATTCAACATCGCCGACATCATCAGCGGGCCGATCGTGACTCGCGTATGGCAGGAAAACCATCTCACCGATTACATCTCGTTCGGCAATTTCAGCCGCTCTGTTTTCGTCCTGGAGTCCAACCGGCAATACGAACAGCTTGCGGCTGAATATCAGGCCAAGCTCGCCGATGCCAAGCTCTCGCCGGTTGACCGTGAGCGCTTGCAGAGGGAATTCGAACAGAAGACCGAAAGCATCTCGAAGAACGAGTATGCCATCAGCTTCGATCACCGCAGCTTGAAACGATCGATTCCCGAGCCGCTGGCCCGAAAAGTATTACTCGATATCCTGAACGACTGGGCCGAGTTCGCCGTCAATCAGCAGCACGTCATCGCCTATCAAGTGTCGGTGCTCTCGCCGGAAATTCTTGCTCCCAGCGCAATCGAGCAGCGCGATCTTGTGGCCGCCATCGAAGTGCTCCGATCCAAGGCCAACCGCGTCATCACGAACATTGACAAATTCGAAGGACTCCCCGGCGCCACGCTGGCAAGAACCTCTAAGGATCACATGTCGCTCGAAGAGGCGCGCATTCGTCTCGATGAAATCATGCGCTTCCGGCTCGAGCCGCTGCTGGCGGCGGTCGTTCACGCCTCCGGCCTGATCAACGATCGAGCAACCACCATTCGATTCCTCGAAAGCCAGCTCGCTTACGATCAGCGGCGGCTCGAATCAGCACAACGTCAGGCGGACTCGATTCGCGAATCGATAGCTGTCTACGAAGAGCCCGCCGCAACGGTAGCCGTTGCATCGGGAGCCGCCAAAAAGCCGGAACAGCCAAAGAGTGGCGAAGCAGTCGTGCCACAGCTCAGCGACTCGTTTCTCGATCGTCTGGTGTCGATGACCGGCCGCGCCGCTGACGCGCAGTATCGACAGGCTGTCGTCGCCGATTACCGAAAAGCGGTCGCGGACACCATTCCGCTGAAGCAGTCGGTCGCTTACGACACCACGGTTCTCGATGAGCTGCGTAAGTCCTTCGGAGGCGGAGCGGCTTTGAGCGCCGCCTCGGTGCGCTCCGAAATCGACCAAACGCGAACCGAAGTCGGGCAGCTGATCAACACCATGAACGAGCTGTTTCAAATCGTTTCGCGAAACATGACGCCCTCAACGCAGCTCTTCACCCTGACCGGGCCGCCAACCACGCGTGTGCTGCGCAGCATCGGCGCGCCGCGCCTCGCGCTCTACGGACTGCTCGTCCTCCTCATTGCGCTGCCAACCATCATCGTCCTGTGCCTGCTCCACAATCGCGTCCGAGAAGAGGAAGCGGAGGAGGAGTATCTGCGACAGGAGAAGAAACTGACCACCGCGCAAACCCTCCCCTGACGAATCGAGGACGAAGCCCGGACGCCCCGCCCTTGCTTTGAACATCTCTCTGATGCCTGGACGACGTCGAGTATAGACGTCGCGTCCAGGGCTATCGCGTGATATTGCGGAAGTCGTTAAAGTCGATCGCCTGGATGACTGACGAGAACTGCGTGATCGTGTTCGTGTAGATCGGCAGCATCCCGAAAATCGTGTTCCAGGCAGTGTTCAGATTCGCGCGCGCCTCCGTGATGTCGGTGGCATGGATCAGCGTGGTGCCACCTCCGGCAACTCTCGACGGGTTGCCGCTGCCGTTGGTGTAAGCTCCGGGGGCGATCGCCGCGAGCGTGCGAACAGCGTCAACGATGTCGCGCGTATCGTTGATGTCGGCCGCCTGCACGACGGAGCCCGCAACGATCGTATTCGCGGGAATCACGGTGTTCGCGAGGTCGAGGTTGCTGTCGGGCGACTCGACGCCGTTGAACGCTCTCACCTTATACAAATACGCACGGCCAGCAGTAAGGCCGGCATCGTTGAACGGACTCGTTCCGGAACCGGCGAGATCGTAGGTAAACCGATCGTTGAATCGACTGCGATAGACATTGCACGACGTCACGCAGCTGCCGGTCCACGTGACCTGAACAGTTGTGCCCGAAGTGGAATGCGCCTCCACCCCGGTCACCGCAGCAGGCGCGCAGGAGCCTGGATAGACCGCACGCACGGCGTTGATGTCCCAGGGCTGCAGCGTGAATCCACTCCCGGCGCCCGTGACTTGCCAATACATGATCGCGCTGTTGGGGGCTGTCGCACATTCCTCGTCCACGCCGTTGCATGTATTGGTTTGATCAAAGCCGCTGGTGCGAGTGGCGTTCGAGTGTCGAAAGCCGATGGAATGCCCAAGCTCGTGCGTCATCGTCGTTGCCATCCCGGCATATGCGTTCGTGACGCCGTCCTGGAACACGACGTCGGCGCTGTTGAATACCCACCAGTATTCGCCGTTGATCAATTGAATGTCATCGAAGTTACTGAACGTTTGCGCCACTGTTCCGGAACCCATAAAGGACCCTGCGATTCTCGACTGCGGGTCGTTGAACTCCACAACGTTGAGCTCATCGTTACCCGAAGCGGTGGCAGTCGTACCGCCGTAAACCAGATTGGTGACGGAACCACAGTCATTGTTCCATGCCGCAAGTCCATTCTGGATCAAGCTGACGCCACCATCTCCCGCGCCGCTGAGATTTTGGGAAGACACCTTGAAATACGTGACACCGGTGGGCATTGCCTGCGTGCCGGCAGGATCGCCACCGCCGATCGTCTGGCGCCACCGCGTTCCAATCGAGGTCGGCCAGGGATTCCCGCCCGGGGCCGACAGATAGGCGGTGTACGTCGAAGCCGCAAAAGCATTCGCAGCGACGTGCAGCGAGTCCGCTCCGACCTTCAAGCCCTTCGCGGAGACGTCCTTATCGACGAAATAGTTGGCAACGACCTTCCGGCCCTGCACCTTGTGACGAACGTAGTCGAGAAACCGATCTTCGTCGCGCGCCTTGTCGCGAAACTCGGTTTCGTCCGGGTTCCACCCCTCGATGTCCTCGGAGCGCACCAGAACGCGACGGCTCAACAGTTGACGTGAATGAAAAGCTCCCAGGGCGAGGTCCGTCACTTCCCACTGCCCGCGGTTGCGAGTCAGGAACAGGAGGACACTTTCGCCGGCCTTGAACTCCGGGGAGGAGTGGACCACTGTTGCCCGTTTTTCATAGATACCACCGGGCTCGACGATTTCGAGCGACTCGCCGATATCGCCCTTCAGCGTCTCGTCGACCGAGATCTGAGTCACGGTCTCGATGATGTTGAAATCGCCCGGCCGCGTATACGACGAGAGGACGGTTCCTCGCACGATGGCGTGCGCTTTCGTCACCATGACTTCGTCTTTAGGGACAACGAACGTCGTCGCGAAAACCGCCGTACCTGAAAAAATGAGATGAGCAGCCGCCACTAAGTAACGGTACTTTTTGAGCATGACCTCTCCCGGACATCGCTGAACATAGCTGATTGTAGACGACCCGCACTCAGCTGCACCCCGAGACCACGGAGCGCCGTGACCCGGCTCACAAGACTAACGTTCGTGTGTCTTCTCAGTACCCTCCGTTCCTCAGAATGTTCATGTCGGCGGCTGAAATGGTTGCGCCCGTCGTTGGCGTCGGATTCGTGTTGGGTCACTCCGCTCGTGATTATCGGATCGGTGAAAGAATAGACTCCCTGATTCGCGAGCGTCCGGACCGCTTCGGCGGCTGAGCGCATGTCGATGCTTCTGCTGATCGGCGTCGCGCCCTTACATCACTTCACACGATTGCGAATTTCCTGAAAGTGAACGGCCTTCACGACCACGCCGGCAAGCGATCCGTCCGTGTAGCCACCTGTCGTCAGTCCCAGCACACTCATGGCTGCGTCGAGGTTCGTCCGAATCTCGGTGATGTGGACCGCCTTGATCACAACGCCGGACGGCGAAGGATCCGTGAAGCTCGCTCCACCCAGGCCGGCAAGCGTGCGGAGGGCGTTCGTCACGTTTCGCAATTCCGTCAGATGCGTCGCCGTGATGGGCGTCGTTTGCACTACCAGCGGATCGTTGGTGAAGATGACGTTGTTGCCCTGGTCGACATTGCTGTCCGCAGACTCAGTTGTGCCGTTGAACGCGCGGACTTTGTAGAGATACGCAACAGGAGTCGACGAGCCGAGCGCATCGCTGAAGGGACTCGTGACCGATGAGCCGATATTGCTGTATGTGACATGGTCGGCGCTTCGATAAATGTGGCAGGTGGTGACGCAAAGGCCGCTCCACGAGACTTGGATGGTTGTGGTGGAAGTAGCAGTGGCGACTACGCCTGTCGGCGCAGCGGGGGCTGCGGGCGCTGGATAGACCGCGGCGGCGGCGTGCTGATCCCACGTTTGCAGCGCTCCACTCAGGCCGTTGGTTACGACGGCTGTCATGATCGCCGACGATGAGCACTCCAAATTAACGTCGCCGCTGCAGGGCGTACCTCCTAAACGGTTCTGGTTGGAGTGGCGGAAGCCGAGGGTGTGACCCACCTCGTGTGTGACCGCGGAAGTAAAATTTCCGCTGCTGAAGAGAGCGGAGCAGCCGGCGATTCCCTGGTTCATCCAAACGTCGCCTTCTACCGCCGTGAAGAACGTATCACTGTTCGGACCAATGTGCGTTCCGCTGGCGATGTCTCCGCCTAACCCAAGAACTCCGCCGCTCATGCACGAGTACGCAAAGATCCCCTGCCCACTCAGGTCATATTCGAAAGCGATCGTGTTCTTTCCGTCTCCTGGGATGGTGTTTGGAGTATTGGTCGTTCCGGATACATCATTTCCGTCGTAGGCATAGCTGATGACGGCGCCTGGGGCGCCGTTCCAGGCGCTAAACGCCGAATTGATCGCATCCGCTCCCGGCGGTGAGCCTCCTGCGCCGGTCTCGCTACCAATACTCTTGAAGTGCACAGCAGAGGGAAACGCACTGAGACAGTTCCCGGCCACAATCGTTCCACACCAGCGGGAGCCGGCTCCGCCCTCCATTCCATCAAAACTGGATGTGTACCACTCGCCATTGGTGATTGCGAGAGGGGCTGGTCGCAGCGCCTGAGATCGTATCTCTGGAGGTGGCGGGATGGTGCCCATCAGCGACTCAGCGGGAATCGCGTAGTTCTCCTGCGCCGGTGCCCCTCGGCCTGCCAGCCGAATGAATTCGATGAACGGTGTCGCTTCGCGATTCGCCTCTCGGTGCTTCGAACCGTCGACCTCGAGTGTGAACACATCATGGAAATCGCGGACGGCCACGTCATGACCGAGTCGATCCGTCGTGAACCGGAACTTGCCGAGTCCCAGATCGAGCACGCGCCACTTTCCCGCATTCTTCATGAGAAAAAGGATGTAGCGCTCGCCGTCCTGGAAACGGGGAACGCCCGGGATGACCATCATGCGATCCTCATGCAGACCGCCGGGTTCATACAGATCGAAGGTGTCGGAGTCGAGTGTTCCCTTGAGAGTCTCCTCGAGCGAGATCGTCGTCACTGTTTCAATTCCGCCATTGTCGTTGAGTTCCGTTCGGGAGCTCAAAGCGGAGCCGACCACGATCGCCGATGCCTGGCGCACCAACACGCGATCGGAGGGGACGACGTACGTGGTTGCATTGAGAAGTTGGACCGAGCCGCCGGTCGTTAGCAGGAGGAGAAGACACACGAATCTCAAGGTGGTTCGTGAGGATTTCATATGGCGACAAATCTTACGCCCTTCACGCTCTTGGTGCCTGTGACCGGTCGACATCAACTCCAAATATTCTCCTTAATTAGGGCATCAGCGGTGCACTGCCCGGCGGGCGTGACGGGCCGCGAACAGATCTCCTAGCGCGTCGAATGCCAGGCCGGTCCGATGACTGAAGGTCGCAGCGCTTCCCGGGGAGAAGTCGCGCTCCGTCGACCCTTTTTCGACATCGAGGGTGATTTTCGTAACTGCCGTTTCCGCCAGCCGCGCGCGCAGATGATTTACCTGCGCACGCGTGGGGGTGTCTAACTTCTCAGTACACTCCATTCCGCAGATTGTTCATGTCGGCGGCCGAAATGGTTGCGCCCGTCGTTGGCGTCGGATTCGTGTAGGAGATCGCCGTCAACGACAGAGCGCTGAGGGCGCTGTCCACCACGCTCCGCAGCTGGGCTTGATGCACTGCCGAGATCACAGTCACTCCGCTCGTGATTGTCGGATCGGTGAAAGAAAAGACTCCCTGATTCGCCAAAGTTCGGACGGCCTGCGCGGCCGAGCGCATTTCGATGAGGTCCTGAGCGGCCACGACCGAAGTTCCCGCGGTGAGCGTGGGATTGGCGTAGATCACCACCGTCGCGAGATCAGGAGCGCTGTACGGTCCCGTGCTCGGCGCAACTGCGCGGACTTTGTAGAGGTAGGCCTTGTTCACCGACACCGTGTTGTCGCTGTAAACCAACCCTGGCGAGCCGCCCGGGTTGAGCGTCGTGTAAGCGAGAGTGATGAGATCCTGACGCGCGACTTCGTACATCGTTGCGGTCGCGACCGCAGTCCATGAAATCTGCACCGAGGTGGGAGTCGTCGCGTGCGCATCGACGGCGGCGGGAGCGGCAAGAGCACCGCAGGCCGAGGTCGTAGTCCGTTGGCTGGTGATCGAGCAACCTTTCGTATTGCTGACCGTGCACGTCAAAACGATGCTCGGCGCGGAAGGTGTGAATGTGATGGACGCGATGTTGGTCGCCGAGGTGATTGTTCCGCCCGTGATCTGCCAGGCGTAGGAGCTCGCCGCTGCCACCGAGGCAGTCTGACCGGCGGAGCAAGGGAGGCCTGAGCCGACGGTGATCGCGACGGTCGGCGTCGCGCTTTCGAGCGCGGTCGTGAAAATGGGCAGCATCAACTCGCTCGGCTCGCCCGCTTTTCCAAACGTGTATCGGCTCGCTCGCTGACCCGCCGGCATTCCAAGAGGGATTCCAGCGGTGGTGTACACGTTGTGGCAGTAGCTCATGATCGTGCCCAGCTCGGGCGGATACGACACCGCTCCGGCATAACACGGGCCGCCCTCGGAGCCGTAGCAAAGATCGATGTAATCGCGCGAAACGCCGTATGTCGCCTTTTCGGTTGGAGAAAGCGCGCGGCAGTGCGTGTGCGGCCCGTCGATGTTGTGCCCCAACTCGTGGCAGACCTCGAGCAGCATCCAGAAGTTGGTGGTGACGGGGATCATGTACTGCACGCCGTTGAGCGTCAGATTCGGATCAGGAACGGTGATGGTGACGGTCGTCGATCCACAGAATGCGTAACCGCCGGCATAAGAGCCAGCAAAGGTAGCCCCACCGCAGCTCAGGCCGCCGGCACCGCAGAAAAAATCACCGGCGCATAGTTGATCACCGCCCCATGCAACTCCGCCGAAGAACGCCTTGCCGCTGACAAAAACGACTGACGAGCGATTCACCGCCGAGTAATTGTTGTGCCAGTACAGTCCGAACTCCGCGAGCGCGGCGCTGGTGCCGGACGCCGGCAGAACTGTCCACGGATCGCTTGCAATGCCGCCCGACCACAAGTGTGTCGTTCCGATTGTGAGTGTGGTCTTGAGGTCGCGTTGGTAGATCGTCGACGCAGCTCCAACGAGATTACCGAGATATGTTGTGACTAACGAATCCGTCGCAGGGCCGGCCGGTCCGAACGCCGCGTACAACTCGCCGTCGGTCTCGATCGCGAGGTTCAGTCCATAAGCAGTCGTCACTGTGGGCGCCGTGCTCGACTCCGGCTTCGGCTTCAACTCTGCGAGCGATCGCGCGATGGTCATGTCGCGTCCTTCGACATCGCAATGAAATCCGCCGTTCTCGCCGAAGGTCGTCACATCATCGACTTCATCGAATTCACGAACCATCAGCGGGGCTTCGGCGTCATCGCGCCGCGGCCCGCGTCGCTCGCCGGGCCTTCCGGCAGCACGCACCCCGCGGCGGACCGTCAATTTGCGCGTTCCATCACCTGACAGCGCCATGCCGTTGATGTCGCCGTTGGACTCGACTGACATGAACACGAGCGAATTTGGATCGCCGCTGATGCGTCCTCGGTAAAACTTCGTGGTCGGACGCGGCAGACGCGTCTCTTTGCGCTCGGCGTCGTATTTGATGATCTCGACATCCGGCGCCCACACTTCGAATCGCTCGAGGACGATCGTTGTCGGATTGCCATCGAACATCGGCATGTCGTCGACGATGAGTTTCTGGCCGCCCGCTCGCAATTTCGAAACTGCGCGCTGCTCTACAACGTAAGGCCGGCTGGCGAACGCCGGGATCGCCCCTGCAAAAAGGAACAGAATGCACAAGGGGCGTAGAGAGACACGTCTCGACATGCGGATTTCCTCCGAAAAAGTGGGATTGGACCTCAACTCATTATAAGGCGCCGACCGTCCTGCGCTGTGCGCGGGGTCACGAACGGTTCCGGACGTACCAGGCAACGGTGTGGTCGAGTCCTTGATCGAACGTCGTCTTCGCCCGAAATCCGAACTCCCGCTCGGCGCGGCTGACGTCGAGCATCCGTCTCGGCTGCCCGTTCGGCTTGGTAGTGTCCCATCGGATATCGCCGTCGAAACCCGCGAGCCGCGCGATCCTCAGCGCAAGGTCTTTCACTGAGATCTCCTCGCCGCTGCCAAGGTTGACTGGATCCGCTTTGTCGTAGCATTCGGCGGCGGCCACGATCCCGCCGGCCGCGTCCTCGACATATAGAAACTCGCGGGTCGGTGTCCCGTCGCCCCACAACACGACCTCGCGTGCGCCGCGCTCCTTGGCCTCGACAAACTTTCGGATCATGGCCGGGATGACGTGACTCGACTCGAGATCGAAGTTGTCGCGCGGTCCGTAGAGATTCACGGGCAGAAGAAAGATGCCGCGAAATCCGTACTCCTGCCGATAGGCCTGCTGTTGGATCAGCAACATTTTTTTTGCGATGCCGTACGGGGCGTTGGTCTCTTCGGGATATCCGTTCCACAGATCGTCTTCGCGAAAGGGCACGGGCGTGAATTTCGGATAGGCGCAGACGGTGCCGAGACAGACGAATTTTTCGACACCGGCGAGTCGCGATTCTTCGATGAGATGAATCCCCATCACGGCGTTCTCGTAGAAAAAAAGCCCGGGATGAAGCCGATTTGCGCCGATGCCGCCGACAACCGCCGCCGCGTGGATCACCAGCGTGGGCTGATGGGCGCGCAGGTAGTCGCGCACGCTCGCGACGTCGCGGAGGTCGAGCTCCAGCGCGCGCGGCGCCAGAAGCTCCGCCGGCTGTTCGAGCGCCAGGCGCTGGTGGATGAAACTTCCCAGAAATCCGCCGCCGCCGGTGAGGAGAACGCGCTGCGTTTTCCAGAACATCACCGCGCCTCGCGCTCGGCCAGCGCAACATCGGCGTCGACCATCAGCTTCACCAGCTGGGCGAAGTCGATGGTCGGCTTCCATCCCAGCTGCTTTCGCGCTTTGGTGGCGTCGCCCTTCAGCAGATCGACTTCGGTCGGCCGCAGGTAACGCGGATCGATTTCAACAAGAACCTTACCGCTCTTACGATCGAGGCCTTTCTCCTTGAGTTTTTTTCCACGCCACTCGATCTCGATCCCGCCGCACTCGAACGCGCGCGTGCAGAAATCGCGTACGGTGTGTGTCACTCCGGTGGCGATCACGAAGTCTTCCGGCCTTTTATGCTGCAGCATGCGCCACATGGCATCGACGTAGTCCCTGGCGTAACCCCAATCGCGCTTCGCATCGAGGTTGCCGAGGTACAGGCGATCCTGAAGGCCGTGGACGATGCGTCCGACCGCGCGCGTGATCTTGCGCGACACGAAGGTTTCCCCGCGCCGCGGCGACTCGTGATTGAAGAGAATTCCGTTGGCAGCGAAAAGGCCGTAGGCCTCGCGGTAATTGACAGTCATCCAGAATGCATACACCTTCGCGACACCGTACGGACTGCGCGGATAAAAGGGCGTGCGCTCCGATTGCGGTGCGTTGCCGCTGCCGCCAAACATTTCCGACGACGACGCCTGATAAATCCTCGGCCGAATTCTGAGCTCGCGAATCGCTTCCAGGAGGCGCGTCGATCCGAGCCCGGTGACCTCGCCGGTGTATTCAGGAGTGTCGAACGAAACCTTGACGTGACTCTGCGCGCCCAGGTTGTAGATTTCTTCCGGATCGACGAGGCGAAGAATCCGATTCAGCGACGACGCGTCGTTGAGATCGCCGTAATGAAGGATCAGCCGGCGATCTTTTTCGTGTGGGTCCTGATAGATCTCGTCGATGCGCGCGGTGTTGAAAGACGACGATCGCCGGATGATGCCGTGCACCTGGTAGCCTTTTTCGAGGAGAAGCTCGGCCAGGTACGAGCCATCCTGCCCGGTGATTCCGGTGATCAGGGCGCGCTTCATCGCGGAAAGGCCTCCTTCACTCCGCCGTCGACGGGCAGCATCGCGCCGGTTGTCTTGGCGGAGCGCGGGCCGGCCAGAAAAAGCGCCGCCTCCGCCACGTCATCGGCGGTGACCTCGGTCTTCAGCAGCGTGCGGTTGCGGTAGTAGTCCGGAAGCTTCGAGGCCTCGATGCCGTAGGCCTGCGCGCGCATGTTGCGCATTTCGTCGCTCCAAAATCGCGAGCCGTCGAAGATGGCATCGGGATTGAGCATGTTCGCGCGGATGCCGAATTCTCCCCCCTCCAGCGCCACGATCCGGCACAACTGCGCCTCGGCCGCCTTGCTGACGCTGTAGGCGCCGAACTCTTTTCCCGGCGCGGTCACATTCTTCGAGGCATTGAAGACGATGCTGCCGCCGCGCCCCTGCTGCTTCATCACGCGAATGGCAGCGCGCGACACCAGAAAGTGTCCGCGTGTGTTGACCGCGAAGCTCTTTTCCCAATCCGCGAGTGGAAGAACGTCAAGGGTGCCGAACGAGGCAATCCCGGCGTTGCTCACGATGATGTCCACACCGCCGTAGGCGCGGACAGTCTCGTCAAAAGCCCGATCAACGTCCTCTTCGTTGCTGACATCCAGCTTGATTGCCACCGCCTGGCGGAAGCCCTTGACCTGGGCAGCCACTTCCTTTGCGCCCTCCAGATTCACGTCGGTGACCACCACGTGCGCGCCTTCCTCGGCGAATCGCAGCGCGATGGCGCGGCCGATTCCACTCGCGGCGCCGGTGATCATGGCCACCTGTCCGGCAAGCTCTTTCTCCTTCGGCAGCAGCGTGAGCTTGTACAGCTCCAGCGGCCAATACTCCGCCTGGAAGGCATCGTGATCGTTCAGCGTGGCGTACCCGCCCGCCGCTTCTGCCCCCGCGATGATGCGCATGGTGTGGCGGTAGATGTCGCGGACGATGCGCGCCGCGCGCGCATCTTTGCCGACCGTCCACATCCCTACCCCCGGCTTCAGGACCACACGCGGCGTCGGATCGAGCATCGGAAAATCACTCTTGTTATTATTATATGATAACTTGTAACGTTCGATGTAGGCGGCAACATCGTCATCTTCGAGAAAAAGCGGAAATCGTTTTGTGTACAGCAGGTGATCGGGCGTCGCCGGTCCGATTTGGGTGATGCGCCTGGCGTCGGGCCGAGCCAGAAACTCGAGCACTTCCGGCGAATCGTCGAATTCGAGGATGACCTTCCCGATGGCGCCGCGAAGGGCGGGGGCGATTTGTGTGGCACCCCTCACCCCCGCTTCGCGGACCCTCTCCCCGCTTGCGGGGAGAGGGCGGGGTGAGGGGCGATACTTCTCCGCCTTTGTTACCAACTCAATATGTCGCTCGTACGCCTCCATCGGAGTGGCGCCCCACGTGATCAATCCGTGGTTCATGAGCACGATGCCGGCAGCCCTGGCATTGAAGGCCTCGGCGACATCGCGGCTGAGACGAAATCCGGGCCGCCGATACGGAACGGTGACCAGCGCGTCGCCAAAACAGTCGCGGATGGTCTTCTCGCGACCGCGGGTGTTGGTCAGCGCGAGGATGGCGTCGGCGTGCGTATGCAGCACTGCGTTAGGGGGAAGAAACGCGTGCAGCAGCGTCTCGATCGAGGGGCGCGCCCCACCCGGATCGACCAGACATCGCGCCAGGTAGTCGACCATCTCCTCGTCGGTCATGTCGCTCGTGCGCGTGCGCAGCGGCGCGATGAAGTCGAGGCGCACGGCCGGAAATTGCTTCGGCGTGATGGTCTTCATGTCGCTGCCGCTGCTCTTGATCAGCATCACCGGGATGGTGTTGCCGAGGAGGTCGGCGGAGGTGGTTTTGAGGCTGTTGTTGCCGCCGCCCCACAACACCAGCGACTCGTTTGCGCCGACCAGGCGCGACTGCTCGACAAGGTCATCGAGGGGGTTGCCATCACTCATCGCACCGGATTATACGAATGGAGAATCGCACGACATTGAGGTAAACCAATGTTTCTGATCTAATGGCGGTACTTCGACCGACTCGGCGTATTCTTGATCAGAGTCTTTGGTGCCGCAGCAGTTGTCCTGATCGTCACATCAGCGTTGACGGCTGACGTCCGCGCTTCTGGCGCGTCGGCTACGCGGCTCCTGAGTTTGGATCTCGACAGCGCCGTCGATGAACGTACGCAGATTCTGACGGTGGATCATCAGGATCCATCTCTGCCGGCGTTCATCATCAAGAACACCTTTCGTCCCGAAATCTATCTGCTCTACCTCGATGGCAGTAAGCAGATGACCAGGGTTGAGCAAAAGTCGGTCGAGCTCATCGCCTATTTACCAGATCGACAGCACGATCGGGCTTACCTGATTGGCGGCATCGGTCCGTATCACGACCTCATTGTCGTGTATCGATTCAGCAATCATCACCAGAAAATGGAGCTGGTCCTTCAGGCTTCCGACCCGCTGTCGATACAACCGAAGCGTCCAGGTGATTTTCTGCTCATCGACAAACCTGGCTTTCCGACGCGCCTCCTGATGACAAGCCAGGCCTACGGAAATGGTCAATCAGGATCCGTGAAGTGCTATGAGCTGCCCGACATCGGAGAGGTGCGGCTGCTATGGGAGACTGATGCGCCCCTCTTCAGCAATCCGCGTCCCCTCTTGCTGGATTCCTCGAACACCGCCACACGCGTCCTGGTCGACAACAGGTCTCACCTCGCTCGCATCGACATCGACAGCGGACACGTCCTCTCCAATGAGCGCTACTGTGACGCGTCCTTGAGCTTCGATCGTGTCGATGGGTACTGGTCGGATCCGCTTCCGGGAGGAATTCGCGTACGCCTTGCCTCGGACGCTTACAACAAATTCGTGACGGGGATCCGCCTTAACGACGACGGAAAAATTCAACAGGTCTGGAGTCGCTACTTCGAAACCGGATTCGAGAATCAGAAGTACGCAGTCCATTTCTTCCCACACCTCGTCGAATCCCAGGGAAGCTACCTCATTCCGATTCAAATCGCCTCCGATGGTGTTTCGACGGTCGAGCTCTTGGATGCCATGACCGGCCATGTGATCCATTCCGTGTCAAACGCATCGTTGGTCGTATCGTTGGATCCCGGCAGCTCACAACTCGTTCTTCGCCGATTGAATCGCAAGCAAAGAATGCTTTACGTGTTCGACGTCGACGCTCGTGAATGGAGGCATTACCGGCCTCCGCTCGGGTACAGGATCAGAAGCTCCAGCCGCTTCGGAAGTGTTGCGTACCTCGCTCGCTCTCCGCTTTACAACAAGGGCCATCCGATCGCCTACAGCAATAACGGGCCGGCGTATCTGGTGGGTGTTGGCAGCGAATTCTATGCCTACGTTCCCCGGACAGGCATCGTCGGGTCAGCAGTCACAGTTCCGAAGGTGACGCATTCCCGTGCTGTCATCGGCGGATCGGACGTTTATCTCTATCGCGACGCGAAGAGTCTTTTCGTCATTCGACAGGATCGACACGTGGACGCCATGAAAATCCCGCCTTCCGCCTCCTATTTTGTAGCGCCGGACTGTTACGGATACTTTGAGCAGGCTAACGGCAAATCTTCCATCACTTATGCGTCTCCGGGCAAAAAGCCGCACACAGTAGTCTTGGGTGGCCGTCTATATGAAGCCTATGCGACGACTGGAGTCATTCCACGTAATGGCCGCATGAAGCTGATCGTTCATAATGCTCAAAACTTACTGGGCATTAACGGCGAGACCGGCACTGTAGACTGGAGGTTGCAATTCGCTTCTCCGTATCAGTGCTCGAGGAACATGCTGTGGGTCGATCGCGGTCAAACGGCCGCGGTTCTTGTCATGTTCGACTCCGACATTCTCCTGGTCGATGCCGAAACGGGTCGAATCGTCAAGCGAGCGAAAAACGACCAGCCGTCAACTGCGTTCTTCTTTCGGCCTGCAAGAGAGACCAAAAGCCACTTCGCCCTCGCCGATGGCAACGGTCTCGGTCTTCTCGATACCGAAACTCTCTCGTGGCTCTGGCGTCGCGACGTGCCTGCCGAAGCTCAGGAACTGATTTCAGCGACCTTTGACTACAACCACGACGGCACACGGGACGTACTGAAGCCCTGGACGGGCGACGAAGTCATCCTCGTGGACGGCGCCACCGGCACGCAGATTCAAACCTACGACCAAAACGCCTTATCTGGAATCGTGGGAGGCGATCGGAACGGCGGCGATGCGATTCTGACCCGATCCAATGCAAAACTTCGAATCGAGCGCTTTGGATCGCCAATCGAAACGCGCGATCTGTCCGACGACTGCAAGGTCGTTCCGCTCTCCGAAGCCTACGTTACCGACTGCCGGAACGGTGCCGGAATCGTGATCGCTGTGGAACGCATCGATCGGAAGACAGAAATTCCCGAATTGAAGGTTCCTTGCGCCGATCCGTGCAACGAATCGCTGGCGGCGGGCGGTTCCTTCATTGCGATCGCTCATGACAACAGAGTTGTTGCCATGGACTTCGGAAATTCTGCTCAGATCGCAGATGTCACTTTCCCATCTGGTGTTACAGATATGGCGGCCGACCTTAGATTCTCACCTGACTCGATGATTGTGGTCACAGAGAGCGGAGACCTTTATTGGCTTGCGATGGAACGCCATCAGACAAAGAGCACAGCGCCCCCCGCTCACTGAAAGCGTTTCGTTCCCTTAAACCAGGCCAGCGTTTCGCGTAGACCGTCGGCCAGCGCGGTACGGCCGAATTGCGACGCCAGGACGCTTCGCCGCTGTTCGCCGATCTTGGCAGGCCCGTGCTCGGCGCGAATGCCAATGAGCGATGCCAGCTGGTTGACGCTGGTCTCGACTCCGGTGCCGACATTGAGCGGACCCGGATCGGAAGAATCGGTCACGTGCATGTTGGCAGCGACGACGTCGGCCACGTAGACGAAATCGCGGGTCTGCCGGCCGTCGCCGTTGATGATGGCCTTTTCGCCGCGCTGCAGACGATCGATGAAGATCGCCACCACGCCCGCCTCCCCTTTCGAGTTTTGCCGCGGCCCGTAGACGTTGGCGTATCGCAATGCGACCGTGGAAAGGCCGTGGACGACGCGGAAATAGTTGAGATAGTGCTCGACGGCCAGCTTGGCGCAGCCGTAGGGCGACAGCGGATTGGTGGGATGCTGTTCGGTCTGCGGAGCGAATTGCGGCTCACCGTAAATCGCGCCGCCGCTGGAGGCGAAAATGAATCGATTGACGCCGGCCCCTAACGCCTTCTGCAGCAGCGCAAGACTGCCCACGACATTGACCTCGGCATCGAAGAGCGGATCGGCAACCGATCGCCGCACGTCCATCTGCGCGGCATGATGGTTGATGACGTCGGGTCGGATCTGGTCGAGCGGCACCTTGCGGATGTCGCCCTCCATGAACGCGGCGCGGGGATTGAGATTGCGCCGGTCGCCGCTGGAGAGATCGTCGACGACGGTGACGCGCCAGCCGCGCTCGAGATAGGCATCGACGACGTGGGAGCCGATAAAGCCTGCACCGCCGGTGACCAGGACATGTTTCGCCATCGGCGCAACATTACAATGGTTGCGCGGTCTCGTGGTTGCGCGGTCTCGGAGGGCTGCACCGCGAGACCACGCGACCTCGCAACTGCGCAACCATGATTCTCGTGACCGGCGCGGCCGGCTTCATCGGCTTTCACGTTTCGAAGCGGCTGCTCGATGGCGGCAAGAGCGTCGTCGGGATCGACAATCTCAATCCTTACTACGATCCGCGATTGAAAGAGGCTCGGCTCAACCAGCTGCGAAAATCGCACGCTTTTACGTTCGTCCACGGCGACGTGGGCGATGCCGACGCCATTCAGGATCTTTTCAGTCAGCACGAGCCGAAACGCGTGGTCCATCTGGCCGCGCAGGCCGGAGTGCGGTATTCGGTCGAAAATCCCTATGCCTACATCGACTCCAACATCCTCGGATTTCAAAACATCCTGGAGGGCTGTCGCCACAACGGGGTCGAGCATCTGCTGTTCGCATCGACCAGCTCGGTCTACGGTCTGAACACGCGGCAGCCGTTTTCGGAGCATGCGCCGGTCGATCATCCCGTATCGCTTTACGGCGCAACGAAAATCGCAAACGAAATGATGGCACATTCTTATGCACATTTATATCGGCTGCCGGTGACCGGTCTGCGATTCTTCACCGTGTATGGGCCGTGGGGACGGCCCGACATGGCGCTGTTCAAGTTCACCAGGGGGATTCTGGCGGACGAGCCGATCCCGGTTTACAACCAAGGCCGGATGGTCCGCGACTTCACCTACATCGACGACGTCGTGGAAGGGGTGGTGCGCATTCTCGATGTCGTTCCAAAACCGGATCCCCAATGGAACAGCGACAACCCTGATCCGGCCACCAGCAGCGCGCCCTATCGCATCTACAACATCGGCAACAATCGCTCGGTGGAGCTCCTCACTTACATCGCCATCCTCGAAAAATCCCTCGGCAAAAAAGCAAAGCTCGATCTGATGCCGATGCAGCTGGGCGACGTGCCGTCGACGATGGCCGACGTCGTCGACCTCGAGAAGGCGACCGGCTTCCGGCCAAACACGACCGTCCAGGAAGGCATCGACCGCTTCGTCAAGTGGTATCGGGAGTACTACCGTGTCTGAAGATTCGGACGGTCAATCCGACGCACGCCCCGAATAGAAAGCCTCCGATGTGCGCCCACCACGCCACGCCCACCGCCTGCTGCGCTCCTGACACCGTCGCCAGCGCCAGGAATCCGTTGAAGAACTGCAACGCGAACCAGATCGGAAGAAACACCAGCGCGCGGGTCTCGGCCATCGCCCAATAAACGACCAGCGGAAAGAGCGTCACGATCCGCGCGCGCGGCCGCAGGACCAGAAATGCGCCTAACACCCCCGCGATACTGCCCGACGCACCGATGGAAGGAATCGGAGACTCCGGAAAAAACGCCGTGTGCACCAGGCTTCCCACCACTCCGCACACGATGAAGAAAAAAAAGTAGCGGAGGTGACCTAAAGCATCCTCCATCGGGCCGCCGAAGACCCACAGGTAAATCATGTTGCCGAAGAGATGGACAACGCCGCCGTGCAGAAACAATGACGTGATCAGCGTCATCGTGGCCTGGAATCCGTCGGCGCCGTACATGGCCGGATGCATCAAACGTCGCGGAATGAATCCCAGGGTAGCGATGAGAATCTCGGTCTGCGGCCCGAGGAACAGCATGGCCATGAAGATGATGGTGTTGGTGGCGACCAGCGCGCGATTCACGATGGGGGTGGTGCGGCGGGGGAGGGTGTGGCGGATGGGAATCATTCGAGACCGCTGCGAATCTCGCGCACAACCTCCGCCATCTGCTCCCGTGTCAACTCCGGATAGACCGGAATGGCGAGCGATTGCGATGCCGCCGCTTCGGAATTCGGAAAACGTCCCGCCTCGAGGTAGGCGAAACATTCCTGCTGCGGGAGCGTGAGCGGATAGTAGACCTCGCATCCGATCCCGACTTTTTTCAGATGCGCCATCACGCGATCGCGGCCTTCCTTGAATCGAACGACATACTGATTGAAGACGTGGCGCCGCCGCGGCAGCGCTCGCGGCAGGGTGATGCGGTCGTCTCCTGCAAACAGCTGGTCATAAATCTTTGCGTTGCGGCGGCGTCCCTCGGTCCACTTTTCGAGGTAGCGAAACTTCACATGAAGGATGGCAGCCTGCAGCGCGTCGATCCGGAAGTTCCCCCCCACGTACCGATGAAAATATTTTGGACGCATGCCGTGCACGCGGAAGTCGATCAGCTTCTCCGCCAGCGCGTCATCGTTCGTCGTGACGGCGCCGGCATCGCCGAATGCCCCCAGGTTTTTTGAGGGGAAGAAGGAGAAGCAGCCCATGGCGCCGAAGGATCCGGCGCGCCGGCCGTCGAGCTCGGCGCCGACCGCCTGCGCGGCATCCTCGACCATTGGAATCCCGAAATCCATCGAATCGATGGCCGCCATCTGCCCGTACAGATGCACCGGCATAATGGCCTTGGTCCGCTTGGTGATGCGCTTTTGGATCTGCGCGGTGGCGATGTTGTAGTCGTCGAGGTCGATGTCGACGAACACGGGCGTGGCGCCGAGTCGCGCCACCACCCCCGCGGTTGCGAAGAACGAATACGCCGGGACGATCACCTCATCGCCGCTTTTGACATCGAGGACCATCAGCGCCATGAGGAGCGCATCTGTGCCCGACGAGACGCCGATGGCGTGTTTGGTCTGACAGTAGACCGCGAAATCGCGCTCGAACTCCTCGACTCTCTTGCCCAGGATGAAGTGCTGCGAGGCGTAGACCTCGTCGGTGACGCGCAGGATCTCGTCGCGAATGGCGGCGTATTGCGGTTTCAAATCGAGCAGCGGAACCGGCATCGCGGCGATTGTAATGGGGTCAGGTCTGCACTTTTCTGCTTTTTCCACACGTCGTAGAAAAAGGTGAAAAGTGCAGACCTGACCCCATTCCGTAGACGCTGCGCTGCACAAGTTCGTATTCACAAGCGACACGCGAACCGCGGATCGCGAAACTAAAAAGGAGCAGTCCACGTGAAATTCTTACTTGCAATTCTCATTGCGCTTCCAGCAAGCGCCGCAACACTCATCGTCCCGGCAGCAGGCACCGGTCCCGGTGCAAACGACAGCCATTGGCAGAGCGAGCTGACGCTGCACAACACCGGAGCCGCTGCCATGACCGCCACGCTGCGATTCCACGACGCGGCGGGCGCGCAGCAAACCAGCGACGTCACCGTCAACGCCCGCAGCACCGTTACAATCGATGATGTCGTCAAGACCCGTTTCGGTCGCGAAAGCGCCACCGGCGGCATCGAGATCACACTCCCCGATGCGTCCGCCAGCCGTCTGGCGATCACATCGCGTACCTTCAACGCGTCGGCGGCCGGGCAGTTTGGTCAGGACATTCCGGCCATCAATGCCAACGACGCCGCCGGTGCCGGCGACGTGATCGTGCTGCAGGCGCCGTCATCGGCATCGGATGCGCGATTCAATTTCGGCCTCTACGCCCTCAACGACGCGAAAGTCCGATGGGATCTCGTCCGCGCCGACGGAACAGTGGTGTCGCCGCTGGCCGAGCAACGCTACGCTGCCGGCACGCAGATCCAATTCAACCAGGGCATCTCCACTCTACTGGGGCAAACGCAGCAGAACGACGACGCGGTGCACGCGGTTGTGACGAGCGGCAAGGTCATCGCGTACGGAAGCGCCGTGCAGAACGCCAGCGGCGATCCGAGCTTTGTGCCGGGTATTCGGGTCCGCGTTGATTCGAAGATCAACTTCATCGGCGTCGATCTCGACGAGAACGGCACGGTCGATGTCTTCGACGCCGATCACGACGGCGTGCTCGATCAGCCCATCGACATCTTCTCGAGCGGCTACCCGAATTACTTCCGCGTGGTGGTCGAGGGTCCGGCGACACTCGAGGCCATCGATGCGCCGGGCTCGGTCAACCTGGTCGGCACGCAGACCATTGAGTGGTCGATCACCGGAGACATGAAGGGAAGAACCGGCGCGCTGAAGATTCGCGCAACGGTCAACGGAGTCTCGGACGTGCTGACGATTCCGGCGAACTTCCGCTGACCCCTCACCCGGCGCTTCGCGCCACCCTCTTCCCGCTTGCGGGGAGAGGGACGGGGTGAGGGGCGCTCATTCGAACGTCACCCGCGCAAATCGCCGCTTCCCGACCTTCAACAAATACGATTTCCCAGCCCGAGAGTCGATGGTCTGTTTCGGATCATCGACTCTCGCCTCATCGACCAGCACCCCACCCTGCGCCACCAGGCGCTGGGCCTCCTTGTTGGTCGGCGCGAGCCCGGCGGCCACGATGATCTTGGTGAGGAACTGCGGCTGGCGCGACGCGGGCAGCGTCTTCTCATCGATCTCGCTGGGCGCCTGACGCTCGCTGAAAACGCGGCGAAATTCCTGGTCCGCCGATTTCGCGGCCGCCTGGCCATGGAAGTCCGCGATGATGAGACGCCCGAGATTGCGCTTGGCCTCCATGGGCCGGTCTTTCCAGCGTTCGATCTCCGCCGGCGTCAGATCGGTGCACAGCAGATAGTACTTCCACATCAGATCGTCGGAGATGGACATGATCTTTCCGAAGATCGAGTGCGGATCTTCCGTGATCCCGATGTAGTTGCCGAGGGACTTGGACATCTTCTCGACGCCATCGAGACCTTCCAGCAGCGGCGTGGTGAGCACGACCTGCGGCTCGAGGTTGTACTCGCGCATCAGATTGCGTCCGACCAGGAGATTGAAAAGCTGATCGGTCCCGCCTAACTCGGCGTCGGCCTTCAGCGCCACCGAGTCGTACGCCTGCGCCAGCGGATAGAGCAGCTCGTGAATGGAGATGGGCTGATGCGACTCGAAGCGCTTCTTGAAGTCATCGCGCTCGAGCATGCGCGCCAGCGTGTACCTGGCGGCCAGCTTGACCATGCCCGCCGATCCGAGCTCGCCCAGCCACTCGTTGTTGAATCGGATCTCGGTTTTCCTCGGATCGAGGACCTTGAAGACCTGCCGTTCGTAAGTCTTCGCGTTTTCGAGGATTTCTTCGTGCGTCAGCGGAGGGCGCGTGATCTTTTTGCCGGTCGGGTCGCCGATCATCCCCGTGAAGTCGCCGATGACGAAGATGACGCGGTGCCCCAGCTGCTGAAAATGCTTCATCTTCCGGATGACGACGGTGTGGCCGAGGTGCAGGTCGGGGGCGGTGGGATCGAAGCCGACCTTCACAGTCAGCGGTTTGCCGCGTGCGAGCTTGGCGCGGAGGTCCTTGCGATCGATGAGGTCGACCGAACCCTTGGCGAGGTAATCGAGCTGTTCGTCAATGTTCATCAGGCACGGGCATTGTATGGAATTTGACAAGCGCGCCAGCGGTCTTTACACTCGCGCGACTTTATGAAACTGACATTCGCTCACCGGCTGCACCACCACCATCATCATTTGATGTAGGGGTGCACTGTACGAGCGCCCCGCATTGAGAAGGGGCGCCGCCGAGCGAAGCCATGAGTAACTCACGACCTCTTCTCCATGCGGGGAAGGGGTTTTTTGCTTATGGCCAAATATCGATATCCGACCGGTGTTCGCCCGCTGCTGATCGAAGAGACGGCGCGGCGGCGAGGCATCGAAGCGCGATTTGTGGCCGTGCTCGAGCGAGCCGGCTTCGCGGAAATCGTGCTGCCCATCATCGACTACGCCGAACCCTACGCCTCGCTGCCGACGGGCGACGGGTCGCGGCAGAGTTATCGCTTCATCGATCGCGAAGGAGAGCTGGTCTCGATCCGCTCCGACTTCACGCCCATGGTTGCCCGCGCGCTGGCCCCGTCGATCACTCCCGTTGATCTGCCCCTGCGCGTCTTCTATCGCGGCGACGTCATCCGCTGCGACAGCTCGCGCCTGGGCACCAATCGCGAAGCGTTCCAGATCGGCGCAGAAATCATCGGCGATGACTCGGTGGCCGCCGACATCGAGATTCTTCGGCTGGCCACCGATCTCATTCGCGAATTCGATGTTAGGCCGACCGTGGTCTACACCGATTTCTCCTTGCGCGATCTGCCGGTTCTGGCCGCCAAACGTACCATCAACGGACTGCCATCGACCGCGACCATCGACGACATCGAACCCTTCGCCGCATCCCGACTTCAGACCATTGCCGCCGAATTTCCCAACTTCGAGCTGCAGCTCGATGACTTCGAGGGGAGCAGCTACTACACCGGCCTCCGATTCCGTCTCTATGACGGCACCTCGCGAACGAAGCTGGCGCAAGGTGGCCGTTACGACAACCTGTACGCGACCTTCGGCGCGCCGGCGGCGGCGGTCGGATTCACTTTCACGATTGACGATCTCGACTGACATGAACGCACTGCGCATCGCACTTCCCAAGGGCCGCTTGCAGAACGAGACGCTGGCGGCCTTCGCGGCGGCCGGGTACGACATTCCGACGGAGAGCGATCTGGGCTCGCGAAGGCTCGTCTTCGTGCGCGACGGAATCGAATGGATTTTCGTGAAAGACGCCGACGTGCCGGTCTATGTCGAGCACGGCGCCGCCGATATCGGGGTGGCGGGTCTCGATCAGATCCTGGAGCACGAATGCACCGTCTATCAGCCGGTCGAATTTCCATTCGGCCGTTGCCGGATGATGTTGATCGCGCGCCCCGGCGCGGCGCTCTCCAAGGTGGCCACGAAGTACCCACGCGTCGCGCGGCAATACCTGGAGGCGCGGCAGCTTCGCGCGGAGGTCGTCCCGCTCGCCGGTTCGGTCGAGCTGGCGGCGGTACTCGATCTCACGTCGCACGTCATCGATCTGGTCGAGACCGGCGAAACAGTGCGCGTGCACCAGCTCGAGATTCAGGATCTGGTCGCAGAAATCTCTCCGCGGCTGATCGTTGGACGCCACGCCTATCGGACGGAAGGGAAACGGATCCGCGACGTGATCGCGCGGATCGAGGAAGGGTGCCATGCCAGCGTACAAAGCTGATTCTCCCGAAGCCGAAACTGCTCTCCGCGCCATCGAAGCGCAGCGCAATTCGAGCCAGGCGGAAGCGCTTCGCGTCGCCGATGCAGCGATCGCGGGCGTTGGCGCTCGCGGTGACGCGTACGTCCGCGAGCAGATCGCGCGATTCG
>DASPZU010000023.1:0-7154 GCA_035636095.1 Thermoanaerobaculia bacterium
GAACGCCGCGGTGTTCTCCAGATGGAACGGGGCCCCTTCAACCGGTCCCACACGCGTCTCAAGCCGTAGCGGACGCACCTTGAACAGCGCTCACGGCGGCTCGAATCACGTCGACCACGAAGCCGGGTTGAGACAGCATCGCGACGTGGCTGCTGTCGACAGATCGGATGGTGGCTCCCATGCGCTTCGCGAGGAAGCGTTGCAGATCGGGCTGAACCGTCCGGTCGTTGTTGGCCACGATGTACCAAGACGGCTTCGACTTCCACGCGGTCCCAGGCGCATTCCGGCTGAACAAGTCGGCAGCCGGCGCATAGTGGGTGGCCCAGACGACCTTCTGCTCTTGTGCCGAAAGATCTCCGGCGAAGCAGGCGACACCTTCCGGCCGCATCCAGATGCGTCCGTCGGCGACTTCGACGTACTTGAACACGTCTGTGACGGGATACTTCTCCTGCTGGCTCTGCGAAGTCTCGTTCGCATCGGGCGCCAGCGCGGCGATGTAGACGAGCCCAGCGACGCGCTCATCGGTGCCTGCTGCCGTGATGACACTTCCGCCGTAGGAGTGGCCGACGAGGATGGCCGGGCTGCCGACCCGCCCGAGCGTCCGTTTTACTGTGGCGACGTCGCCTTCGGGGGTGTCGAGGCCATACTGGGCGGCCATCACCTCGTAGCCCTCGGCCTGAAGCGGCGGGATCACCTTGCTGAAGCTTGAGCCGTCTGCCCAGATCCCATGGCAGAAGACGATACTCGGGTTGGTCGGCATAGATGCTCCTTTCTCAAGTTGTTCGCGCGCTTAACTTCCGGACTCTCTCGCGATCCATTCGCGAATGAACGGCGCACAGTGCTGCAGGACGATGCCATCGCGTTCGGCAGCCACCAGAAAACGAACCGCGTCGATGTCCGTGAGCGTGACTTCATCGAGATCCAGCGCCGTTGGAGCACGACTCGCGGCAATCTCCTCACGAACCGGCGCGATGTGTTCGGCACGCATGCGGCCGATCAAACGAATCGTGGTCCCGTCTTCGCGGACGTCGGCGACGATCCTCAGCGTCATGGGCGCGACCGGGCAATCGCGTGGCGGTCGTGCAATTGGCAGTCCCCGCCTCGATCGTGTGCAGCCAGTGACTTACAGGAAGGTAGCGTGCTGATCGTTCAGAATTTGCTGATCGGTCAGCGTTTTGGGCGGAACTGCAGGCGGCGACGGATGAAGCTCAGCGGCTCTTGTACTGAAACTTGTCGATGCCCAGAGCCGTGATCTTCGAATCGAGCGTCTGACGAGCAATCCCCAGCTTTGCGGCGGCACCCTTCGGACCAGCGACACGTCCACCTGTTACGGCCAGGGCGGCCTCGATCAGTTGTCGTTCGGTTTCCGACTGAATGCGGTGCTGCTGCGCCAAGGACGTGCCGATGGCAATGCTCGGACCGTCAGATATCTTCGGATCATGCGCGAGCCACGTCTCATCGACTGAGAACGTGTCCCCGTCACACAAGATGACAGCGCGTTCGATGACGTTCTGCAGCTCACGGATGTTGCCCGGCCAATCGTAGGCCTGAAACAGCGTCAGGGTGCTCTTGTTGATTTTCCGGATGCGTTTTCCGGTTTTTGTGGCGTACCGCTCGATCAAGTACTCGACCAGCAACGGGATATCTTCGGGGCGCTCACGGAGCGACGGCACATGAATCGGAAACACGTTCAGTCGGTAGTACAAGTCCTGTCGAAACACTCCGGCAGCCACCGCCTTTTCCAGGTCGCGGTTGGTCGCGGCCAGCACGCGCACGTCCACCGAAATCGAATGACTGTTGCCGACTCGCTCAATCTCATGATCTTGAAGGACACGGAGCAGCGCAATTTGTGTTTCCGCCGGCAGATCGCCAATCTCGTCGAGGAAGATCGTGCCGCCATTGGCGGACTCGAACCTGCCGAGGCGCCGTTGCAGCGCGCCCGTGAACGCGCCCTTCTCGTGGCCGAAGAGCTCGGAGGCGACGAGCGACGAGGGGATCGCCGCACAGTTCACGCGAATGAAGGCGCGACCCGCTCGATGCGATTTCTTGTGGATGGCCCGTGCGATCAGCTCTTTGCCGCTCCCGGTTTCACCGCTGATGAGCACGGTCGAATCCGTCGGCGCCACTCTCTCGACGAGCGCGAGCACGCGTCGCAGCGCCGTGGATGATCCGACGATCTCCTCGAACATCGACGAACGATCGATTTCTTCGCGCAGCGCCAGGTTCTCGTTGCGTACCCGGTCCTCAGACCGTTTGCGATCGTCGATGTCGGTCGCAGTCGCGTACCAGCGCACGACGCGTCCGTGCTCGTCACGAAGCGGACGATAGCGGATCAGGAACCATCGATACACTCCATCCTGACGCTTGGCGCGCTGTTCGTTCTCGAACGGCTCGCCGCGCTCGAGCGCGTGGCCTCGCTCGGCCCTGAGCCGCTCCACGTCCTCGGGGTGAAACACACGCTGCCGAAATTCCACGCCCCGTGCCTGATCTGCCGAAAGGCCGGTGTACTCGAGCGTCGACTGATTCACGTAGAGCGCCTGGCCATCAGGAGCGAGTACGGCAATGAGTTGCGGAATCATGTCGACGATCGTCCGAAGTTCCGCTTCGGACTTTCTCACTTCGGATAAGGCTTCGGTCAGGGCCGTCTGCGCACGATCCCGCTCGATGGCGATGAGCGCGATGTGCTCGGCCTGCTCGAGCAGTGCGAGTTCGTCGCCGGCGACAGGATGTGCCTTCGTGTGATGCAGGCCAAACGTCCCGAGCAGCGTGCCGTTCTCCGATACGATCGGAACGGACCATGCCGTGTGCAGTCCGTGCTGCAGTGCCATGCGCCGATACTTCTCTGCAGGGCCGGACCAGAGTGGGTCAGCGGCGATGTCTGAGCTGATCACCGGCTCTTTGCGAAACGCCGCGGTGCCGCACGCCGCCATGGTTGGCCCAATTGGCAACGGAGTAATCAGCTCCTTGTAGTCCTCGGGGACCCGCCGTCCCGCCGCTGGCCAAAGATGCTGGCCGCCGGCATCCGTCAGAAGGACGCTGGAGATGAGATCCGGATCGAGCGCATCAATCCCGTCACAGAGTGCGCCGAGGACGTCCTGAAGAGGAGCGCCGCGAACAATCAGTTCGAGCGTTCGCTGGTGGATGGCCGCCAATGAATCGCGAATGCGTGGCGACATGAACGAGGGGTCAGCAACGCCCACGAATCAATCGTATGCGAATCCTGAGAAAGAGCGCAGTTCGGAAACGCATGGTTGCGAAATCGCGTCTCAAGGGGTAAGCATAGGGTTTTGCTCGCCGTACTGGAGGCACGCAGATGACCAAATCCACTCTCGAAGCCGAAGCCATTCTGAAACGGGCCGCGCCGCTCACCCATCAACAAGCCCATGAGATTCAACCGTTTGGGCATCTGGTGCGGATGCCCATCGCGCTGTCGGAACAGACGTGCAAAGAGAGCGTTGAGAACCTCAACCAGCTCCTTGCCGACACAATGACGCTCCGAGACCTGTACAAGAAACATCATTGGCAGATCGCGGGCCCGACGTTCTATCAGCTTCACCTCCTGTTCGACAAGCACTACGACGAGCAGAACGAGCTTGTCGACAAGATCGCCGAGCGCGTTCAGCTCCTGGGCGGCGTGAGCGTCGCGATGGCACACGATGTCGCGGAGACGACGCTCATTCCCCGGGCCCCCAAGGGTCGCGAAGAGGCACCGGTGCAGATCTCTCGCTTGCTGCACGCGCACGAGATCGTGCTGAAAGAAGCACGGACGATGGCGCGACGCGCGGCCGAAGGCGGCGACGACGGAACCAATGACCTACTCGTCAGCGACGTCATCCGCCGCAACGAATTGCAGGTGTGGTTTGTCGCAGAGCATGTGGTCGACGTGCCATTGACGACGGCCGTATGAATCCGCTGGGACGCCAGAAGGATAGTTTCCCGCTGTTAACCATGGACACGCCCGATCCCGTGACAACTCAAACGCCTTTTGCGGTGACGGTCTCGCGTCCCGAGCGCTTGTTTCCGAAGCTCACACCCGCGCAGCTGGCCCGGATCACCTCGCATGGCCGACGACGAGCGACCTCGCGCAGCGAAGTGTTGGTTGACGTCGGCGATCGGGTCGTGCCGTGCTTTGTCGTGGTCGCGGGCGAGATTCAGGCGCTGCAGGTCTCCGACGGGGCGGAGACGCTCATTGTGAGCCATGGCCCCGGGAGCTTCACGGGAGAAGCCAACCTGATTTCGGGTCGGCCGTCGATGGCGAGGCTGCGCGTCAGCGAACCAGGCGAAGTGATTGAACTCAGTCGCGAGCAGCTGCTTGCGTTGGTGCAGACCGATGCGGAGCTGAGCGAGATCCTGATGCGCGCCTTCATTCTGCGTCGTCTCGAGTTGCTCGCGCGCGACGTGGGCGGGGTCGTGGTCATCGGATCCACGTACAACGCCGGAACGCTCAGGATCAGGGAGTTCCTGACGCGGAACGGGCATCCGTTCCACTTCGTCGATCTTGATCGGGATGCGGACGCGCAGGAGCTGCTCGACCGGTTTCATGTCAGCGTCGCGGACGTGCCGGTGCTGATCTGCGGGGTCGAGACGGTGTTACGGAATCCGACGAACGCGCAGATCGCGGACTGCCTCGGCTTCAATGAGACCGTCGACCAAACGCGCGTAAACGATCTTGTCGTCGTCGGAGCGGGGCCGGCAGGACTCGCCGCGGCGGTGTATGGCGCGTCGGAAGGGCTCAGTGTGCTCGTCCTCGAATCGAACGTGCCCGGCGGACAGGCGGGGTCCAGCTCCCGCATTGAGAACTATCTTGGATTCCCGACAGGGATTTCTGGGCTAGACCTGACAGGCCGCGCCTATGCGCAGGCATTGAAGTTTGGGGCCCGGGTGATGGTCGCGAAAGGCGCGACGCGGTTGGCGTGCGACGGGCAGCGATACACCGTGGAAATCGATGGAGGGCCGAAAGTCCTCGCACGTACGGTCATCATCGCGACTGGAGCGGAGTACCGGAAACCGGCGCTCGAGAACCTGTCGATGTTCGAAGGCGCCGGTGTCTACTACGGCGCCACGCCCATGGAAGCCCAGCTCTGTCTCGGTGACGAGGTTGTGATCGTGGGCGGCGGCAATTCGGCCGGACAGGCCGCGGTGTTTCTCGCGCAGACCACACGCCGCGTCCACGTGCTGGTCCGGAAAGATGGACTGGCGGACACCATGTCCCGCTATCTCATTCGCCGGATCGAAGAGACGCCATCGATCGTGCTGCGGACCCGTACCGAGATTGTTGGCTTGGAAGGGGACGGACGGCTCGAGCGGATCCGGTGGCGCGACGAGCGAACCGGCGACATCGAGACGCACAACATCCGCCACGTGTTCATGATGACCGGGGCGGACCCCAACACGCGCTGGCTCGATGGATGTATTGCCCTTGATGACAAGGGATTTGTGAAGACCGGCCCGGACCTCTTGCCCGAGGAGCTCGCGGCTGCGAAATGGCCGCACACTCGTTCGCCGCATCTGCTCGAGACAAATCGACCCGGCATCTTCGCGGTCGGCGATGCGCGGGGCGGCAACATCAAGCGAGTGGCGTCGGCCGTCGGCGAAGGGTCGATCGCCGTCGCGTTTGTGCATCAGGTGCTTCGACCGTAAAGGATGTCATGTCCGATCAGAGTTGTGTGCACATCACTGCCATTGCCAGCGTCAAGCACCCAAAACGACGGGAGTGCCAGGAGTGCGTCAAGATCGGCGGAACCTGGGTTCATCTCCGTACTTGTCAGGAGTGCGGTGGCACACATTGCTGCGACAACTCGCCCAACCGTCACGCGACGAAGCACGCGCGCGCGACGGGGCATCCGGTTATCGCATCGGCGGAGCCGGGTGAGCGCTGGCTCTATTGCTATCCGGACGACGCGTTTGCCGAATACTGATGACCACGTTATCGCCGTTCCTGCTTGAGTTTGCGGTACAGCGTTGCGGCGCCGATGCCTAGTCGTTGCGCCGCTTTGGCCCGATTGCCCCCAGACGCACGCAGCGCCGCGGCAATGTAGTCGCGTTCTAACTCGGCGAGCGTGCGAATCTCACTGGCGGTCTGAATGGCTGAAGGCGCGGCGCCGACCTCGGGCGGCAAGTCGTCTGCGCCGATGCGATCAGCCCGCGCCAGGACGACGGCCTGCTCGAGCAGTGAACGGCGCGCTGTGGCTGGTGGACATGCCCCGAAAGCGGCAACGTGCACGTCACGACGGCAGTGCCTTCGAACATATAGCCGTTACAGAATCCTCGAGCTTTTTGTAGGGGATAGTTGCCGTAATGTTTATGGGGGTGAAGTCGAAGTGCGCCCACCACGTGCGCCCACCTAACCCATCGGCGGAGAGTCGAGGTCCCCGCTCGCCATTGGGGAACATTCTGGAGGGTCTGTGCGAGAGGACCGATGACTCTACACTTGCGCGAATCCACCATCCACGAACAATTCGATTCCCGTGATGTAGCTGCTATCGTCGGATGCGAGAAACACGACGGCTTTAGCAGTCTCATCGGGCGTTCCGAGCCTTCCGAGCGGAACGCTCTCGGCGACCATCTGTTTGCGTTTCTCGCCTACCTCTGAAGAAGCCAGCAATTCACGCGATGCGGGCGTGTCGATTGAGCCTGGGCTCACGGCGTTGACTCGAATGCGGCGTTCCTTTAAGTCGGTCGTCCATGTCCGCGCGAACGAGCGCACCGCCGCCTTGGTCGCGGAGTAGACGCTGTATGCAGGCAGGCCTTTGCTGCCTACCATCGACGCACTGAGAATGAAGGATGCGCCGTCGGGCAGCAAAGGCAGAGCCTTCTGAACCGTAAAAAGCACGCCTTTTACATTGGTGTCGAAAATCGAATCGAAAAACTCTTCGCTGATAGCGCCCAAGGCGGCATAGCGGACAACGCCGGCATTCGCAAACACAATATCAAGCTTGCCCTTCTCCTGCTTGATTTGAGCAAAGAGGCGTTCGACATCGGCGAGGTTCGACACGTCTCCTTGCACGCCGGTGACATTTCTTCCGATTTCCTTGACGGCTGCGGCCAATTCCGCGCCGCGGCGCCCGGTGATGAAGACGTAGGCACCTTCGTGGACAAACTGCTTCGCGGTCGCAAGGCCGATGCCGCTATTGCCGCCCGTAACGAGCGCGATT
>DASPZU010000024.1:0-65769 GCA_035636095.1 Thermoanaerobaculia bacterium
TTCCTGCTCTCGATCTACCGGCGCTTCTCTTCTGGTAGGCTCTCTCCATGGCGGTTCTCCTTTCTCTTTCACAACCGGATCGTACGACCCGGTGAAAGGAACCGCCATCTCACTTTTCAACTAAGCTCGGGACATCCTCTCGCGGCCGGTCGAACGGCACGACACTGCGCAGATCCATGACCCGGTTGCCGGCGCCGGCCACCGTATTCGACGCTTGGTCGCGCTCGTCGATGTACGAGGCGATCACCGAGTGTTTCGGCGCGACCTGCGCGGTCATCTTTCCTTCGTAGCGGCGCTCCTTATCGGGGACCACATACCGAATGTTCGTGAACGTCGTCTGCGCTCCTCTCTCGATCTTTTGATAGCGGCCGGCGCTGAAAAACCACAGCCGATCGCGGACGATGCGCCCGCCGTACGTCCCCTCGAACTGATGACGAATCTCGTTGGGAGGGTCCGCCTGCGCGGCGAGATCCGTTTTGTGTGCCCAGCTCGGGTTCGTGATGTTGTCGCGGAGCGAGCCTGAAAATTCGTTCCCTCCCGATTTCGTGATCGTGCTGACGACACCGCCAGTGAACCGGCCGAACTCCGCCGACACTCCGCCGGTGAGGACAGTGGTCTCCTGAATCGCATCTTCGATGTAGAGCGGATTCGGCTGCCCCCGCAGATTCTCGTTCACGATCACGCCGTCAACGAGAAAGAGACTGTCGAACGAGTAGGATCCCGATATCGTGATCTGATTCGTCGGTCCAGCCTCGGTTACTCCTGGCGAGAGCAGCGTGATCGCATTGATGGTCCGATCCAGCGGCAGCGCATTGATGGTGGCCATCTTGAAATTCGTGGTCACCTGCGTGCTTTCGGCCGCCGGCGCTGCACCTGCCGTAACTGTCATCGCTTCCGACACCGCGGCGACTTTCATCTCCACGTCGGCGTGGCTCGTTGTCGCGACATCGACGGTCACGCGTTTGCGCACGCTCTGCAATCCCGACAGCTCGAAGACCACCGTGTACTCGCCGGGCGGCAGGGAAGGGAAGTAGTAGCCTCCAGCTTCACCGCTGGTTGCCGTGCGCGTGCCCTGCAGGGATTGCGAGGTCACCGAAACTGTCGCGCCAGGCAGCACTTTGCCCCCGCTGATTACGGTTCCGACAATGTTTCCCGTGGTGGCTTGCGCAAAGAGCCCACAAGGGATGAGGAGAAGGACCAAGGCCCGCCCCCACATTCGGATTAAAACTTCAACCCCACTGAGAAGCGATAAGTCCGTGGGAGTTGATAGGCCGCGGCCGACGTCGGCGTACCGAAGTTTGGCCCTTTTTGCCAGTTCACGCCCTGTTGTGGCGTCTGCGTGAACGGATTGAAGGCTGTGCAGCGCGTGCTCGTTCCGGTCTGCAGACACGTTGTTTGACGACGCGTTAGGACCGTCTTGTCTACCGAGGCCGGATTCTCGATTCCCTGCTGATTGAAAAGGTTAAGGAAATCGGTCTCGATGAACATACGCATTCCGCGAATGGGCGGCGCGTAGTAGTTCAGGCCGAGGTCACTCTCCGAGATGCTGTCGACGCGGAACGCGCCGCGATCGCTGAAGTAGTAGTTCACGTTGGTGGGCGCTGTGGCGTAGCCGGGATTCACGACGCCGTCGGGGGGGCCATTCGCGACGCCTTTACGTACGTCGATCGTGCCGACCGCGGAGTACGAGAGCGCGGAGTGGTACCGCTGCAGCAGCGAAAAATTGAACGTTCCGACCGGAGTGGGGAGATCGTATTGCGCCCATGCATTCATACGATGTCGCATGTCGGGACCGAGGGAGCCGATCGGATTGTTTTGCGCGAACCCGATGTATTCCGGATAGCTCTCCGGGCTCGTGAATCCGGTCGCAAAGCTGGGCGACTCGCCTTCGACATTGCCCCGCAGTTTCGCGTACGTATAGTTGCCGCCGACGGTGACGGCTTTCAGCACTCGCGAGTTGCCCTGCACTTGTAGTGCGTGGTATCGCCGGCTCAGGCCGCTGGTGCGATTCTCGATCACTCCCTGGTCGAAGGTGTTGCCATTTGGATCGACGGCTTTGCCAGTCGTGACCGTTCTCCGGACTGAATAGAACTCAGCCCACTTGCGATGAATGTAGTCGGCGCGGACGTAGCCGCGACTGCCGAATGTCAGGCCGTAGCCGGCCGTCCATTCATCCATGTACGGAGCGTGGAGCGAATGATCGAACCGGCTGGTCGTGCCGGGGATGAAGGCGCTGGTCAAAAGCGGTGGACCGGCCTTGGTGCCGCCGGCGGAGTTGAACCAGTCGAAAACGCGCTTGATGACCTGGTCGGTCGGAACGAGCTGGCCGATCGCCGTTCCCGGCGCATTGATCACCGGTCCTTTGTAGTCCCAGTAGTACGAGGCATACCGCCCGGCGGTAGCGGTGTTGTCGGCCGGTCCTTGATCGACCTTGGATACGTAGCGGCCGTAGCTGACGCTGAACCGATGGCGCCCATTGCCCTTTGGATCGAAATTAGCCGCCAGCCGCGGGCTCATGGCGCTGTCGTCGACAGTCTTGTGTCCGGCCTGATCGTGTCCCGATGCTTTGTCGTAGCGGCCGCCAACGCTGAAGCTCCACTTCTGATTGAGATCCCACTTGTCATTGATGAAGAGCGATCGGACCGCGAAGTCGGATGTCTTAGAAAGCGACGGCACCGGGTCGTATTCGATCTCGCCCGCGCTGGTATCGGTGCCAAAGTAAACGTTGGTCGACGTCAGCTGCGACGATGTGGTCGACGAGCAAGCTACCGCGATTCCGCCTTTGTCGCACAGGATGATGCCGTGGACGCGGAAGTCGCTTCCCGACTGGAAATTGTTCTCGTTGCGGAGCTGATGAAATTCGTCATAGCCGCCGACGACGCTGTGGTTCCCGACCGCGCGCGTGCTGAGGAAGTACGAGCCCTTGGCCAGGTACTCCTTGTTGTTCCGCTGTTTGGCCGGGCACGGCGAACCGCAGAAGGTTGCCGACCACATCCTGTTTCCCGACGATGTGTCGAGCAGCAGCGTGCCTTGTTCCAGCGTCCGATTTTCGGCGCCGTTGGTGAAGCGATCGCGCATCCGGCTGAACTGTCCTTCCAGCAGCAGGTTTTGCGAAAGGATGCCGTTGTAGTTGAGCGAGACCAGCGATCGCGGCCGGTCGAACGGAACGATGCTGCGCAGGTCCATCACCCGGCCGTTGGAGATGCTGTTGTCGATCTTGTCGTGTTCATCGGTGTACGACCCGACGATGGAATGCCTGGGCGTGATTTGACCGGTCAGCTTCGCCTCGTAGCGCCGGTCGACATCGCTGGAATGAAACGGAATGTTCGTGAAAGTCGTCTGGCGCAGCGTGTCCGTCTTTTGATAGCGGCCGGCGGTGAAGAACCATAGGCGGTCGCGTACGATGCGCCCGCCCAGCGTGCCTTCATATTGATGGTTGAGGTTATCGAGCGGAGTGACCTGTCCGACGAAATCGCTCTTGCGCGTCCAGCTCGGGTTGGTCAGGTTGTCGCGCAGGGACCCCGAGAATTCATTCCCGCCCGACTTGGTGATCGTGCTGACTACGCCGCCGGTGAAGCGTCCGAACTCCGCCGAGACGCCGCCGGTGAGCACGGTCGTCTCCTGAATTGCGTCTTCGATGTACAGCGGATTCGGCTGACCGCGCAGGTTCTCGTTCACGACCACACCGTCGACGAGAAAGATGCTGTCAAATGAATGCGAGCCGGAGATGGTGATCTGGCCGTTCGGCCCGGCGTCAGTGACGCCGGGCGAAAGCAGCGTGATCTGATTGATGGTGCGGTTGATCGGCAGCTCGTTGATGGTGTCGATCTTGAAGTTGGTCGTTACCTGCGTGCTCTCGGCCGTCGGTGCCGCCGCCGCGGTGACTGTGATGGCCTCGGAAACCGAGGAGACCTTGAGATCGACGTCGGCGCGGCTGGTGGTGGAAACATTGACACTTACCCGTTTGCGAACGCTCTGCATGCCCGCGAGCTCGAATGTGGCGGTGTAATCGTCGGGGGGGAGGTTGGAAAAGTTGTAACCTCCTGCCTCGCCGCTGACGGTCGTTCGCGTGCCCTGAAGCGCAGACGACGCGACGGTAACCGTCACTCCTGGCAACGCTTTTCCATCCGTGGTGACTCTTCCGAGGATCGTGCCGGTCGTGGTCTGGGCCAGCAACGTCGCCGGCAAGAGGAGCAATAGCGAAAAACGCCAGAGGATCTTCATGCATGCCTCCGCGGTGTAAAAAAATTAACGAACGCGGGTTGGACGGATCGGGTTGGCTCGGTATTCTACATTGAGTGATCGACGAGCGACGCGAGTTCCAGCGCCTCAATCTGACCAAGCCGGTCGAGGGGTGGTTCGGAGATTTCCCGGTGCTGATCGTCGAAGTCAGCGCCAGTGGCGCGAAGATCGTGCACGATGAGGAGATCCCGCGGAGCTCGCGCGGACTGCTGCGGTTTTCGTGGCGCGGAAATGACGTCGAGATCCTGACCCAGATCACGCGCAGCGAAGGGGCGCGCTCCGGTGCTCATTTTCTGGAACATAGCGCCGCCTTGATACAGATGATCTCCGACTCGGCATCCGAGGTCCTGCGCGCACAACAGGCGAACGCCAGCGGCAATCGCGAACGCAATGTCGTGGGCGACGAAACACTGACGTCGGTTTCGGCAGCCATGCGCGTTTCGAGCGGTTTTCTGCAATACCACCTGACGTCCGAAGGCTGGAAATGTCATCGCGCCCTTCTTCCCGATCAACCTGACGATGGCTTCACGGTGTCCGCGAACGAATCGCAGGAACAAATCGATCTTCTTTGCACCACCTACGAAAGCGGCGACGAGGAAGCGAAGCGGATGACGCGAATGATCGCCGAGGTCAGCGTCACTCGCTGAAGGGCGTTGCCACCAGGACGGTGGCGATGATCTCGCCGGCGTTGACGTTGGTGATTCCGGTATCGACGATCGCCAATCCGTTGGCCTGCACCATCGATGTCGAGACGCCCGAGCCTTGTGCGGTCATGGGATAAGCGAGCAGCTCGCCGTCGCGCGCGACGACCCGCACGCGAAGATAGTTCCGTCGATCGCCGCGCGATTTGAGCGGTCCCATCAACCGCGTCCTCGCGATCGGCGGAAGGAGCCCGCTCTTCTGGCCCATCGCTTTGCGAAGCGCGGGCGCGATGAACAGGAGAAACGAGACCATGCACGAGACGGGATTGCCGGGAAGGCCGAAGTAGACGCGGTCGCGCACTCGCGAGAGCACCACCGGCTTTCCGGGCTTCATGGCGATCTGCCAGAACTTCGTCTCGGCGCCCAGGGCGTCGAGCGCGTCTTTGACGAAATCGTAGGCCCCGACCGAGACGCCTCCCGACGAGATGATGAAATCGGATTCGAGCGCCGACTCGATCGCGGCGACCGTCGCTTCGCGCGTGTCGCGGACGATACCGATCATGCGCGGAAGCGCGCCGGCCTCGCGCGCTAGCGCTGCCAGTGAGTACGAATTCGAGTTCACGACCTTGCCGAACGGTCGCGGCTGATCGACATCGACGATCTCGTCGCCAGTCGAGATGATTGCGACTTCCGGCTTTCGAGCGATGCGCACCACCGACTTCTGCACGCTGGCCAGAACGCCGATTTCGGCGGCTCCGATGAGCGCTCCGGCGCTGAGCACGACCTCTCCGGCGTGCATGTCTTCGCCGCGTCTACGCAGGTTCACGCCGCGCTTCAGCGACTGTTTCACCGTCACGAAATCGGAGCCGGCGTCGGTGATCTCGACATGCGCGACGGTGTCGGCGCCGGCGGGAATCAGCGCGCCGGTCATGATGCGAATGGCAGTTCCGGCGTCCACTCTCTTGGTCGCGACGCTGCCCGCGGGCAGGTCTTCGATGACCCGCAACTTCACCGGCGGATTCGCGATGTCGTCGGCGCGAACGGCATAGCCGTCCATGGCGGTGTTGTCGGCTTGAGGGATGTCGGCATTGGCGACGACGTCCTCGCGCAGAACGCGGCCGAGCGCCTCGGTGAACCCGACCTGCTCCGTTCCCAGGAGAGCGATTTCCGCGAGGACGCGCTCCTGCGCCTCCTCGACCGAGATCATCCGCTCGCCGGCGCGCGGCGTTTGGAAGGTGGTCATCACGGCATCATAGCCCGACGACTATTTCGGAGCCCGCCGATTGCTGAGCAACGTTCCCTGGCGCCGGCTCCACTCCGCCAGCGCGACACCGGCCGCTGCGCCGGCGACCGGCAGCAGGAGACTGAGTCGGTCCAACCACGCCGGGTTGAGCCGTCCAACCATGAACAGCGCAGAGACGATGAGAAACAATCCGGCGCCCACCAGGGCGTGGAGGCCGTAGATCAGGATCATGAGGAAGCCACCGAATGCGACGTCGACGCCGAAGCGTTCGCCGGTCACCAGGTGCGCTCCGCATAGCGTGCAGAACTCGGCCCATTTTGGATTGAGGATGCTTCGCCACCCGCTGTAGCGGGCATTGGTTTGCCCACAACGCGGGCAGTGGAGCTCGATTCGATGATCGCTCATTCCCGATTCGTGATCCCGCGCGCGAACCGCCAACGCCCGTCGGAACCGCGCCGCGCCAGCGTCCATCCTCGCTGCGTTGTCTCCACGGGATCGCCGCCTTCGATCGGAATTGCGCGTGTCTTCTCGATCCCGATGCTGACGGCGAAATCATCTCCGGTCAGCCGCTCGACCTCTTCCCACGAACGCTCGATGCGATACTTTTCACACGCCGCGCGCATCGCGGTCCGCACGTGGTCGCGCCCGCGCATCGCAGCCATCCCCGGCGTCCAGAATTCTGCGTCCTCGGTCACCAAATTGGCGAGCGCGTCGCAGTCACCGCGACGGAGCGCATCGACGAAATCCGAAAAAAGCTGATCGACTTCGTGCATTAGCCGCTCGATCACCACACAGAGGTCTCTGTGCTCTCTGTGCCTCTGTGGTGAAACTATCCGCCCGAAAAGGCGACCACGATTTCGATTTCGTCGCCGCTCTCGAGCCGCACGTCTTTTTCGCCGTGCACGATGAGGTCTCCGTTGACGGCGAAGTTGTACAGCTCATCGCGCTCGCCCTCGATGCCGAGGTTGTCGATGACTTCTCCGAGTGTGGCGGCGGTCATCATGATGACTTCCGGCCGGCCGTTGCGGAGCGGTTCGGGCAGGCGGACGGTGATCATGAGGCCAGCACCGATTCCAGCTCGCGCCGCCATTCGGGGCGCGGCAGTCCTTCGTCGGTCAGATTCGAGATGGCGTAGAAGCGCGAGAGCATGTCGTCGAACTGTTGCCGATCGATTTTCTCGCCCTTGTAGGGCCCGACGCCGATGGCCTCTTCGAACCATCGTTTGGGTAGTGTGTCATCTTTGCGCGAGACGCCGAGCTGCGAATTGATCATGCGCTCCACGCCCATGATATTCAGCCCGATACGATCGAGCTGCGCGACCGTCAGCTCGATGCCGGTGACGTTCGCGACCTGATCGACAAATTCTTCGTAGCCCGGAAGCGACG
Source organism: Thermoanaerobaculia bacterium (assembly GCA_035636095.1). Taxonomy (GTDB): domain Bacteria; phylum Acidobacteriota; class Thermoanaerobaculia; order Gp7-AA8; family Gp7-AA8; genus Gp7-AA10. The sequence continues at coordinate 7,512 of DASPZU010000024.1, forward strand.
GGGAATTGAAAAGCTTGGTCGTGAAGCGGCACATGCCCACCGCATCGCCGACAGCGAAAATGTTTTCGCATCGGCGCACCGCGACCTCTTTTCCGTCGTAGCTGTTGGGCTCCGCCGAGACGTCGCCGCCGTACAGCTCGCGCTTGAATCCCGGATCGTCATTGATCTTGGCGTTGATCTCGAGCGTCACGCGATTGCGGAGATGGTCCATCCCGCGCGTGGCCACCGCCAGGCCGAGCGCGAACGCCTTCAGGATGCGCGCATCGTGCGGATCGCTCTGCGTCAATCCCTTGACCGCCATCAGATATTCGAGCGCTTCAGGGGGATAGTGGCCCTTCTCGACGGCACGCGACGAGTCGGCGATCACGTTGCCGAAGCCTTCGCGCTTCGCGGTCATGAAGAGCAGACGCTCGATGACGTCGTAGTTGCCCCACCTCAGATCGATGCCGGGATCGATCATCCCGCGCTGGTAAAGCTCCATCGCCCACGCGATCGCGCTCCCGGCCGAGGCGGTGTCGAGGCCGAGGTCGTTGCAGATGTTGTTCAGTCGAAGGACCTGGTGCACTTCGGAGATTCCGATGTTCGGTCCGAATTTTCCGACCGTCACGTATTCGGGCCCATCGCCTTTGATGTATTGATCGTGCGGCACGTGCTCGCATCCGGTGAGGTCGTTTAGCGGACGGCAATTCACCGGACACGCGAAGCACCCTTCCATGCCCGGCCGGAACGGATCGATGTTCTCGGCGTCGAGCTTGTCGGTCCAAGTCGTCTCCTGATTGTTCTTGGTTCCCATCGCGCCTAACATCCGCGACGGTTTGTAGAGGAACGGAGTGCCGCGCTTCTTCAGCGCGTTTTTCACGACCGACGTGTTCAGCAGCTTCTCGGCGACCTCGCGATTGCGCTGCTTGTGCGGACGGGCGGGCGTCAGATCGGCGCTGCGGCCCTGGATGAGGACCGCCTTGAGCCTAAGAGAACCCATCTTCGCGCCCGGGCCGCCCCGCGCGTAGATCGCCTTCGGACCGGCCATGATGCCGGCGCAGAGCACGAGATTCTCGCCGGCGGTCGTGATGGCGGCCAGCCCGAAATCGCGCCCTTCCTGGCCGTGAAAGTCGCGCTCGATCGCGGCGCGAAAGTCTAGATTGTCCATCCCCACCCACGGGGCGGCATCGATGAAGTTGATGTCGCCCTCTTCGAAGTGCAGCAAGGTCCACGTCCGCCCTTTGCCGTACAGCACGAGATGATCGATGCCGTTCAGCTTCATGAACGACGGGAAGTAATCGCCGGCGTTGGAGTCGAGAATCACTTTCGTCTCCGGCGACCACGACGTGACGTTGCCGCGTGCCGCAGACGGGACGAGCGAGGTGAGGATGCCCGTGCCGAAGATCAGCGGCACATCGGGATGCATCGGATCGAGCGATGTTTTCAGGAGGTTGTGCAGCAGATACATGTTGACGCCGCGGCCACCCAGGAATGTCTCGACGACGCGGCGCGGGATGTAAGCGCGGCGCACTTCGTGATGCTCGAGGTCGACGAAGATGGTCTGCCCCTGCGTCGGGAATTGACGCTGGGCGGAGAGCCGGTCGATCAGGGCGATCACGCGCTCGCGAATGGCCATGCGATTAACAATGTAGCAACAAGCGCGCTCAGGCGCATTCTTCCGGACTAAACTACCGTCCCTTGAGGTCAATTTCAATCGTTGCCCTACTCGCCATAGCCGCGTTTAGCGCCCCGGCAGCGACCGTCACTTCCGTCGGGCCGATGATCGCCCCTCGACATGACGCGACGCGACGCTGCTTCCTGACGGGACGGTCCTCATCGCGGGTGGTGACGACAACGGACCGAGCCAGCGGAGTACAGCAGAGCTCTACGATCCTGCCCTGCGCCGCTTTCGCCCGACGGGATCGCTGTCGACGATCCGACAGCAGCATGCGGCTGTGCTGACGCGCGAGGGACGAGCGGTGATTGTCGGGGGCTTCCAATACATCGGCGTTACGAGCTCGACGTCGGAAATCTACGACCCGGCCACCGCCACATTCTTCTTCTGTCCCCGTCGCTGGTGGATCCAATTCGCCTCCCGCGGAGATCTACAATCCAAACACCGGCACATTCACCTCCATCGGCAATCCGTGGCCCTTCCTGAACGCGGTCCTGCTGCCGAACGGGAAGGCTCTGCTGGTCGGCCTCGGCACAATCCAGACATTCGATCCGGCGACGCGGACGTTCAAGACCTCGGCGGCGGGCTCCCGGATGGTTCTGTGCTGATCGCAGGGGGATCGATCAGCACGAATCGGACGCTTCTTTCCGACGGAACGCTCCTGATTGCAGGAGGCCTCCCCGGCTCGGGCGGCTCGGCCGCCGCGGAGATCATTGACGTCCACGCTTCGCGTTCCCGCGCGGTGCGCCACTGAGGAATTGCCGCACCACCTCGGCAACTGGACGTTTGCGTCCGTCGACTTCGTAATTTAGCCGGCGCATCGTGACGTCATCAAGGATATTGGCGAGGGAGTCGAGTGCGCCGCGGCACTTGGGATCGAGATCGTTGCGATAGACGACCGCGGCGTCGTAGGGCGGGAAATAGTGCCGGTCATCGTCGAGCACTGTCAGGCCCAGCGAGGCGATCAGACCGTCGGTCGAATTTCCGGCAATGAGATCGACTTCCCCCGCCGCGAGCGCCTTGTAGGTCAGACCTAGCTCCATCGTTTTGGGCGGTTTCGCGAAATGCAGGCCGTAGTGCTGCAGAAGTCCATTCCATCCGTCGGGGCGGGAAGCGAATTCGTATCCGAATCCCGGCTGGAGCGTCCCCTCCACGCGTTTCAGATCGGAAATCGTGCGCAATCCGGAGTTGCGCCGGACGATCATCGCGAAGGTGTCGTTGAATCCGAGGTTCGGTCCCCAGTGCAGTCCGCGCCTGGCGTAGGCGGCAGCGACGGTCGCGTTGACAGCGGCGCGCGACTGCTGCAGCGGCTGATGGAGGATGGCAGTCAGCGCCGTGCCGGAGTATTCGACGTAAGTTCCGAGCGATCCCGACGCAATGGCAGCATCGCAGACCAGTGAGCCGCCGAGATTGAGGCGACGGTCGACGTTGCATCCGGAGGATTCGAGCTTTTGCGCGAGCATCTCGCCGAGGATCACCGACTCGGTGAAGTTCTTGGAGCCGACGGTGACGGTGCGAGGAGCGTGGCAGTTAATCACTAATAGGAAAGGGATGAGGGCGGAGGGATGAGGGATGAACTTTCGCAAGGTCTTAATCATCCCTCATCCCTCATCCCTCATCCCTTGATCAAATGCCGCTCGACAATCGACAGCACGACATCCGCCATCAGCGCCAGCGCGGCCGCCGGCAGGGCGCCGGCCAGAATCATCCGGGTGTCGACCATCGATACGCCGCGAAAGATCAGCGTTCCGAGGCCGCCGCCGCCGATGGCCGCGGCAATGGTCGCGACGCCGATACCGACCACCGTCGCGATGCGAATCCCCGCCACGATGGTCGGCATCGCCAGCGGCAGCTCGACCTCGCGCAGCAACTGGCGGTCGGTGAGTCCCATGGCCACACCGGCATCGACCACGATGGGATCGACGCCGCGAATGCCTGTCAAGGTATTCCGCACGATGGGCAGCAAAGAATAGAGGATGAGCGCCACGATGGCGGTGCGCATTCCGATTCCGCCGATCAGCGGCACCGGGATCAAGAATCCAAACAGCGCCAGCGACGGAATGGTCTGGATGGCATCGACGATCCGGAGCGCAACACGGCCGGCACGGGCGCGGCGCGCGCACCAGATGCCCAGCGGGATGCCGAGGAGGATGGCGATGCCGACCGCGATCACCACGATGAGAATGTGCTCGGCGGTGGCGCGAAGGACGTCGGCGATCATGACGGCAGACTCGCAGCAGCGACAAATCGCTGCACCAGGGGCAGCGGCTGCGAGGTGAACTCTGCGGCCGGGCAATCTGCGACCACGCGCCCGCCCTCAAACAGCACGATCCTCTCGGCAATCCTGAGCGCCTCGGCCAGATCGTGCGTCACGAAGAGAATCGTGACACCGCTGCGCAGCGCGCGAAAGGCGTCCTGCAGATCGCGCCTGACAATCGGATCCAGCGCGCCGAACGGTTCATCGCACAACAGCACCGCCGGCCGCGCGATCATCGCGCGCGCGATTCCGACGCGCTGCTGCTCGCCGCCGGAAAGCGAACGCGGATAGCGATCGCCGAATCGCGGGAGCGGCAGATCGAGCTTTGCCAGCAGCTCCTCCGCTGCCGCGCGCGTCTTCTCGTCGGGCCAGCCCAGGAGGCGGGGAACGAGCGCGACGTTCTGGTAGACGGTGCGGTGGGGGAAGAGTCCCGATCCCTGGATGATGTAACCGGTACGCCGGCGAAGTTGAATCAGATCGACGGTGGCCAGCGGCTGGTCATCGATCACGACTTCGCCGGATGTCGGGCGCGCCAGGCCGTTCACCAAACGAAGCGTTGTCGTCTTGCCCGCTCCGCTGCGGCCCACGAAGGCAACCGCTTCTCCGGCCGCGATCCGCAAATTGATGTCGTACAGAATCGGCGCGACCGATACACTGCGAAACTGAACCGAGGATGGCACTTCGCGATTTTAGACTGTACGTGTTGCTGGCGATCGCGGCCGCGGCGCGTCTTCTAATGCAGATGGTGGCCCTTCCGCCTTACGCCGGTCTCGACGAGATCTACCACGTCGCGCGGCTGGCCTTCGTTGCACAGGAAGGGCGCAACCCGAAGATCGACGAGAATTCGATCGCGAATTACCTCGCCGGCTCCATGGCCGGCGATCCCTCGCGGATGCCGGACTTCGGAAGCGTCGGCCCAAAATGGCCGGAAATCGTCAAGACGCGGCGGGTCCTCATCGATCACCACGTCGATCGCAGTTACGTTCGGTCGAATATCGAATCGCAGCAGCCGCGGCTTTACTACTCGATGGTCGGGCGGCTCGCTGGGTATCGGACGCAGATGTCGGAGCTGCGGGACTGGCGATTCGCATCGGTGATTTTTTCGCTGATCATCGTGCTGGCCACGGCGCACATGGGCTGGAAATTTTTCGGGAGCCGTGGAATCGCTACCGCCGCCCTGCTGGTCTCGCTGCCGACATGGTTGACACTCGTCGTGCGCGCGAGCAACGACGCGTTCGCGTGCGCGCTTCTGGCGGTCGCACTCGCGTTCACAGTTTCAGCGCCGGCGCGATTTCTCGGGATCGCTGCCGAGGCCATGGCGTGGGCGCTGGCGCTGGCGGCCAAGCTCTACACCTGGCCGGTTTTCGTGGCAGCGTTGATCTTCTGGCGGAGGCAGCGCGCCTCGAGGTGGCGGATTGCGATGGTCGTGGCGGCATCGGCGATTTCGGTTGTTGTCACCGTGATCGATCTCATTTCCAGGACTCACAATCCGCTGGGCATTCTGGCCTTCGATCAGTCCGCACAAAAGTCGACACCGCAAGTGATCCGGATCTTGGAGATGATCAAGGTCACCATCGCGAGCGGGATCTGGACCAGCGGACAGCACTGGAACGCACTGACGCCGATCGGGATGATTCTGTTTGCGTTTCCGATCGCGGCTCTGTGCGTGATGACTTTCAGACGGGCTGAAGCCCGTCCCACATTGTTTGCTATTGGCGCCTTCGCAGTTGCACAGATTGTTCACGCCGCCGGCTACATCCGCCGCGCGCGCGCTGCCGGCGTCGCGCTTCCCGCGGCGGGCAAAGAAGGTTGGTTCTGGTATGCGCTGGCGCCGCTGGTGGTCGGAACGATCTTCCCGATGACGCCGCTCCCGCTGCTGGCCGGGTGGTTGATGGGATGGGACGTCATCATCCACGAAGGCGCGTTGTTCCACGATTTCGCCGGCGCGACCTCGCCCTCATCGCCGTCCTGGCTGTTTCGATGGGGTCCGCTGCACGCACCGTTCACCGCCGACTTATCGCAGGTTGCCGTTGGGCCGCTCGTTTCTCAGATGATCGCGCTGCGCGTGATTCACGTCATGGCGGTCACCGTGCTTTTCTATGACGCCTTACGAAGAAGAAATTGAACGCAATGCCGGGGTGTGGAAGTCGAAGGCGCTCCTGCGCGACGTCTACTTTCAGATGTACGCCAGAGTCGCGCAATGGATCGACACGTCGATCGCGGGAAAGATCGTCGAGATCGGATCGGGCATCGGCAACTTCGGTGAATTCAGATCTGACGTCGTGCTCACCGATCAGTCGATTCAGCCGTGGATCGATCTCACCTGCAACGCCTATCGGCTGCCTTTCCGTAACCAGACGGTTTCGCATCTGGTGATGGTCGATGTGTTTCATCATCTCTCCGCGCCGGTCGCATTTTTCGAAAGTGCACGCTCCTCGCTCGCGAAGAAGGGCCGGGTCATCGTGCTCGAGCCGTACATCAGCCTACTGTCCGCGGCGGTCTATGGCGTATTTCACGACGAGCCAATTGCCTGGCGCGCCAAGGTCGAGACGGCGCCGACGACCGAGTACTACGCGGCGCAGGGCAATGCCACGCGACTGCTGTTCGGCGATCTGGAGTGGCTTCCAGGATGGCGCGTCGTGCATCGCGAAGCCTTCGCGGCATTCGGCTACGTTTTCTCGGGCGGATTCAGCAAGCCGGCCTTCTATCCGCGGAAGCTTCTTCCGATGTTCAACTCCATCGATCGAACCCTTTCGCATTTTCCCAGGCTGTTTGGCGCGAGGTGCCTTATCGTTCTAGAGCGATGATCGGTCGCACGATTTCCCACTATCGCATTCTGGAGCGGCTGGGCGAGGGCGGCATGGGGGTGGTCTACAAAGCCGAAGACACGCGGCTCGGGCGCGTGGTCGCCATCAAGATGATCTCGGATGCGCTTCGCGATCCGGCCGCCATCGAGCGCCTGAAGCGCGAGGCGCGCGCGGCCTCGTCGCTCAATCATCCCAACATCTGCACCATCCACGAGATCGACGAAGTCGACGGCCAGCCCTTTCTGGTCATGGAGCTCCTGGAAGGGCACACCCTGCGGGAAGGCGTCGGCCTCGACGACGAAACGCTTCTCGACCTTGCCATCGAGTTCGCCGATGCACTGGCCACCGCGCACGAAGCGCACATCATTCACCGCGATCTGAAGCCCGCGAATCTTTTCGTCACAAAGCTCGGACACCTGAAGATCCTCGACTTCGGCCTCGCCAAACTCGTCAGCGATGACTCCGCGACTGTTGCGCGCGGCCTGACCGCCAGCGATACGACCGTCGGGACGATCGCGTACATGTCGCCGGAGCAGGCGCGCGGCGAAGCCATCGACGCGCGCAGCGACATCTTTTCGTTCGGCGCTGTTCTCTTCGAGCTGGCCACCGGCGCGAAAGCGTTTCCAGGCGCGACGACCGCACTCGTTTTCGACAACATCCTCCACAAACAGCCGCCGGCGCCGCAGCATCGGCTCGCGCCGGTGATCATGAAGGCGCTCGAGAAAGATCGCGAGGTACGGTATCAGTCCGCGGCCGACGTTCGCGCCGACCTGAAGCGGCTCAAGCATCCTTCAGGCGTGACCGCTGCGCCACGAAGGATCGTTTGGCCTGCTGTTGCCGCGATCGCGATCGTGGTGGCAATCGCACTGTGGCGGTTTCGAGCATCGCCGGCCAGACCTGCGGCCAGTGGTCAAACCACTGTCGCCGTTCTTCCCTTCGAGAACCTCGGCGGCACGCACGATAGGGACTACCTGCAGCTCGCGCTTCCCGACGAATTGATCACCATCCTCAGCCACAGCCGCTCGCTGGCGGTACGACCCTTCGCGATGACGCGCAAGTTCATCGGCGACATCGATCCGCAGCAGACCGGCCGCAGTCTCAAAGTCGACAATGTGGTCACCGGCCATTTTCGGGACGCCGGAGGCAAGATCGGCATCACCCTCGAAGCGGTCGACGTCGACAAAAACAACGTCCTGTGGCGCGAATCGATCGAGGCGCCGTCGGAAGATCTCATCGCCATGCGCAATGCGATGTCGAATCGCGTGCGCACGGGATTGCTGCCCCGCTTGAACATCTCCGAGACGCCCGAAACCAACCGTCCTCGAAACGACGAGGCCTATGCGCTGTTTCTGCGCGCATCGGCGATGTCGAGCGATGCCGCTCCCAACAAGCAGGCCATCGCGCTTCTCGAGCGCGCCCTGAAACTCGATCCGTCCTATGCGCCGGCGTGGGCACTCCTCGCGCATCGCTACTACTGGGATGGGCAATACTCCGACGGCGGGATGGCCGCCATCGAGCGGGCCGAGGCAGGACATCGCAAGGCGCTGTCGCTCGATCCGGACCTGATTCTCTCCCGGCGAGGGCTGGTGATTCACCTGACCGAAAAGGGCGAATTGCCGGCAGCTTATCTTCAGGCTCGCGATCTGGTGGCGCGCCGGCCCGACAGCGGCGATGCGCACTTCACGCTGAGTTACGTTCTGCGCTACGCCGGTCTGCTGCGCGAGGCAGCACGCGAATGCGAGACCGCGCGCTCCCTCGATCCCACCAATCAGGGTTTGCGCTCGTGCTCGATTGTTTACTTGCTGCTGGGCGACTTACGGCGCGCGCGACAATTCAATCAACTCGATGCCGGATCGGATTGGTCGCACAGCCTCGAAATGAATTTGCTGCTCCGCGAAGGAAAATTGGACCAAATCGAGCGAAGCATCAAGCCGTCGGATCGGAACTGGCACTTGTTCCTCGTCGTTCACAGGAGAGCGTCGAAGCAGGAAATTGACCGCGAGTTTGCGCAGATGAAAGCGACCGAGATGGGATTTCGCGACGGCGAGCCTCCGTATTTCGAGGCACAGATCGCGGCTGCCACTGGTCTCGACAAAGGTGCGCTAGAGATGCTGCGGATGTCGGTTGACCGCCATTACTGCTCGTATCCAGCGCTTGACAGCGATCCGTTGTTCGCCAGGATCCGTGGTACGCCCGAGTTTCAGCAGATACGGCAATCCGCGATCCAGTGTCAGCAGAGCTTTCTGCAGTGGCGCGCGCAAAACGCGCCTTAGAATTGCAAGGGAGCTCATCAGGATGAGTGACACGCTGACACTCCCGTACACCGCCACCGAGGCCAAGCCGCCCTCTAAGAGGATTCCCGTCGCCGTCCTCGGCGCCACCGGCTCGGTTGGACAGCGATTCGTGCAGCTTCTGGAAGGGCATCCGTGGTTCAAGCTGCACGAAGTCGTCGCCTCCGAGCGCAGCGCCGGCAAGTCTTACGGCCAGGCGGCGGATTGGCGCCTGGACACGGTGATGCCGAATGAGGCCGCCGCGTTGCCGGTCAAGCAGCTGGGCGCCGATCTCGATTCCCATCTGCTTTTTTCGGGTCTCGACTCCTCGGTCGCCGGCGAAGCCGAAGACGATTACGCGAATCGCGGTTGCGTGGTGGTGTCGAATTCGCGCAATCATCGAATGGACCCCGACGTGCCGCTGCTGATCCCTGAGATCAACGCCGATCACATCGCTGCCATCGAGCGGCAGCGGAAACGCCGCGGAGGTCGTGGCGCGATCCTCACCAATCCGAATTGCTCCGTGATTGGACTGGCCATGGCCATCGCGCCCATCGAGCGGCTCTACGGAATCGAGCAGCTCCACGTGACGACGATGCAGGCCATCTCCGGCGCTGGTTACGCCGGCGTGGCGTCGTATGCCATTCTCGACAATGTGATTCCGTACATCGGCGGCGGCGAGGAGCAGAAGATCGAGAGCGAGCCCCGCAAGATCCTCGGGCGCTGGGAAAAGGATCGCTTCGTCGACGCGCCGTTCCGCATTTCCGCGCAGGTCAATCGCGTCCCGACCATCGACGGCCACCTGATGACGATCTCGTTGGGCGTGCGCAATCGCAACTTCATCAACGTCGATCAGGTCCGCGAAGTCATCGACAATTTCCGTGGCGAGCCACAGAGCATGCGATTGCCCTCCGCGCCGAAAAAACCGCTGCACTACGTCGCCGGCGACGATCGTCCCCAGCCTCGCCTCGATCGCGATCGGGAGCGCGGCATGAGCGTCTCGGTCGGTCGCCTGCGTCCGTGCTCCATCCTCGATCTGCGCATGGTGGCGCTGGTGCACAACACCATTCGCGGGGCGGCCGGGGCGGCCATCCTGAATGCGGAGCTGCTGGAAGCGAAGGGGATGCTGTGAGAGTTGTCGGTTGTCAGTGGTCGGTTGTCGGAGCGGTGATTGCTGACAACCGAGAACTGAGAACTGACAACGCGCGGCCGGAGGCCGCGCCATGATCGTCATCAAGTTCGGCGGAACTTCGGTCGGCGACGCCCAGCGTGTGGCGAACGCAATCGACATCGTCGCGGATCGCAGGGCGCAGTCTCCGATCGTGGTTGTTTCCGCGCTGGCCGGTGTCACCAACGATCTCGTCGCGGCGACCGAGGCGGCGCGGCAGTGCGACATCGATCGAGTGAATCAGATCATCGCAGCCGTGCGTCAGCGGCACGAAGACGTGGCCATGCGTCTGGTGCAGCAGAAGTTCGATTTTTTCGAATCATTCATCAAGCAGCTCGACAAACACATCGATCAGATCCACACCATCCTTCGGGGCATCGCGCTCCTGGGCGAAATCACCGCCCGCGCCAAAGACAAAGTCCTGGGCATCGGCGAGAAGTTGTCGTCGGTGCTGTTGGCGTACTCGATGATGATGCGCGCGTTGCCCGGCGAGCACGTCGACTCCGAAGAGGTCGTGATCACGGATGGTCGCTTTGGCGAAGCGACGCCGCAGATGGAAGAGACGCGAGCGGCAGCGCAACGCGTTCTGCGGCCCCTGATCGAGCGACGATTGATTCCGGTCATGGGCGGTTTCATCGGGCGCACACGTGATGGCGCGACCACGACCTTAGGCCGCGGCGGATCGGATTACAGCGCGGCCATCATCGGCGCCGCGGCCGGCGCCGACGAGATTCAGATCTGGACCGACGTCGACGGCATGATGACCGCCGATCCGCGTCTCATTCCGGGGGCGCGAGTCATCGATCGCATTTCGTACGTCGAGGCGGCGGAGCTGGCCTGGTTCGGAGCGAAAGTTCTGCATCCCAAGACGATCGCGCCCGCGGTGGCACAGCGCATTCCGGTGCGCGTGCTCAACACCCACAACGTCTCCAGCGCCGGCACGCTGATCACAGAAGAAGGCGACACGCGCGACGCAGCCGGACCGCGGGCGGTGGCGGTCAAGCGAGGGATCACGGTGGTGCACATGACGTCGAACAAGATGTTGGGCGCGCACGGGTTCCTGGCGCGGCTGTTCGCGATCTTCGAAGAGCTGGAAGTCTCGGTCGATCTGATCACGACCTCCGAGGTCTCGGTGTCGGTGACCATCGACGAGAAGCACAACCTGCGGCAGCTCATCGAGCGGCTGCGGCCGGTCGCGGATGTGGAAGTGCGCGAGAATCAATGCATCGTCGCGATCGTGGGACGCAACCTGATGCGCGATTCGATGGTCGGCGCGAAGATTTTTGAAGCCATGCGCGGCATCCCCACTTCCATGTTTTCACTCGGCACCTCCGGGCTCAATCTGAGCATCGTGGTCGACGACGGGGACGCCGATCGCTCCGTCCGCGCCATTCACGCGGCGCTGTTCGAAGCGCCGGTGGAGGTGACGTCGTGAGCGACGTCATCCTGAGCCGCGCAGACGGCGAAGGATCTCTGTTCGCGAATGACGGAAACGAGGCCATGTCGTGAAGCTGGCCCTTCACGGCTACGGCAAGATGGGAAAGGCTGTGGAGAAGATCGCCACAGAAGCAGGGCACGAAGTGGTCGCGATTTTCACATCGTCGAAGAAGCCGACGCTGAATGGCGCCGAGGTCATGATCGATTTCTCGCAAGCCTCGGGAGTCGATGAAGCGGTGGCGCTGGCCTGCGACGATCACGTCGATCTGGTGATCGGGACCACCGGCTGGAACGATCGCCTCGACTCCGTTCGCAAGCGCATCGAGCAGGCCGGCATCGGTTGCGCCTACGCCTCCAATTTTTCGCCCGGCGCGAACGTGGTGTTCGCGCTGGCGCGTCAGGCAGGCGAAATGTTTTCCCGCTTCCCGCAATATGCCCCCGGGATGGAGGAACGCCATCACGCGCAGAAGAAAGATGCGGTCAGCGGGACCGCGCTGCGCATCGCGAGTGAAGTGAAGCAGGGAAGCGCCGGTAAATTCGATCCGCCCATCGCCTCGTCCCGCGTGGGCAGCGAATTCGGCCTCCATACGCTTTTTATCGACTCGCCCGACGACCTGATCGAGATCTCCCACCGGGCGCGCGGGCGGGAGGGTTTCGCGAGGGGCGCGCTTCTGGCGGCTGAGAGAATTCGCGGCCACAAGGGGCTGGTTCGCTTCGAGGAACTGATGAAGTTCGAAGTTCGAAATTCGAATTAAGAATGAAGAATGAAGAATAGATGAGGCACACAAAATGAGCTCAGAATCGAAATTTCGCGGCGTCGGCGTGGCGCTGGTCACGCCATTCAAGAATGACGGATCGATCGACGAGGGATCGTTGGAGCGCCTGGTCGATTTTCAGATCGAGGAGGGAACCAACTTTCTGGTCCCATGCGGCACCACCGGCGAGAATCCGGCGCTGAGCCAGGATGAACATCGTCGCGTCGTGGAGATTGTGGTGCGACGCGCCAAAGGACGCGTGCCCGTTCTGGCCGGTGCGGGGAGCAATTCGACGCAAAAAGCCATCGAGCTCGCCGAGATCGCCATCGACCTCGGCGCCGACGGCGCGCTCACCATCACGCCCTACTACAACAAGCCGACGCCCGACGGGCTCCGCCGTCATTTCGGCCTGCAGGCCCAGGCGATCGAGAAGAAGCGCAGCGGATTTCCGATGATCATGTACAACGTGCCCGGGCGCACCGGCGTGAACATGGCCGCCGCAACGACGCTGCAAATCGCGCGCGAGGTGCCCAACGTCATCGGGGTGAAAGAAGCGTCCGGAAATCTCGAGCAGATCCTCTCGATTTTGCGCGAGCGGCCGGACGGATTCCTCGTCCTCAGCGGCGATGACGCCTGGACATTACCGCTGGTCGCATGCGGGGGCGACGGGATCATCTCGGTGGCTGCCAACGAGATTCCGCGGCTGATGAGCCACATGACCGCCGCCGCGCTGAAGGGCGATCTCGAAAATGCGCGCGCCATTCACAATCGCATCCTGCCGCTGATGACCGGCAATTTCATCGAGTCGAATCCGATCCCCGTCAAAGCCGCCATGAAGATGCTCGGCATCATTCCAAACGACACCGTCCGCTCCCCGCTGGCACCGATCGCCGACGCGAATCGCAAGAAGCTCGAAGCGATCCTGCGCGAGTGCGGATTGAAATTGAAGGCGGCTGCGTAAATGACGACCGGACAGTTCTCGTCGGTGGAAGGGCGCGTGCGCGCGCTGAGCGGTTCAACCGATCGCGCCGAAGCGGTGAAAACGATCGGCCTGTTCCTGGCCGAGCTGGAGAAGGGATCGATTCGCGCTGCGACGCGCGATGCCGATGGCATCTGGCACGTTGCGGCGTGGGTGAAGGAAGGCATCCTGGCCGCCTTCAAGTTCGGCGTGAACTCCGAGTTCGCGTCGGGCGCTCTTTCGTACATCGACAAAGACACCATTCCGGCGCGCCGGTTCAAAGTGGCGGACGGTCTTCGCATCGTGCCGGGCGGCTCGTCGATCCGGCGCGGCGCGTATGTCGGGAAAGGCGTGGTCATGATGCCGCCGGCGTTCGTCAACATCGGCGCATACGTCGATGAAGACACCATGATCGATTCGCACGCGCTGGTGGGATCGTGCGCGCAGGTTGGCAAGCGCGTCCACCTCAGCGCCGGCGCACAGATCGGCGGCGTGCTCGAGCCGGTCGGCAACCTGCCGGTGGTGATCGAGGACGATGTCGTGGTCGGCGGAAACTGCGGGATCTACGAGGGCACGATCGTTCGCGGCCGCGCCGTCATCGGGGCGGGGGTCGTTCTGACCGGATCCACGCCGGTGTACGACGTCATTCGCGGACAGATCTACAAACGCACGCCCGAGCTTCCGCTCGAGATTCCATTCGGTGCAGTGGTCATCCCCGGATCGCGCACGATGAAAGGCGATTTTGCCGAGAAGCACGGACTCCAGGTCGCAACGCCGATGATCGTGAAATATCGAGACGAAAAGACTGACTCGGGGACAGCGCTTGAAGAAGCTCTTCGATAGTGGCCGGTGACCGGTGACCGGTGGCCATTCCGGCAACCGGCCACCGGCAACCGGCCACTATGAAACCCGCCAAACGTCTCGACGGAATCGAGATCTCGCTCATCCGTCAAATCAACGCGCTGGCGACGTCGGAGTCGCTCAACCTCGGGATCGGCGAGCCCAACGTCGAACCGGATCCGACACTGCGTGCGCTGGCGGCGCGTGCAGCGTCGAGCGGCTCGTGGCACTACTCGCCGAATGCCGGCGCGCTGTCACTCCGAAAAAAACTTGCACAGCGGATCGATTACGATCCGAAGACCGAAATCTGCATCACCGCCGGCACCCAAGAGGGGCTGTACGCAGTTTTTCAGGCCTATGTCGGCGACGGCGACGAGGTGCTCGTTCCCAATCCGGGATTCACCTCTTACCCGACGCTGGCGAAACTCGCCGGCGGAGTGCCGGTGCCGTACGCGATGGAGCCACCCGATTGGAATCTGAATCCGAAGGCGGTGCTGTCGAAAATCACCTCGCGCACCAAGCTGATCGTCGTCAACTCGCCATCGAATCCGCTCGGCTCGATCGCCGGCCGGCAAAGCCTCGAGACAATCGCCGGCGCGGGTCCGCTGGTGGTCAGCGACGAGATCTATCGCGAGATCTGGTACGACGCGCCGCCGCCGTCGATGCTGGGCATGCGCAGAAACGTCATCGTCGTCGATGGCATGTCGAAGAGCCATTCCATGACCGGCCTACGACTCGGATGGATCATGGCGCGGGAAGAAGTCATGCGACCCATCGTCGTTGCGCATCAGTACATCGCCACCTGCGCGTCTGTTTTTTCGCAGCAATTAACAGAGCTCATTTTCGAGGCACAGGAATGGAACGCATCGTGGCTCGAACGCGTTCGCGCGCAGTTCCGCGAGCAGCGCGAGGCCGCTCTCTATTCGATCGCCCACGAATTGGAAGCGGACATCCACCCGCCCGCCGGAGCTTTCTACGCCTTCGTTCCGGTCCCGGCGTGCGACACCGTCAAATTCGCGAAGACACTGGCCACCGACGCCGCGGTCCTTGTCATTCCAGGGGTTGCCTTTGGCAGCGGGGGCGGGGGCTTTGTCCGCATCTCATTCGCGGCACCGGTCGAGGCCATCGGTGCGGGCGTGGAACGCATCGGACGGTGGCTGCGCGCATCGGGCCGATGATCCCGTACACTAGTGAAGGCCCCACGTTTGCAACAAGTTGGGACGCAATAATGGCCGCGAAGCCGCACGTCGTCGAGGAAAAGCTGCCCGTTTCGCCTGCGAAGGATTCCATCGCTGCAGCCGAGGTCTCGCTCTATCGCAACGTTTTGAAAATCAAGGAAGAGCACGACCTCGAATCGCTCGGCATCGCGTTTTACGACGCCCAGACGACGATCCAGTGGGCCTACAACGGCGATCATTACTTTCACGCCGCGTCGACCATGAAGCTGGCGGTGCTTCTGGCAGTTTTTCGTCAGGTCGATCACGGCGCTCTCGCGCTCGACGCTCCGGTGCACGTCCGCAATCGCTTCACCAGCATCGTCAACCAGGAACCTTTCATGCTCGACCTCGGCGGCGATGCCGATCCCGACGTCTACGGTCACCTGGGCCGCACCCTCACCATTCGCGAGCTGGCGTACTGGATGATCACGAAGTCGAGCAACCTGGCCACCAATCTTCTGGTCGATGTCGTCGGAATTCAGACCATTCAGCAGGCGCTCGACGAGCTCGAAATCGACGGCGTCAGGATTTTGCGCGGCGTCGAGGATCAGGCGGCCTTCGACGCCGGCTTGAATAATGAGGTCACCGCCAACGGTCTCTTGAAGCTTCTGCGACTGATCGCCGAGGAGAGGGCCTACTCGAAGAATGCCAGCGCTGAGATGCTGAAGATTCTTCTGGAACAGCAATATCGGAGCGGAATCCCGGCGGGCTTGCCGAAAGAGGCCCGCGTCGCGCACAAGACCGGCAATATTTCGACTGTGCATCACGACGCCGGCATCGTGTTTGTCGAGGACCGCAAACCTTACGTTCTGGTCATCCTGACGCAGTTCCGCGCGGAGACGGGGAGGGGAACGGCGGTGGCGGACGTTTCGCGCGACATTTTCAACGCGATCGCCGAAATGACGTATGAGTGAGTCGCAGCAAATCAAAGTCGTCGATGCCTTCGACCTCGACGACGAGCTGCGCAGCCTCCTGAAGCCCGGCGAGATGTTGCGCGACCACCAGGGCCGCCGGCATCGGCTTCCGCGTTACTTCTACGAAGTTCCCGCGCACGATGCGGCGGTGGAGATCCGCCTGACCCCGCACTTCGGCATCAATGAATTCATTCTGGTCGATCTTCGAGAAGCGCAGCGGTTGCAGGGGTTCCCTCGCTACGTTCCGTGCGCGGTGCGGATGCTGGCATTCTTTCTCGAACAGTTCCGTGCCGCAGCGGGCGGTTCGGTGCACATTGCGGTGAACGGCGGTTATCGTTCGCCCGCGCACAAGATGGCTATCGATGGATCGCCGCACATGTGGGGAACTGCGGCGGATATCTACCGAATCGGGAGCTCGATTCTCAAAACCAAGGAGCTGATCGATCGCTTCAACGATGTGGCCGAGGAATTGAGCGATGACGTGGTCGTGATGCCGTACGGTCACGACACCGGCAAGAGCGTCGATGATCACGTTCACATCGATCTCGGATTCGTCACCGTCATTCCGCGAGAGATCAGCGAGGATCGCATGGAAGTTCCGCAGGAGAGCCGCCCGCGCTTTGCGTTCGAAGAGCGAAGAAAACGCGAGCGGCGCGTTCCGCAGCCGGTCGCGGCCGGCTCAGAGAACGACAAAACGCAATAACCGCTGCTAAGGCCGGGGCGTTGCAGGGGTCATCGGCCGTGGATCGACGTTGCGGAGCAGAATACTGGACACCAATGTCGCGAGCTCTGACCGGCGGTTTCCTGCCGCTGTTCGCGCCTCCGCCGACCCGTAGTGCTTCAGAGTGATCGGATCGGTTCGAGTGGCGAGTCCGTCGAGCGCCGCGTAATTCTGGTACTCGAGGAAGTAGCCGACGTTCCAGTCATCACGATTCTCGGCGGTCGCTTTGGTAAAAAACCCGTAATTCGTGATGATTCCCTGTTTCTTGTATTCCTCAAAGACCGGTTTGGTGTGTTGGCGTAGATCGGCCCAGAAGTCATTTGTCTTACCGGGATTGATGCGAAGCAGAACCACCCGCTCGACCGTGCCGAGCGTGAAATTTTCCTGAGCCATCAGCGGCAACGCGCCGAGGATCAGGAGACATGCCAGAACGAATAGAGACCACCGTCGCATAGCGGCTCCTCCTTTTGCGTGTAGCAACTTTGCTCCGTTGAAGGCTGCGTTGTACCCAAACCTCTGTAGCGAGTCAAACCCCTGGCCACTCGACTCTGAGGCTGCGCAACCGCAAGGTCACGGGCCTGCCGTTTGCTTAGAGGGCACGCAGCAGTTCTGTTCGCTACCAGCGCCCTCCCGGACAGGCCCACATGCCGACGAATTGGAAGGATGAGATCGGAAATGAGCGGGTCCCACAGCGGACCTGGCTCAGGATGCCGGCCATCGGCATGGAATCCGAGTTCAATGTCTGGCTCGACGAAGTTGAGATCGATCCGAAGAAGTATTGGCAGCATCCGGGCGCGTTCATCGACCAGGATCTTCTCCCTCGGGAGAAATCTTCCCTGCAACTTCCTACCGGCGGCGCGGTTTACTTTGATCGCGGCGTCATCGAAGTCGTTACCCCGGTCATCGAGCTCGCTCCACACAGCACCGCCCGGATGGTCCGCAATCTGTGGGAGCAGATCGCATGGGTGCGCGATCAGTTGACCAGGTGGGAGAAGCGAAGCGGACACACTGTCCGGCTGAAAGCCTACAGCAGTCACTACAACGTTTCTTTCGAGATTCCAAAGTCGGAGCAGGGACCGAATCGCAACATCCGGAAGCTCGCATTGCTGCTCGCGTACATCCTGCCCGTTCCGGTGACGGTGGTAGGGACGAACCGCCGCTCCACCGGTGTCGGTGTGAGACCGCGAAGCAATCGTATCGAGGTCACCGTCGATTTCACGCCCGATCCGGGACTGATGGTCGCGACGGCGACGCTGATCGTCGGCATCGTGCGGGCAGTGATGTCCTGGCCGACGTACGATCTCTCGCTCTTGCAAAAACTGCCCATTCCCGTCGTCGCCGGCGTCGTGCCCGGGAAACACACGACTCGGAAGGGATGGCTCACGAAAGATTTTCATTATCCGCAGAGCCCATACACATCTGACATCAATGCCTCGGTCTGGACGACGCAGTACGGAAAGAAGATCTCGCTGCGGCGGATGGCGCAACAGGTGGCGTGGTATTTCCGGCGATCGATTCGTCAGTTCTCCGATCCATTCAGCTTTCGAATGCTGTTTGCAATTCTCGACGGTCGCGCGCCCTCGATGCTCGAGCTCGTCGATCGGCCGACCGCCTACGATGACGTCGGACATCTCTGCCGGTGGGGAATGGTCATTCACGAGCTGAAAAGCTACGACGCTGAAATGCAGCTGCTGAAGCCGCGGCGGCAGGTGTGGGATCGGCAGTCGATCGACGAATACGTCCTGGCACGTCAGCGGGCACGCACGTTCCTGTCGAAAGAGCTCGATGCTGTGGGAACGAAGAAAGATGATGCAGTGCCGGTTCCGGTCATCCCAAAGGCTCGCCGCGCGAGACGCCGGAAGGACACTCCCGGCCGGTTAGTGCCGCCGCGCGCCGCTGACTACCTCGACCGCCGCGGAACGGCTTTGCTGCCTGTGACGGTGAGGAGTGAGCGCCGGCGGCGCGGCGAACGGCGCAAAAATAATTACGCCGTGCCGTTTCCGGATCGGCGCCTGACGCGCTCGGCCTACGAGCAGGTCTTTCTCAAACTCGTCTCCGGTGGCCGGTTGCGCGTCGGCAATGAGGTCTACCGGCCGATCGGAATGAAGGGCTGGTATCACGCGATCTTCCGCCGCGATTCCGATGGCGCAGAGCGGTTGCTGTCGATCGATCAGCTCCTCGAGAAGATGAACGATTGGATTTGAGAACCTTGGTGCCGCGTGCCGCGTGCCGGGTGGCGCGTCAGATCAGGATGACCCCCGCACCCGGCCCGCGGCACCGTTCTTTACCCCTGTCTCCGTTCCAGGTCCTCACGAATCGCGCCGCCAGGCGTGCGATTGGTCAGCCGGGGCCGTTCCAGAATGCTGGCCAGAAGATCCGCCGAACCCCACGTGAGAAACGCCACGGCGGCGATCGTGAAAACCTGCGAGACGGTTTGAAGGTCGAGGAGAAAAAAAAGGCAGGCGGGAACGATGATTCCCATCGCGATGGCGCCAACGATCAGGCGGCGTCCTGACACGCGGCTATTGAATCACAGTCCGGGAGATTGCAAATCGACGGCGTGACTCTGCACGCGATCGCCGAAGTCCTGCTGAAAATTGCGAACTCTCTGGACGTAGTTTCGTGTCTCGCGATACGGAGGAATTCCACCGAAGCGCCGCACGGCACCTTCGCCGGCGTTGTAGGCCGCGATCACCATCTGCTGATCGCCGTGAAATTGCTCGGTGAGGTATTTCAAGTACTTCGCGCCGGCCATGATGTTTTGCGACGGGTTCGTCAAATCCCTCGCGCCCATCCAGCGGCCGGTTCGCGGAACGAGCTGCATCAGGCCGATCGCCCCCACGCCCGATCGCGCCGTCGGTATGAATTTCGATTCCTGCTGCACGACGGCGGCCACCAGCTCGGGCGGCAGATTGTTTCTTTTTGCCTCGCTGTAAATGATCGAGCCGAACGGGACCTGCGTCTTGAAAAAGTTTTCCTTCACCTGCTCGGCAACGTCGGCGACTTTCTGCGGTGCCTCGACGACACTCTTCGCGATCGCTTCCGGTGCCGCTTTGGCGGTGTCGGCAACCGTCGTGACGGCGCCCTGGACGCCGCCGGCAACTTGATCCGCGATCTGCTTGGCAGCGTTCAGATCGGAGGCGATTGGAATTGTTTGGTCGAGTAGAGATGGTAGCGGCGGCTGCGGTTTCGCGCTGTTATCGATCCGCGGCAGCAGATCTCCGACCTTCATCGGTATGCCGAGCCCCCCCAGCGCCAAAGCTCCGCCGAGTGCCCATGTGGCGTACTTTTTCCGGAGCGAACGCGAGGGCTTGACCTTTTGAACCTCCTGTCGAAGCTGCGACCGGTCATAGCCGTCCAGAAACCTCTCCTGGAAAGGCCGGCCCGTCTTGACCTCAGCCATGGCCCCCTGTTGTGCAATTACGGAACCAGTACCAAAATGCTGAGTCTTAAGAGCTTACGAGCCATACAGTTTGGCTTGACGGTTGAATACGCCATAATGCGTGAGGATGCTGTCTTTAGCGCTGTTTTGCGCAGCGATGGTCATGGGCACTGCGAAAGCTCAGAGCGTCTGTGAGGACGTCGCCGGCGACGCGAGATCCACCGCAGTGCGGCGGCCGGAGGTCAAGCTCGATCCCGACATCCAGCGCCTCCTGAAGTACACCGTGATCGAATCGAAGCACCGGCTCATGGGATTGGCGAGCTATTACTCGAATTCGCTCGATGGCACGCTGACCGCGAACGGCGAGCGTTATCACATGAAAAAACTCTCCGCGGCCCACCTGACGTTACCGCTGGGTTGCTGGGTCGAGATCAAGTCGAAGGCCACAGGCAGGAAGATCCGGTTGCGCGTCAATGATCGCGGTCCTTATGCGCACAAGTTCGTGATCGACCTCTCCCGCACCGCCGCCCGCGCGTTAGGGGTGGACCTTGCCGAGGACCGGACGGTGATGATTCGGCTCATCGCGCTGCCCGGCGAAAAGTTGCTGCCGGAAGACATTCTGGCTGGCCCGGACAGCGTGGTCGCTGAAGAAGCTGACGGGCGCTAGCGCGGAATCGTGAGGCAGAACGTGCTGCCTTCGCCGAGCACCGTGTCGACGGTGATCGTTCCGCCGTGGCTCTCGACCACGCGTTTTGCGAGGTAAAGGCCGTAGCCCGGACCACCGCCGCGCTTCTTATCGAGTTTGAGTCCGAGGTCGAAGATCTGACTCACGTAGCGGGGATCGATGCCGATGCCGTTGTCGCGCACGCAGAATCGATGGCCGGCCGACTCGGAAGCACATTCGATCGCGATGGTGCGCTCGCCTTTGGGGCGATCGTTGAAGAAAAGCGCATTCGAGATCAACACGCCGATCACCTCGCGCATCTTTTCGGGATCGACATTCACAGTCGGAAGGTCGTCGGGGATGTCGACTCGGACGCCGCCTTCATCGATCTGATAGTTGTACTTCAGCATGACCTCTTCGACGATCTCGCCCAGGGGCGTCGGCCGCCTGACGTCGGGGCGCCCGAGCAGCTTGACGATGTGCGACATGTCGTCCAGCATCTGCCGCATCTGCTGCGCGCACGATCGGATGCGGCGGAGAAAATCCTGGCCGTCGTCGTCGAGCTTGCCCGAATAGTCGCCGATCAGCAGCTCGCTGAACCCATCGATCGTGAAGATCGGCGATTTCAGATCGTGCGACAGCACCGAGAAGAGCCGGATCAACTCTTCGAGCGTGACGTCGCTTTGTTTCTCTTCCAAGACCGCGATGATGGCACCTCCGCGCGAGCCATCAAAGCAAGCGCCCTGCCTATGACTTTTTAAAGACTGCAATGTTGCCGCTGCCCAGGACAGATGTTGTTCCATTTTTGTCGATGGCAACGGCGGTACCGGGCGGGATGCCGATGCCGATGTTCACGTCGGACAATGACATCAGCCGCCGAAGCATGGTGTCGTTTTCCGCATCAAAAGCGGTCTCGATTACCGTGTTGTGGAGCCAGCCGAGGGCGGGGAGGGCGGAGGCGGATGCCTGCATGTCGCGCGTCTGAGTGCCAAAACAAGCCGCTCCGGCGCCGATCGCGGCGATCACCGCGCCGTTTGCGGCGGCGTCGCGTATCGCGATATCAGCCGGCGATTCGTGCAGCGTACCGAGAAGATTGTTGGTCACGCCGCCGCCGACGTAGATCATGCCGGCTGACAAGATCTGATTCAGATTTTTCTGCCGCCGATTGTCGCGGCCGCGGTAAATCGGAACGTTGACCGTCTCGAGCGACGGGTCGATGGCTTTGAAATACTGGCCGAGGTGCACGGCATATTCGGGGGACCCGGAGGCGGTCGGAAGAAAAGCAATCGTCTTGCGATCCGGCGGAATATGACGTACGAGGAATTCGTCGATCTCGCGCGTTTCGCCGAATGAAAACTCCCCTCCGCCGATGAGGACGAGCAGCGTGACCGGTGTCGCGAGCTGCAGGGTCAGTGGCTGCGTCATTGCGGTATATGCTGCTCGAATGCGTCACATTTTGCTTGCTTTACTGATTGCGGCGCCTGCGTCGGCTCAGAACGCCGACGCGATCTGGCAGTCTCTCGTGGCGGGCAATCGCGCGTATGTCGCAGGCAAGGTGACCTTCGATCATCTCGCCGATCAGCGAAAACATTCGGCCGATCATCAAAACCCACCCGTCACGGTCCTGTCGTGCTCCGACAGCCGCGTCCCGCCGGAGCTGATCTTCAACCGATCGCTCGACCAGCTCTTCGTGATCCGGGTGGCGGGAAATGTGGCCGCAGATTTCGAATTGGCCAGCATCGAATACGCCATCGCCAACGGCTACACCAAACTCATCGTCGTCCTCGGACATGAGAATTGCGGCGCCGTGAAGGCCGCCATGGCCGATGGGGATGCTGCCACACCAAGCCTGGCGGTGCTGCTACAACGCATCCGGAAATCCTTCGCTCCCAAGCCGGCAACTCTCCAGGCCGCGATCGGCGCTAACGCGCGCGCGAGCGCCGCCTATCTGCTCGGGAACAGCAAAATCATTCGCGAGGCCGTCGACGGCAGGCGCGTCGGACTGATCGTGGCGTATTACCACCTCGACAGCGGGGTGGTTGAGCGACTCCGTTGACCGACGTCGCCATCGTCACGGGAGCTTCCTCGGGACTCGGTCGCGAGATCGCGCTGCTGCTCGCGGAAGGCGATCGGCAGGTGGTGGGCGTGGCGCGACGTCCGTTTCACGACCCGCCGATCGCGAGCGTCGCGGGCGATGCATCACGACGCGAGACCGCCGCGCGGGCAGTCGATGTCGCGAAGCAGCTTGGACGCATTACGGTGCTGGTCAATTGTGCCGGGGCGGGCGTGTTTGGGCCGGCAGGTTCGTATGATGATGCCGCAATCGCACGCGTGATCGAATCGAATCTCATCGCGACGATCATGTTTTGCGAAGCGCTTTTTCCTCGCTTTCGCACCGATGGCGGAACGATCGTCAACGTTCTGTCCACCGCCGCGCTCATCGGCAAACCCAACGAGAGCGTCTACTGCGCCGCGAAGTGGGGCGCGCGCGGCTACAGCGAGTCGCTGCGCGCGGAAGCGAAGGGAACGAAGGCGCGGATCATCGCCGTCGCCCCGGGCGGAATGGATACGCCGTTCTGGAGCGAGCGGCGATCGGACTTCATGGATCCGAAGGAAATCGCGGCCATCGTCGTCGACGCCATCGAGAGGCCGGTGAACGTCGGGGAGATTGTGATTAACCGCTGAGAGAAGGCAGCAGGCAGAAGGCAGCAGGCAGAAGGAGGCGGCCTTACTTCTGCCCTATGCCTTCTGCCTTCTGCCTTACTTCAAGCACCTTCTTCCCCATGTCGGCCGGCGATTTCACGACGTGGATGCCGGCGCTCTGAAGCGCTTTCATCTTCTCGGCCGCCGTGCCGGTGCCGCCGCTGATGATCGCGCCGGCGTGTCCCATCCGCCGCCCCGGCGGCGCGGTCTGTCCCGCGATGAATGCGACCACAGGCTTTTTCACATTGCCTTTCACGAAGGCGGCCGCATCTTCCTCGGCCGTGCCCCCGATCTCGCCGATCATGATCATGGCCTCGGTTGCGGGATCTCTTTCGAATGCCGCCAGGCAGTCGATGAAATTCGTACCCGGCAGCGGATCGCCGCCGATGCCGACCGCGGTCGACTGTCCGGTATTGAGTTTGGTGAGTTGCCCGACCGCTTCGTACGTCAGCGTTCCCGAGCGCGACACGATGCCGATCGGTCCCGGCTTGTGAATGTGACCCGGCATGATGCCGATCTTCGCCTGCCCGGGCGTGATGAGGCCGGGGCAATTCGGCCCGATGAGGCGCGATCGCTTTCCCGACTTCCCCAGAAAGTCGTGCGCTCGCATCATGTCGTTCACCGGAATGCCCTCCGTGATGCAGACGATCAGCTCGACGCCTGCGTCAGCGGACTCCATGACCGCATCGGCGGCGAAGGGGGGAGGGACAAAGATGAGCGAACAATTCGCGCCTTCTTTTTCGCGCGCCTCGCGGACCGAGTTGAATACCGGGAAGCCTTCGTGGATCGTCCCGCCCTTTCCGGGCGTGACTCCGCCGACGACTTTGGTGCCGTAGTCGCGGCACTGAATGGCGTGAAATGTTCCTTCGCGGCCGGTGATGCCTTGAACGATCACGCGCGTATTTTTGTCGGCCCAGATGGCCATCAGCGCTTTCCCTTCGAGGCCGCCACGACTTTCTGCGCGGCGTCGGCCATGCCGTCGGCGGTGATGAGCGGCAATCCCGATTTCGCGAGGATCTCTTTTCCCAGCTCGACGTTAGTCCCCTCCAGCCTCACCACCACCGGAACAGGAAGTCCGATCTCACGCGATGCGCTGACCACGCCTTCCGCGATGCGATCGCCCCGCATGATGCCGCCAAAAATATTGATCAAAATAGCCTTTACATTTTTGTCACTTAAAATGATACGAAAAGCATTCTTGACCTGTTCGGCGCTGGCGCCGCCGCCGACGTCGAGAAAGTTCGCCGGCTCGCCGCCGGCGAGCTTGATGATGTCCATGGTGGCCATGGCCAGGCCGGCGCCGTTGACCATGCAGCCGACATTGCCGTCGAGCTTGATGTAGTTGAGTCCGAATTTCGAGGCCTCGACTTCCAGCGGGTCTTCCTCGTGCAGGTCGCGCATCTCCGCGATGTCGGGATGGCGAAAAAGGGCGTTGTCGTCGAAATTCATCTTGCAGTCGAGCGCCAGGACGTCGCCTTCTTTGGTGATGAGCAGCGGATTGATCTCGGCCAGCGATGCATCGACCTCCAGGTATGCCGTCATCAACTTCTCGACGAAGCTGACGCACTTTTTGTAGGCGTCGCCTTTCAGATCGAGCGCGTACGCCACGCCTCGGGCTTGAAAGGGTTGGACGCCCAGGACGCCGTCGATGGGCTGGCGGTGAATGGCTTTGGGATCGCGGGCCGCCACTTCCTCGATCTCCATGCCGCCCTGCTTGGAGGCCATGATCACCGGCATGCCGATGCGGCGATCGAGCGTGATGCCGAGGTAAAGCTCGCGGTCGATGTTGAGGGCTTGCTCGATCAGCACTTTGCGGACTTCGCGACCCTCGGGTCCGGTCTGATGTGTGACCAGCCTCATGCCGATCATTTTTTTGGTGAGGTCGGCGGCTTCGTCGGCATCCTTGGCGAGCTTCACGCCCCCGCCCTTGCCCCGCCCGCCCGCGTGAATTTGCGCTTTCACAACCACTCTGCCACCAAGTTGTTTCGCGGCCTGACGGGCGTCCTCAGGGTGATCGACGACGATGCCGCGTGGCGTCGGCACGCCGTATCGGCGCAAAATCTCTTTTGCTTGATACTCGTGGACCTTCATCGCGCGCGGCGTTTTATCACAGCGGCTGCCTTGCTGCTCGCGCCGGTGGCCGCGGTCGCGCAGCTTCGCGACGGCAACCTCGTCGAATACGGGATCGGCACGTTCAACGATGCCGAAGGTAGCCTGGTGATGCATCCGCCCAAGATGAAGATCTTCCGCGACGGGCGTGTCCTGACCATCGATGAAAAGGGGGCGCGGCAGTCGCAATTTGATGTCGACCGGGTCGCAGATCTCGAGCGCGATCTTTTGCGCACGCCGCTGCTGCAGACGACACGTTGGATCGAATTCGCGCGGCGCAAGCCGATGCCGCACGCCGGCGGGGTTTCGTACGTCCGGTTCGGCGAAGACGTCATCGTCGCCACGCCCGGAATTCCGCTCGACGGCGATTGGAACGCGATGATCGATCGCATCAACGCCGAGCGGCCGGCGACGTCGACGCCTTTTCGGCCGCAGCAATTGCGTTTCTACGTTTTCGACTGGCCGTCACTATTCGAAAAAGTTGCGTGGCCCTTTCAGCACCACGCTGCCGCTGAAGGACCGCGGCGACGACCTGGTCAGCACGAGCGATCCGGCAGTCATCGCCTTCATTATTGATGCGACCTACAACGCGAAAATCTCACGGCCGGCAGTGGAGGAAAACGGCGCCTTCTATCAATTCGGCGTCGTAGGCGCGCCGGGCTGGATGGACCCGCCCCTCGTCCAGGGCTGGATCGAGGAGCTGTGGCGTGCTTCACCGACGCACCGCCGCGGCGCGGGCGTGCAGGATGGAAACCTCATCGAGTACGGCATGGGCGGCTTCGCCGACGGAGGGCGCGGGCCACCGATGCTTTCACCGCCGGAAGTGAAGATCTACTCCGATGGCCGGATCGTCTTCGCAACGAAAGAAGAAGGGTATTGGCAGGGGACGATCGATCCGAAGCGCCTCGAACGTCTGAAGCGGGATCTTTCGAAGAACGACTTGCTCGAGAACTCGCAACTGCTGCGCGTTCGAAACGGCGGATTAATTTCAATGCACGGCGGAATGGTGTACATCCGCTATCGCGACGCCGATGAGGAAGTCGTGGTGGCGGCGCTCAGCCATCCGCGTCGCGGTCCGTACGTGCGGCTCCTCGATCGGATTCGCGAAGAGATTCCGGAGACTTACTCGCGCTTTCGCCCGACCAGAATCACGTTCCAGCTCTTTCGCGGCAACTCATGGGTCGCGCCGGTCGAGTGGCCATTCAGCGCGGCGACGCCGCTGCACGATCGCAAAGACTCGATCACGCTCACCGATCCGGCCGCGGTCGCGTTCGTCGTCGATCACTCCTTCGGAGGATTTTCCTGGATGCAGACCAATGTCCGCGAGAACGGCGTCGATTACGAAATCATCGTCGAGTCTGCGCCCGACTGGTACGACCCCGACATCCTCGGCCTGACGCTCGAGGATTTGCGCCTCATTGCCGAGGTGGCGCGACAATGATCTGGCCGGCCATTTCCGGCAGGTGCAGCGTGCACGTGAAGCGAAACACCCCTTCGCGACGAAAAGTGAAGACCCATGACGCCTTTCTCAGAGGCGGCAGAGTGACCTTCATCAGCACCTGATCGCGATCATCGATCAGCATGAAATCGTGCTCGTCATCGCTCTGAAGATTCCAGAATGTGATCAGCGTCGGCTCGTCGCGATGCACGGCCAAGGTCGCCGGGGAGAAGGCATAGACCTCACCGAAGGCCTTGACGGTCTCTTTCGGTCCGCTCTCCTTGGTGGCCAGCGCCTCGGTCATCACCACCAGCGAGGCGCGCGAAGGTCCGCGCGCGGTCACGGCAACGATCTTTGAAGCGGCGGCATTCGGCAGAAAGTCGGGAACTTTTTTTGCCGCGACGGCGGCGGCAAAAAGCAGAGGTGCAAACATGCGCAGAGTATGCTCCGACTGAAATGCAGCCGGGCGATGTAATCGAAGTGCGGCCGACCGAGCTGGTCGCCGGCGGCGAGGCGCTGGCGCGCATCGACGGATTTCCCGTTTTCGCCACCAATGTCTATCCCGGCGATATTGCCGTCGTTCGCTTGACCGAAGTCAAAAAGGGCTTCGCGCGCGCGGAGCTGGTGCGGTTGACGTCATCGAGCCCGCTGCGGCGTGCCGCGCCGTGTTCAATCGCGGAAGAATGCGGCGGCTGCGATTGGACCGCGCTGCGCCTCGACGCGCAGCTTGGCGCGAAGGAACACATCCTGCGCGAGTCGCTGCGCCGCATCGGAAAGGTGCAATCGCATCCGCCGATCGCGCTGCACCCGTCGCCGCTCAACTATCGCATGCGGAGCCGCCTGCATCGCGACGGCGATGCCGTCGGCTTTTACGCGGTGGGCTCGAATCGCGTTGTCCCGCTTGCACGCGAATGCGAGGTGGTCGGACTCCGGACGGCACAACATCCGATCGAAGGCCAGACCTGGGAGATCGATGGCCACTTGATCCGCGGAAACATGGAGATCGAGATTCGCATCGATAGGTTTCGCTACCGACTCTCCACGACGTCGTTCTTCCAGGTGAATCGACATCTTCTGAGCACGATGCTCCGGCTTGTTATGGCGCATGCGAATCGGGTTCGACAAAAGCGCGTGGCCATCGATCTCTTTGCGGGCGTCGGGTTTTTCACGTTGCCGCTCGCGAAGCTTTTTCGGCACGTCATCGCGATCGAAGGATCGCCGTCCATCCAATATGTGCGGAGCGCCAACGTCGACGCGATTCAATCGTCGGTCGAAGACTTCGATATCCCCGATGCCGATTTCATTTTTCTCGATCCCCCGCGCGCCGGTGCGCGAAAGAGCGTGATCGACGCGATGGCGCAGCGGGCGGGGGAGATGATTTGTTATCTCTCCTGCGATCCGGTAACCTTTTCGCGCGACGCGAGCCGGCTGATCGCGTCCGGGTGGCGCCTGGCCACGCTCGACCTCCTCGATCTCTTCCCCAACACCCATCACGTAGAAACGCTCGCGTCATTCGAGCGTGTCCAGTGACGTACCGGCCGCCCTCCCCCTGATCGCCTTCATCGCAGGTCTCGCGTGCGGCAGCTCCGTGCGCGATGCCCTGGCGCTCTTCGCGATTGCGGTCCTCCTCGGCGTCCTGAGACGCGTTCGCCTGGCCCTCATCGTCTTCTGTGCCGGCCTGGGCATCCTCGCCGGAAACTCGAAGCCCGAGCCAATCCCGATCCTCGAGGATCGATTCACCAGCGTTCAGGCGCCGATCGATCGCGACTGGATGCGACGCGGAGACGTGTTCGTTCTTCGCGTGCAGTACGCCGGCCGGCCGCTGACGGTGTACGCGCGATTTTCGCCGAGACCGATCGCGATGGAGAAGTGGATCGAGGTGGACGGCTTTCTGCGTCCGAACGATCGCCACCAGCTGACGATCGCGGTGAAGTCGCCGCGGCTGCTCGCATATCGCGGCCGCTTGTCGCATCTCGATCCGGCGGCCTGGAATCGTGCGCTCGCCAATCGTCTGCGTCCCTACGCCGCGAAGTTTCCGACCGAGGTGGCGATGGTGGAGGCCCTGGCGCTGGGGAGAGGCGAAATGCTGGCCGACGACATCCGCGACAACTACAAACGCGGCGGCACGTATCACCTGCTCGTTTTTTCGGGACTGCAGATCGCATTGGCAGCCGGCGTGATCGCGTTTCTGCTGCGATCGCTGCCTGCGCCCCGCGCTTCCGACTGGTCGCTTCTGATCTTCGCGTTCCTGGCTCCGATGTTCATCGGACCGACAGCCTCCGTTTCGCGATCGAGCATCGGCATCGGTCTCTACGCGATTTCGCGGATCGTGAAGCGACCGACCACGCTCGAGAATCTGTGGTGCGTCTCGGCACTGGTGCGGCTCACCATCGCCCCCTCCGATCTCACCGATGTCGCGTTTCAATTGACGTACGCCGGCGCAGGCGCGTTGCTGTTCGTCGGAAAATCCCTGGGCAGCCGGCGATGGATTGCCTATGCCATCGGTGCGGAATGCGCGGTCACGCCGCTCACGCTCTTTCACTTCCATCAATACGCGTTAGGCGGCTCGCTGACGACCATCCTGCTCACGCCCATCATCTTCGCGATGCTGGTGGTGTCGGCGTTGGTGTGCGCGATCCCATGCGCGGCGCTGTTGCACATCATTGGCTTTCTCCACGTCCTCTGCACCATCGTGAACGGACTGGCGGCGGCGTTTGCCGGCTGGTACGCCGCGCCGCCGGCCGCGACCTTGATCATCGGGTTCGGCGGCGCGCTGTTCGCAATCGCCTTTCTGCGCGGGCGGGCGCGTGCGATTGCCATCGTCGTCGCGACGATTCTGCCGAGCGTGGCGGCGATCGTGGTCGGGCATGGCGGCATTGCTAAGCCAACGCTTACCATTCTCGATGTCGGCCAGGGCGACGCCATCCTCATTCGCACGGCGAATCATGCCGTCCTCGTCGACGCCGGAAGCCGTTACGCCAATGTCGTTCCGCTGCTTCTCGATCGGGGCGTGCGCCGGCTCGATGCCGTTTTTCTCACCCACGTGCATCCGGATCACTGCGGAGGCCTGCCGGACGTCATTCGACATCTGAGGGCGCAACAAATGTGGATCTCTCCGCGAAAGTTCTCCGGCGACTGCGCCCAGCGCGTTCTCGATGCCACTGCGTCCGAGGGCGTTCCGGTGCATCTGGTGCGAAACGGTGAGCGCAGAAGATTCGGCGATATCGACATCCGGATGCTGCTGGCCTCGCGAGCGTTCAAGCACGCCGCTGAAAACAACAGCTCCGTTGTTCTGCGCGTCACACTGGTAGCAAAGGTCTTTCTGCTGACCGGAGACATCGAGCGCGAGTCGGAGTCGGATCTGGTCCCGGCAGTCGAGCATGCCGACGTCCTCAAAGTCGCCCATCACGGCAGCCGCTCCTCGACCACCGCCGTCTTTCTCGACGCCGCACGGCCGCGCATTGCTGTGATTTCGTGCGGACGTCGCAATCTGTTCGGTCATCCGCACGGCGCGGTGATCGAGGCGCTGGGGCGGCGGAGTATCCGCGTCTATCGAACGGATCGCGACGGTAGCGTCGATCTGGAAGTCGATCGCGGTCAAATCTTTGCCCGACATCAAATTGACACTCCACAATGAGGTGCTACAGTTGATTTGGCCGCCTCTATGTCATCGACTCTCCTTCGCCTCGGACTCTGGACCGAGCTCGCAGTCGTGGCGCTCTATGTCCTGCACGAGACCTACGCCGAGACCCATCTGGCGGAGTACTTTTCGACCTCGACGCTTCAGAAAGGGTTGGTGATCGGTGCCTTGCTCGTCATCACGGGGATCGTCATGCGGCTCGTCGAGCGCGGCGCGAAGAAAGTCGTCCACAAAAACCGCTGCCAAATCTGCAAAGTCCCCGTCCCGGAGGGGGCGATTTACTGCCGTGAGCATCTGCGGCGCGTCCTGCAACGCGAGGACGAGCGCACGCACATGACGCGCACGCGGCGGTAGTGGCGGTCATCGTCGTCGCCGGTCCGACCGGCACCGGCAAATCGGAGCTGGCTGTTCGTCTCGCGGAAACGCTCGGCGGCGAGATCCTCAACTACGACTCGATCCAGCTCTACCGCGGATTCAACATCGGCAGCGCAAAGCCGTCTCCGGAAGTGCGCGCGCACGTCCCCCATCATCTATTCGACATTCTCGATGCCGACGTTGAGTTCAACGCTGCCGAGTACGCCCGCACAGCGCGGCCGCTGATCGAAAAGATCGCCCGGCCGATTCTCGTCGGCGGGACGTTCTTCTATCTGCGCGCCGTTCTGGCCGGCCTGCCCCAAATGCCGGCTCGGGATGCGGCCATCCGCGCGCGTCTGCGCCACATCGCTTCGGATCCCCGCGGCCAGCAGCGGTTGCATCGATGGCTTTCGAAAGTCGATCCGAAGAGCGGCGCGACCATCGCTCCCTCCGACCGGCACCGGGTCGAACGCGCTCTGGAAGTCTGGATCGTCAGCGGACAACCGATCTCCGCCTGGCAGCGCCCGACCGCGATGGCGGAGGAGATCCCGGCCATCAAAATCGCGCTGTCGCTCGACCGGCAGCAGCTCGTGAAATCGCTCGATGCGCGCGTCGATGCGATATATCGTTCCGGCCTGATCGAGGAGACGCGCCAATTGTTGCAGCGATATCCCCCAACCGCCCGCCCGTTCGAGGCCATCGGCTATCGCGAGGCGGCCGCCGTGATCTCGGGGCGCCTGACCGAAAGTGCGGCCATCGCCGAAACCCGGCGCCGCACGCGCGCGTATGCGAAGCGGCAGGTGACGTGGTTGCGAGCGGAGCGAAATGTGCATTGGGTGGACGCCGCCGATCGCGAGGCAGCGTTCGCCACGGCACTGCGATTGGTCGAGGGAGCGAGTTGAGGTTTTTCAAATGCCTGGTCGTCCTCGCGGCGCTGGCAGCCGCGAGCTGTCAACCCCCATCGCCGCCACCGGCCGTAACGCCGCCCGGTGAGCCGCGCAATCTGACCGATCCGCGCATCGGCTGGCACGGATCGACCAGCGACGCGATCGCGCGACGCTTCGACACGGCATGGCGGATGATTCTCGCCGGCGACTACGCCAACGCGCGCTCGCGCTTGCAGGACATCAAGAAACGCGACCCGGCCTATACGCCGGCCGATCTGGCCGAGGCCGCCATCGAGATCGGTGAGGGACGTCTCGATCAGGCGCGCGCAACAGTCGAACAGATCAAAACGAAATTTCCCGCATACCTGGCCGCCGATGTCTATGTCGCGGAGATTGACGTCGCGCAGAATCGGGTTCGAGAAGCCTACGACCGGTATCGCGAGATTACGCGCAGTCCCGATGCGCCGCCCACGGCGTCCAGCCGCTACGCCGAGCTGCAGACGCGCGTCTTCGATCAGCTCTACGGCGCGGCAATCAATGCGCAACCGGAAGATGCGATCCGTTTTTTGCGCGAAGCACTGGAAGTGATGCCCAACGCCACCGCTGCACGGACGCTGCTAGTTCACCATTTGATCGCGCTCAAGCGATACGACGAGGCAAAGAGCGAGCTCGATCCCATGATCAACACCAGCGCTGTCGATCAGCCCGAGGTCCAGGAAGCGCTGGCCGAGATCGATGTCGGCCACGGTCAGTACGAGGAGGCCATTGTTCGATACGAGCGCCTGGCGCGGCGCGATCGCGATGGGCGATACCAGCGGCGACTGGAACAGGTGAAGGAGCTCTTCGCAGCCGCCAACATGCCACCGCAGTTTTTGCGCGCCATGGATGCCGACTTGATCACGCGCGCCGATCTGGCGGTCCTGATGTATTGGAAGATTGCGTCGATCCGATTCGCGCAGAACGTGCCCGCACCGCCGATCGCCATCGACATCAGCGAGACCCCCGGCCGCGCCGAGATCATCCGCGCCATCGCCCTCGGCGTCTTTCAGATCGATCCGGTGACGCGGCGCGTGAATCCCGATACCGAAGTCACCGGCTCGGCGCTGGTGCGGGTCGCGGCCCGCATCCTCGCGCTTCGCGGAGCGTCGTGTGCGCGACAGGTGATCGGGCCCGAGGCGATTCTCACAGCATGCGGCGTTTCAGCGGCTGCCGACGAGGTCCCCGTGAGCGGACGCACGGCATCGGCGGTGCTGGAGCAGGTGGATCGCGCGATTTCGCAGTGAATCACGACTACCCGAACAGCGTTAACCGCGGCAGATTGAACTTCTCCCGGATCCGCCGACGCAGGTTCGCCTCCTCGGTCCGCGCGCGAATTTTCGGATCGAGCTTCGAGTCGCCGAGGGAGTCTGCGATTTCGCGTCGAAGATAGTGGACGTCCTCGGATTTCAGAAGAGTGTCGATCAATTCACGCTCGATTTCCATCAGGCCCTCTTCGATGCGCGGCACGCTGCGCTGGTGCGCCAGCTCGCGCACACGCGAAGCGAACGGTTCCTGGAGTCGCTCGGCCAGCTCCGCCAGACGCGCTTCGGGACTCGATTCCGGCGTCGTGTCGCTCCCGCCGACGTACAGATCCCGGCGCGCGTCCCACAACTCCTTCACAGCGTGGCGGCAGTAGCTGAGGCTCGAGATCACTTTGCGCCGGCCACTGGTCTCGTTCTTGTCGAACACCGTGTCGATCGCTTCGATAACGATCGGAAGTGGAATCCCCTCGCCCCGCCACCGCTGCATCAGGGCCCAATCTTTCGCAGAGAGGATGAACGGCGTCTGGCGCCGAAAGGCGAAATGGGCCTCGATTTCCAGGAAGTAGTCATCGGACGCCATTCGACCGTGATGCTACAATTTTTTGTCCAGAGTCCCCCCATGACAGCCGCTGCACCTCAGGCTGAGGTCACGATCTTTACGCCTCTCGCCTCGCCCTTCCGGGAACAATTGAACGGAGAGACCGTGTCGATCGGACGCTCCTCCGATTGCACGATTCCGATCAAAGATCGTTACTTGTCCCGCAAGCACGCCGAGATCGTTCCAGTCAACGGTGCCTGGATCGTTCGCGACTGCGGAAGTGCGAACGGGACATTCCTCAACGGAGTGCGCGTCGATCGCGAACATCCGCTTCAGGGCGGTGATCGCATCCGCCTGGGCGACACCGAGATTCTCTTCGAGAGCTCAGAGCACAATACCGATCGCATCCTCGCGATCGCCGACACATCCTCGAAGACCACCATCGCCATCCCGATCGATCAGATCGAGCAACCGAGAAAAGACACCGATCCCGCCAAGCTAAAGACACTGAGCGAGCTGGCGGCGGAGCTTCTCGAGGACCGTCCGCTCGACGAGCTGTTTGGATACATCACTGAGCGCGTTCTCCTGCACAGCAAGGCCTCCCGCGCCGCCATCGGTCTGCTGCGGCCGGACGGCAACTCTTTAGTGAACGTCGAAGTCCGGCGCCAGGACGAGAACGACACGTCCGAGCTGCGCATCAGCCGCACGGTGTTCGACGATGTGGTGAAAGAGAAAAAGGCACTGGCATTCGTCGACATCTCGGCCGACGAAAAATTGAAGCGCGCGCAGTCGATCATCATGCAGGGGATCCGATCGATTGTCTGCGCCCCTCTCGTCATCGGCGACTCCGTCGTGGGCGTTTTGTATGTCGACTACCTGGTCAGCCGCCAGATTTCAGAGGACGACGTCAGGATGATCGGACAGATCGCGAGGTTCGCCGCGATCAAGCTCGAAACCACACGCCTGCGGGAAGAAGCGATTCAGAAGCGGATCATGGATGAGGAGCTGAAAACCGCGTCGGTCATTCAGCGGCGGCTCCTCCCTCCCGCGCCGACGGGTGTCACCGGCTACACATTCGCGGGGATGAATCGGCCGTGCCGGACAGTGAGCGGCGACTACTACGATTTCGTCGTACGTACCGATGGCCGCGTGTATTTCGTCATCGCTGATGTCAGCGGCAAAGGCGTGACGGCCGGACTCCTCATGGCGGGCTTGCAGGCGTCATTTCGCATCTTCACGAAGAACGATCCCACGCCCGCGGCGCTGATGGTGCAGCTCAACGTCGCTCTGAAAGAAAACCTCCCGCAGTCGAAATTCGTCACGCTTTTTCTCGGCCGCCTCCACACCGCCACCGGACTGGTTGAATACGCCAACGCCGGCCACTGCCCTCCGCTGTGGATCAAGCGCGATGGCGTCGAGGAGCTCGGCGACACCGACCTCGTGTTAGGCGTGGTGACCCAAGTGGGATACGCCAGCCATCACATGCAATTGGAACCGGGCGATGCGCTGGTCATCTTCACCGACGGTCTCTCCGAGGCCGTGAATCCCGAGGGCGAAGACCTCGCATCGCAGAAGCTGCAGTTACAACTCGCGGCGCTGCACGGCGCATCGGCGGACGCATTGACCAGGGCGATCGAGGAGACGATCGAATCGAGCGTTCCCGATACACCGCTGGCCGACGACGTCACACTCGTGGTCGTCAGCCGGAATGGGCTCCGCACGTCATCCTGACGCAAGCCGTTGCAGAAAATCAAAAAAAATCGGCTCGATCGATTCCGAAGCCACCCGGAAGATCCGATCGGCGTGGTAGTTGCCCGGAATGTCGATCACGTGCAGCTCTTTCGGCTCGTTGGCCGCCTCGTACAGCGCGACCGAATGTTTGTGGCTGACCAGCCAGTCGTTGCGAACGTGGATCAGGCAGATCGGAACGTGGACCTCGCGAATGTCGTCGAGCGGACGCAGCTTGGGCGACTTCCGCGCGCGCCATTGAAATTTCGGGCGCCGCAGCGCCTGCGAAAACGCGATGTGATGATGGATGGTGAAGGGATTGATGCGCGGGCTGATCATGGAGAAGTCGGCCACCGGCGAGATCAGCAGAAGCGCGTTGATCGGAAGTGGATGGCGCGCGGCGGTCGAAATCGCCACGGCCGCGCCGTAGGAAAGGCCGACCAGCGTGATCGATTCGAGGCCCAGCCGGTCGCGCAGATCGATCGCCACCGCCGCGGTGTCGTGGTGTTCGTGCAGGTTGAATCCGTACGTGCCGCCGCTGTCGCCGTGACCCCGAGGATCGGTGACCACAGCCGTGTAGCCACGACTGTTCAGCAGCGCCGCCAGGGCCACCATCGACGGATGTTTGCGTTCCCGCCAGAAGCCCGGGACGATCAGCACCGCCGAGCGGGACCGTCCTTCGTAGAGGTCGTACGTGATCGCGGTTCCATCGAAGGAAGCGACGGAATGTGAGGCGGGGGTTTCCAGGCGGGCGGGATCGCTTGACATTGGCAACGGCGTTTCTAATATTAGCGCCTCGTGAGCGGGATCCGCTCACATCCTCTCCCGCTGTAATCCCCCGGTGACCACGGAAAGAAGGAGAACTCCAAATGAAGAAGTCTCTTGCGATCACGCTCTTCGCGCTCATGGCGATCGCGCTCTTTGCCTTCGGCTGCAAGAAGGAAGAGAACGCGGCCACAGACACGGCGGCCACGAACACCAGCGCCACATCGACGATGGCCACCGATACATCGTCGACCGGAACGATGGGGACGATGACGTCCACCGATACCGCCGGAACGATGGGGACGATGGGCACCAGCGGAACGAGCACGACCGGAACGACGGCCACCACGGGCACAAGCACGAAGAAGGCGCCAGCGAAGAAATCAAAGAAGGGTTATTAGCCCTCCCGCCCGCCCGGTTGGGACGTTGGGATGCCGGGATGTCCAGCGATCCAACATCCCAATTTTCCAACATCCCAACCGGGTGGGCGCGGGAGTTGCTAGTTTTGAAACGCCAACGATAGGAAAAGTTTGTCCGCGTAAGCGCACTGGATGAAGAAGGAGGTGGGGCAGGCATTCCCAGACATACTCCTAAAAGATTCATCTCAAATTCAGTTCACGTCATAGAGAGGAAAAGTATGAAGAAACTTCTGGTACTTCTGGCAGTCGTGGCCCTGGCGTTCTTCGGCTACGCCTGTAAGCAGGAGCAGACAACGAGTACGGATACCAGCGCGACGGCCACCGATACCGGCATGAGCAGCACCAGCTCCACGATGTCGACCACCGAGTCGACGACCGGCACAACCGGCACGATGTCGTCGACCGACACCACCGGCACCACCGGCACGATGACGTCGACCGACACCACCGGCACCGGCATGACCGGAACGACCGGCACCACCACCACCAAGACCGAAAAGAAGAAGACCGAAACCAAGAAGAAGAAAGGCTAGGACTCTCGCTTTTTAGTCTGGGGCGCCGTCGGATTTCCGGCGGCGCTCTTTTTTTTGTCCTCCCCATCGCGCCGCAGCTTGTCGTAGACGCGAATGCTCTCCGCCTCCAGCGCCCCGATGTCGCTGTTGTTCTCGATCACGTAATCCGCTAACCGGCGCCGTTCCTCCCGCGGCATCTGCCGCGCCATACGCCGCCTGGCATCCTCGCGATCCATGCCACGCGCGACCGCGCGTTCGATCTGCAACTCCGGCTCGCTGTCGACGACCACGATGCGGTCGTAGCGCTTCTTTCCGCCTGACTCGAGCAGCAGCGTCGCTTCGACCACCACGATGCGGTCGCGGTCGGGGAAACGGCGCGATTCCGCCGAGATCACGCTCTCTTCCTGCGCGATCACCAGCGGATGAATCAGCGAGTTGAGCTTCTTCGCAGATGCGTCGTCGGCAAATGCAATCGAAGCAAGCTTCGCCCGGTCGATCTCGCCGTCCTTGCGCAGGATCTCCGGGCCGTAGGCATGGACGAGCGCTTCGTATCCCGGCTCGCCCGGCCGATAGAGTCGCGCCACGATCGAATCGGCATCGATGGTGACGCATCCCAGCCCGGCCAGCGTGAGCGAAACCGTCGATTTCCCCGACGCGATCCCGCCCGTCAGACCGACCCGCAGGATCATCCGCGCCTCACCTGCGCCGCGGTCACCGTGTTTTTCATCAGCATCGCAATTGTCATCGGTCCCACCCCGCCCGGAACAGGCGTGATCCAGGAAGCGACGTCGCGAACGCGAGCGAAGTCGACGTCGCCGACCAGCTTTCCGTCGAGGCGATTGATCCCGACGTCGATCACGATCGCGCCCTTCTTGATCATCTCCACCGTTACGAATCGCGGTTTTCCGATCGCGGCAACGACGATGTCCGCTTCGCGAACGACGCCCGGCAAATCGCGGGTGCGCGAGTGGCAGATGGTCACCGTTGCATTTTCTCGCAGCAGGAGCGCGGCGGCGGGTTTGCCGACGATGTCGCTGCGTCCGATGACCACCGCACGCTTTCCCGTGATGTCGACTCCGGTCGATGCGATCAGCCGCAGCACGCCGGCAGGCGTGCACGGAACGAGCGCCGGGCGGCCGAGGTGGAGGAGGCCGACGTTGATGGGATGGAAGCCGTCGACATCCTTGGCCGGATCGATCGCGCCGATCACCTTTCCGGCATCGATTTGCTTCGGCAGCGGCAATTGTACAAGAATACCGTCAATATTATTGTCACTATTTAATTGTCGCACCTCATCCAGCAGATCGGTTTCGCGCATGGAGGCATCGAAGACCAGCTCGGTACCCTGCAGCCCCAGCTCCTTCGCCTTCCGGGCCTTGTTCCTCACGTAAACCTCGGATGCCGGATCGTTTCCCACCCGGATGGCGACCAGCCCCGGCTTGAAGGGCAATTTCGCGAGCGCCGCGCGCACTTCTGCTTCGACTTGGGCGGCAATCGCCTTGCCATCGATGACTCGAGCTGGCACGGCCGCGCCTTCTACCACAGGTTGCGAAGTCTCGTGGTCTCGGAGTCTCGCGGTGGAGCGCCGCGAGACCCCGCAACTGCGAGACCCGCAACCACTTAACGGGAATGAATTTCTTGACTGAGTCGTTGGGCAGTGTTACCGTTTCATCCCTTTCCCAGGAAAGGTGTGTAGTTCCTTGTGTCGTAAAGAGTTGTCGTTGTCCTCGACAACTGATCATTCAGGAGAGTCATGCGTACCTATTTCCCCAAGAAGGGTGACATCGAACCGCGTTGGTTCATCATCGACGCCGAAGGCAAGATCCTCGGTCGTCTTTCGACCACCATCGCGCGCATCCTTTCTGGAAAAAACAAACCGACCTACACCCCCTTTCTCGACACCGGCGATCACGTGATCGTCATCAATGCCGAGAAAGTCGTTCTCACCGGCAAGAAAGAAAGCGACAAGATCTATCGCAGCCACTCGCAGTATCCGGGCGGCCTCAAAGAGCGCGAGGCGCGATTTGTGCGTGCCCAGAAGCCCGAGGACATGATCGAGGAAGCGGTGTGGGGGATGCTGCCGAAGAGTAAGCTCGGCCGGAAGATGCTGAAAAAGTTGAACGTTTATCGCGGCACCAAACATCCGCATGAGGCGCAGAAGCCGGAGCGGATCGAAGTCGCGGAGTAGCGAGGAGGATCGAATCTTGGCTCTGGTTGAATACTACGGCACGGGACGGCGCAAAACCTCTACCGCCCGCGTCCATCTCCGGCAGGGAACGGGTCAGATCACGGTCAACAGCCGGTCGCTTGACGAGTACTTCGGGAACGACGTGCTGAAGATGATCATCAAACAGCCGCTCTCGCTGACCGAGACCGCCGACAAGTTCGACATCGTCGTCACGGTCGATGGCGGGGGTCCGAGCGGGCAGGCCGGCGCGATCCGCCACGGCATCTCACGCGCGCTTCAGGTCTACAACACCGAGCTGCGCAAGCGTCTCAAGAAGGCGGGTCTCCTGACGCGCGACCCGCGCATGAAAGAGCGCAAGAAGTACGGTCAGCGCGGTGCGCGTGCGCGCTTCCAGTTCTCGAAGCGCTGATTCGATGTTTCGTTTTGCTTCAGGACTTAAATTGACGGCAGGAGCGACTTGCTCCTGTCGTTTTGTTTTTTGCAAAT
This sequence comes from Thermoanaerobaculia bacterium, assembly GCA_035636095.1. Classification (GTDB taxonomy): domain Bacteria; phylum Acidobacteriota; class Thermoanaerobaculia; order Gp7-AA8; family Gp7-AA8; genus Gp7-AA10. The sequence continues at coordinate 47,624 of DASPZU010000024.1, forward strand.
AGTTCAACGCAAAGGAGGGTTCACTTGGCGGTATCCATTACGATGAAAGAGCTTTTGGAAGCTGGCGTGCATTTCGGTCATCAGACCAAGCGCTGGAATCCGAAGATGAAGAAGTACATCTTCGGCAAGCGCAATGGGATCTACATCATCGATCTGCAGAAAACGCTCAAGCTCTTCAAGGAAGCTTCCGCATTCATTTCCGATCTTGCCACGCAGGGCAAGCGCATCCTGTTCGTCGGCACCAAGCGCCAGGCCCAGGACGCGATCCTCGAAGAAGCCAACCGCTGCGGAATGTTTTACGTGAACAACCGCTGGCTCGGTGGCACGCTGACCAATTTCGCGACCGTTCGCCGTTCGATCGAGCGCCTCAAAGAGCTGGAAGCCATTCTCGCCGACACCGAGAAGGAGCTTTCCAAGAAGGAGCGCGCGCATCTCGATCACGAGCGCGAGAAATTGCAGAAGAATCTGATCGGCATCCGCGAGATGGACTCGCTTCCCGATGCCCTCTTCGTGATCGACCCGAAGAAGGAGTACATCGCGGTCAAGGAAGCGAAAAAGCTCGGCGTGCCGGTGGTGGCCATCGTCGACACCAATTGCGATCCGGAGGACATCGACTACGTCATTCCGGGCAACGATGACGCCATCCGCGCCATTCGTCTGTTCACGCAGAAGATTGCCGACGCGGTCCTGGAAGGCTACAACCTGGCCGAGGAGCGCTACGTCGGGACCGAGGACAAGGGTGAAGCCGCGGCCGAGCCGATGCCGGCCGACGCCGCCGTCGCTGAACCCGCTCCGGCAGTTTCGTAAATTTTTTCCTGGAGATTTTTCATGGCTGAGATCACCGCAGCAATGGTGAAAGAGCTGCGCGACCAGACCGGCGCGGGCATGATGGACGTCAAGCGCGCGCTGACGGAAGCCAGCGGCAACATGGAAGAGGCGACCAAGATCCTCCGCAAGAAGGGTCTGGCTGCCGCGACCAAGAAGGCCGGACGCGTGACGTCCGAAGGCGCCGTGCAGGCGTACACCAGCAGCAACATCGGCGTGCTGCTGGAAGTGAATTGCGAGACCGACTTCGTAGCGCGCACGGACCAGTTCCGCCAGTTCGTCGACGAGATCGCGAAGCTGATCGCGAAGAGCAAGTCGACCACCGTCGAGCAGCTCGCCGGCGAGAGCTGGAACGGCGAGACCGTGGCGCAGAAGACGCAGAACATGATCGCCAAGATCGGCGAGAACGTGACCATCCGCCGCTTCGTGCGCTACCAAGCCGCGCCCAACGCCGCCATCGGAACGTACATCCACGCCGGCGGAAAAATCGGCGTGATCGACGAGGTGGTCGCCAACAACAGGAGCGATCGGGCAGCGGAAGTTGCACGCGACGTCGCGATGCACATCGCCGCCGTCGAGCCGCGCTTCATCCGCCGCGAAGACGTGACCGAGAAGGACATCGCGACCGAGCGCGAGATCGCACGCGATCAGGCGCTCAAGTCCGGCAAGCCCGAGAACATCGTCGAGAAGATGGTCACCGGCAAGATGGAGAAGTTCTACGGCGAGGCCTGCCTCCTCGAGCAGCCCTACATCCGCAACGACAAGCACAGCGTCCGCGATTACCTCGAGACCTCCGGCAAGGACGCCGGATGCGCATACACCGTGACGCGCTTCACGCGTTTCAAGCTGGGCGAGGGCATCGAGAAGCGAGGCGACGACTTCGCCTCTGAAGTCATGTCCTTCTTGAAGTGACGGCGCAGCCGTCATCCCGAGCCGCGCAGACGGCGAGGGATCTCGCGCGCGACATGGTATAAATCGTCGAGATGACCGACGGCGCCCGACCCAAATACAAGCGCATTCTGCTGAAGCTTTCGGGGGAGGCGTTGATGGGGGGCCGGCGGACGGGCATCGACGCCGAGACCCTGGCCAACATCGCCGACGAAATTGTCGCTGTCCACAACGACGGCGTCGAGATCGCGATCGTTGTCGGCGGGGGCAACATCTTTCGCGGCGTGACGGCGGCAACCGAGGGCATCGATCGCGTCACCGGGGATCACATGGGCATGCTCGCGACCGTGATCAACGCGCTGGCGCTGCAGGACTCACTCGAGCGTCGCGGCGCAAAGACGCGAACGACGACCGCCATCGCGATCACCGAAGTCGCCGAGCCGTTCATCCGCCGCCGCGCCATCCGCCATCTCGAAAAAGGGCGCATCGTGATCTGCGCCGCCGGCACCGGCAATCCGTTTTTCACCACCGACTCCGCCGCCGCGCTGCGCGCCAGCGAGCTGAAATGCGAAATCATCTTCAAAGCCACGCGTGTCGACGGGATCTACACCTCCGATCCGGAAAAGAATCCGACCGCGCAGAAGATCCCGCACGCGACGTATCAGCGCGTGCTGGCCGAGCGCCTGCAGGTGATGGACGCGTCGGCGATCGATCTGGCGCGCGGCAGCTCGATTCCGATCTACATCTTTTCGCTTCGCGAGAAGGGCAACATCCGGCGGGCGCTGCTTGGCGAAGAAATAGGGTCCATCGTCACGGAGGAACTTCCAGAGGTTGCCATGAAGGGATGAGGGCGGAGGGATGAGGGATGATGCGTCCGATTCATCCCTCATCCCTCATCCCTGTGAGGACGCGATGATTCAAGATGTAATCAGGGACGTTCAACACCGGATGCACGGCGCGATCGAGGCGCTGCATCGCGAATTCAAAAGCTTGCGCACCGGTCGCGCCAACGCGGCCATGCTCGACGGACTGACGGTCGATTACTACGGCTCGCCCACGCCGATCTCGCAGGTCGCCAACCTGAAAGTCCCCGAGTCGTCGCTGATCGTGGCGGAGCCGTGGGACAAATCGATGGTGGCGGCAGTCGAGAAAGCGATCCGGACCTCCGATCTCGGACTGAACCCCTCCAGCGACGGCAAAGTCGTGCGCATTCCGATCCCCCAGCTCACCGAGGATCGCCGCAAGGAGCTCGTCAAACGCGCGCATCACGTCGCGGAAGAATCGCGCACCGCCATTCGCCAGGTGCGCCGCGACGGCAACGAGAAGCTCAAGAAGATGCTCAAGGGCCACGAGATTTCCGAGGACGACGAGAAGCGCGCGCTGGACGAGATTCAGAAGATGACCGACAAGCACATCGACGAAGTCGGCGACATCCTCAAACACAAAGAACAGGACATCATGGCGGTGTGAGAGTCCTGAGTCCTGAGTGCTGAGTCCTGAGTGAGTGGGAGTGCTCAGGACTCAGCACTCAGGACTCAGGACTGTATGTCTGTGCTCGTCATCATTCCGGCCGCCGGTTCGGGCTCTCGATTCGGAGGCCCGATCCCCAAACAGTTCCAGCCGCTGGCAGGGAAGCCGCTCGTGCAGTACGTCGTGGAGCGCTTTCTGATGACGGATGTTGATCGCATCATCGTTGCCATTCCCGACGCGATTCTGACGACCGTGAAACAGACGCCGGCCGATCGCGTGCTCTTCGTGGCCGGCGGCGAGACGCGGCAGCAGTCAGTCATCAAGGCCATGGCCGCCGCCGGCAACGATTACGATGTCGTGGCCGTGCATGACGCCGTCCGACCCTTCTTCCGAATCGACACTCTGGGATTGCTGATCGATGCCGCAGAGCGGCACGGCGCGGCGCTTCCAGCACTTCCGATCACCGACACGATTCACGCGACGCGCGACGGGCGGCTGTCGGCGACCGTCGACCGATCGAACCTCGTCGCGGCGCAGACGCCGCAATGTTTTCGATTCGCCATCCTCCGCGAGGCCCTGGCGCGCGCCGAGCGCGAAAAGTTCGATGCTACCGACGAAGCCGGTTTGGCGACCCATTACGGCTATGAGGTCCACATCGTTCCGGGCGATCCATTCAACATCAAGATCACGCGCCCGGAAGATCTCGCGCTGGCGGAGGCGCACTTCGAGGAGTGGAGCAAGCAATGATTCGCATCGGTCAGGGGATCGACGTTCATCCTTTCGACGACTCGCGTCCGCTGATCCTCGGCGGCGTCCGCATCAGCGATCGGGGGGGACTGGCCGGCCACTCCGATGCCGACGCCGTCCTGCACGCCCTCACCGATGCGCTCCTCGGCGCCGCCGGCGCGGGCGACATCGGCCAGTACTTTCCGTCGTTCGACACGCGATGGAAAGACGCCGAATCGTCGCGCTTCGTCGCCGAAGCGCGACGGGTGGTCGAGGAGATGAGCGCGGAGATCGCGAACGTCGACATCACCATCCTCGCCGAAAAGCCGAAGCTCGCGCCCTTTCGGGAAGCGATGGAAGCCAGGATCGCGAAGATGCTCGATCTCCCGTCGGGTCACGTCAACGTGAAAGCGACCACCACCGACCATCTCGGCTTCATCGGAAGAGGCGAAGGAATCTGCGCCATGGCGGTGGTGCTGATCGAGATCGGCGGCGAGAGCGAACGATCGCCGGTGGAGGGAGTGCTCTAGGGGATGATCTCGAATCGGCGAATGCCGGCCGGACGATAGACTTCAAAGTCGCGGCGATCGAGTGTAAAGATCCGCGAAATCCGTTCACGTTCCGCCACCGCGACGAGCGCGGCGTCAGCGAGATCCATCGGCAGATCGCGATACTTCCGCATGAGGTGCCGCATTCGTGGGAAGTCGTCGGCGTCGAGATCGGCGAGGCGCAGAGTGCCCTTTTCAACATCGCCCCAAATCGCCTCTTGAGCCTCGAGTGAGAACCTGAGGAGATACATCGCTTCAGTTAAAGCCGGCCAAACCGTGAGCAACGGCTCCTCGATCGAACGAAGCGCGATCGTGCAGCGTTCGTGTTGCCCATCGCCGGCATCGATCACTGCTACCAGCGGCCCGGCATCAACAAGGATCATTTTTTCTGCCGTCGGCGGTGTTTCTCGAGCACGATTTGATAGAACTTCTCGCCAGTGTTCTCAGACAGATCGGACCGCCCACTGCGCACCTTTCCGATATGGTCCTTCATTCGCTCGTAAACGTTGATCTCTTCCGTCGCCGGGTCTTCTTTGGCCATGCGCTGGATCGCGCGGCGCACGACCTCCGATCGCGGCACGCGATGCGCCCGCGTCAGCTTGTCGAGCTGGCGGCGAGTCTCAGGGTCGAGGCGTACAGTGATGACCATGTGCAGATTGTAATACAGTTGTCATACAAATGTATTACGATAGTATTACACGACCATGCGCGCCTTGATTCCGCCGCTCATTGCCCTGGCCGCCCTCTCCGCCCGCGCCGATGCGCTCACCGACCTGCGGGCGTCGCTGGCGCAACTCGCCGGCACGTCGCCCGTGCATGGTACCGTCGAAATCACATCAACCAGCACCAACAGCGACGAGGGGCAAGCGTTTCAGGGCAAGGCGACGGTCGCGTTCGAGATCGGCGACGCTGGTCTTCGCATCCTCTATCCGAAGGCAACGCTGATACAGGCCAATCAGGAATCACGCGCCGAAGCAGCGGATCCCGAGCGGCAGACGCCGGCGCGAAGCGGCATGGGCCGCGTTCGCGCGCTGCAGCTCGCGGAGATGCTCGATGCCGCGGCCATGCTCAACGTCGAGCTTCTCTCCGCACAGCTCATCGAAGTGAAACCGGCGACGTATCAGGGACATTTGGCGCGCCTGGTCCTATTGAAGTTGTCGCCGAAGCTCTCGAAGGCATCGAGCAAACGCATCAAGAAAATCGAATCGACGCTCTCGATCTGGATCGGCGACGACGGCATTCCCATCGGCGCCCAACGAACGCTTGCGCTCAAAGCGAGCTTTGTTCTGATGTCGTTCGAGCACGCGCAGACCGACAGCTGGGCCTTCAACCGCGTCGGCGATCGCCTGGTTGCGGTGCTTCATGACGAGCAACAGAAGACCGACGGATTCGGTCAGCACGACTCGACTCACATCGTCGAAGTGGTGCGCCTGGAACCGTAGCCTTGCGGTAGATTGCAGGGCGCATGACCGTTCGCGTCCGTTTTGCGCCGTCGCCCACCGGACATCTCCACGTCGGCGGTGCGCGCACTGCCATCTTCAACTGGCTCTTCGCGAGGCACCACCAGGGGAAGTTCGTCCTTCGCATCGAGGACACCGATGTCGCGCGGTCGACTCGCGAGTCGGAGGAGATGGTCCTGGACGACCTTCGCTGGCTCGGTTTGCAGTGGGATGAAGGACCATTCCGGCAGTCGGAGCGCACGGTGCTGTATCACAAGGTCGCCAGCGAGCTTCTGTCTCGCGGCGTGGCCTATCGCTGCTACTGCTCGGAAGAGGAGCTCGAGGAAAAAAGAAAGCAGGCGGAGAGAGAAAATCGTCCGCCGCATTACGATCTAAAGTGCTGGTTCAATCGCCGCAATGACGACGCGCCGCACGCGATCCGCTTTCACGTTCCCGATGACGGCGACGTCACCATCAACGATTTGATCCGCGGCCAGGTCACCTGGAAGCGCGAGTCGCTCGGCGATTTCATCATCGTTCGCACCGATGGTCTTCCAACCTACAACTTCTCGGTGGTGGTCGACGATCACGACATGGGAATCACCCATGTCATTCGTGCCGAGGAGCATTTGACCAATACCCATCGTCAGGTGCTGCTCTATCGCGCCTCCGGCTGGGCCGTTCCCGACTTCGCGCACGTCTCGCTGATCCTGGGACAGGATCGAACCAAGCTCTCCAAGCGCCACGGTGCGACCTCGGTGTCGGCCTACACCGAAGAAGGGTTTTTGCCCGACGCCATGTTCAACTACCTCACCTTGTTAGGCTGGTCGGCGCCCGATGGCCGCGACATCTTCACGCGCGATTACGCCATCGAGCACTTTTCGCTCGATCGGGTGAATCCCGCTCCGGCCGTCTTCGACCCGCAGAAATTCGAGTGGATGAACGCCCAGTACATTCACGCCATGAGCGCCGACGCGCTCCGACCGCTGGTGGCGCGCTTCTTCGACGCCCCCTGGCTGACGGAAGGAATCGAGGTCGTGAAGACCAGCGTCCATCGGCTCACGCAATTTCGTGAAGCGCTGCAATTCGTGATCGAGTACACGCCGCCGCAGATCGATCGGGCCTTCGCCGAGAAAGTGCGCGACGAGTTTGTTGCGAATGGAACGCCTCGTAGCGAGGAGCAGTATCACGCCATGGTCGAGCATCTCAAGGCGTCCACCGGTTTGAAAGGCAAGGCCTTGTTTCAGCCCCTGCGCCTGATGCTGACCGGACTCGATCACGGACCGGAGCTCGTGCGCGCGATTCCGCTTCTGGAGCACGCCAGCGAGGTCGATCGGAATATCCTCTCGCCGCTCGAGCGCACCCAACGATGTATTCGCTGATCCGCGAGCTGCTCTTTCTGCTCGATGCGGAGTCGGCGCACGAATTCACCTGCGCGCAAATGATGCGCGTGCAGCAGATTCCGTTGGCGCTCTCAGTGATCGCGAAGCTGTGCCGCGCGCCTGGCCAGCCGCGTCATTTGTGGGGCCTCACATTTCCGACGCCCATCGGCATCGCCGCCGGCTTCGACAAAAACGCTCTCCTCGTCCCATTCCTGGCTGCCCTCGGATTCGGATTCATCGAGGTGGGAACCGTCACGCTGCACGCCCAGCCGGGAAATCCCAGGCCGCGGCTCTTTCGCGATCGCGAGCATCGCGCGCTCATCAATCGCCTCGGATTCAACAACGACGGCGCCGATGCCATCGCCGATCGCCTGCAGCGATTCGACGCCCCCGTGCCGCTGTTCGTCAACATCGGAAAAAATCGCGACGTGCCGCTGGAATCAGCCCCCGACGCCTACGCGCAGTGCTACCTGCGGGTGGGTCGGTGGGCGGACGGGGCGGTGCTCAATCTTTCATCCCCAAACACGCCTGGCCTTCGGGAGCTGCAGCGACCGGAGCATCTCGTGAAAGTGCTCGAGCTCGTGCGCGCGGTGCGCGAGGCGATGCCGGTCAGCCGGCCGATCCTGGTGAAAATTGCGCCCGATCTCGATCGCTCACAGCTCGCGGAAATTTGCGAAGTCTGCGTGCGCCTGGCGGATGGGATGATCTGCACGAATACGACCGCGACCGGCGACGGCGGCCTGTCGGGTAAGCCGCTTTTCAAAGCGTCGACCGAGATTCTCGGCACCGTGCGCTCGCTGGTCGGCCGCGATTTTCCATTGGTCGGCGTCGGCGGAATCTTCTCGGCCGACGACGTGCGTGCGAAGCTCGCCGCGGGCGCGAATCTGGTGCAGCTCTATACGAGCTTCGTCTACGAAGGCCCGTCACTGCCGTCACGGCTCGCACGCGAGCTGTAACGCTGCCGCTTCTGAGGGAACTCTCTTTACGTTGCTGAAGGAGGTTCTCGATGAAACGTACTCTCATTCTCCTCGTCTGTCTTTTTCCTGCTGCGCTGATCGCGCAGCAGGTTTCCGTGAACGCGACGCTCGCGGCTTCTCCCTCGGGGTCCGCCAACGTGGGAACGCCGATCACGCTGACGGCGACCGCAGTGGCGGGCAAACCAGGCCCTGAATTCAACATCACGCGCCCCATGCAGGAAAACTGGAAATACACGTTCACCGCCACGCGCACGTGGCCTTGCGCCGAGACCACTACGATCGCTAACAAGGTCGCGACAAAGAGCGTGACGTGGAGCCCGAAGGCGGGTCTCTACAACCTCGCCGTCACCGCGGAGTTCGGAATCACTGTTCCTTTGGGTGGAACCGCGAAGGTGCCCTCAGGCAAAGGCAGCGCGTCGTTGAACAACTACACGGTCAAGCCGACCGCCAATTGGTCGTCGTACGTCGCATCGTCCTTCAGTCCGCCGTCGAATACTGCCGTCGGTCCAGTGACTGTCGGATTGACACTGTCTCTCAACAACGCGCCGTCGAACAAGTGGTGGCGCTACACAGCCTACGGACTCGGACCGGCGCAGACGAAAGATCACCAGGGGGCGTCGGTGTATTTCACCTTCAATCTCAATCCCGGCACGTACACGCCGTCGTTCACCGTGGATCAAGTCAGCGCTTCGGCTGATTGCACCTGGGAAGCGTCGATCTCGACACACCCAAGCGATTACTACTATGTCGTGAAGTCGCAGTAGTAGTCTTGAGGGCGCGCTCACTCGGGCGCGCCCTCAATGATCATCTACGGCGTCAATCCGGTCCTGGAAGCGATCCGATCGCATCGGCAGCGCATCCACTACGTCGCCGTCGCGAAAGGCGCGCACACGAATCGCGTGTTCGACGCTGCCAAGGAGGCCGGCGTTCCAGTCCGCATTCTTCCGTCCGAGCAGATTGACCGGGCGGCAGGGGGCGGGGTGCACAACGGCGTCATCGCGGATGTCTCGGAGGCGTCGTACGCCAGTTTCGAGGAGATCGTCGAGCGAGATTCCACAAACTTCGTCCTCATCCTCGACGGCATCACCGATCCGCAGAACTTCGGCGCGATTCTGCGCGTGGCCGAGGGTTTCGGCGTGCATCTGATCGTCATTCCGCAGCATGAGAGCGTCGGCCTGACCCCGGCTGCAGTGAAGGCATCGGCCGGGGCCTCGGAATGGGTGCCGATCGCGCAGGTGACCAACCTCGCGCGCACGATCGAGGCGCTCAAGAAACGCGATTACTGGATTTACGGCGCTTCGGCAAACGGGGAACCGCCATCGGCGATCGACTTCACCGGCAAAGTCGCCCTGGTCCTGGGCAGCGAAGGCAAAGGCATCCGGCGCAATGTGCTCGAGCACTGCGATCGCGTCGTCACGATTCCGATGTCAGGTCGCGTCGCGTCGTTCAATGTTGCGACGGCAGCGGCTGTGCTGTGCTACGAGGTACGGCGGCAGCAATCAGCAAAGCCACAAGAGTGAGGATCGAAATGGCGCCGAAGATCAGCACCATCGGGTTGCGATAGCGCAGCGCGATGTGATGTTTCCCCGGCGGCACGACGAAGTATTGAAAAGCGATGTTGGCGGGACGTGGCGGCGACGGCTTGCCGTCCATGATTCCTTTCCAATATTTGTGTCGCGTAATCGCGATGACGAGCAGCGCCTGGCCGCCCGCTTCGACATCGAGGTCGATGGCATTCGGCGTCTCGGTCGCCTTCACGATTTTTCCCACGGGGCTTGCAAAATAAAAATGGCCGTTGCCGGCAAAAGGAACGAAACGCACGTAGTTGTAATCGTGCACGTCGCGCGGCACGTCCGGAATCTCCAGAACGCCGACATGCGTGACGCCGGCTTGCGCGAGCATGAGCGCCGCGCGATCCGGCCGCTTGGCGAGGAGCTCGCGAAATGTGCGCGTCATCTCGCGAGTCGGCAACAGCGTCGTCAGATCGAGATCCTCCTCGAAGACGCCACCGAAGCCCCAGATTTCCTCCATGCGCGGAATCATTCCGTTGCGGATGGCCCACAGGCGCGCCTGCAGCGGAACGTTAGGCAGGGGCGCGCTTCGCCGCGTTCGATCGGCATCGTTGTAGATGCGAATTGGCCGATGCTCCGCCGCCAGCGCGCGGGCGGCGGGAGGGGGATCGTAGTAACCGCGCTCCATGCGCGGAACGAGCCCGTTGACCCGCGAGCCGAGGTCGAAGAGAACGAATGCCACCAGCAGCGCCATGCGCCGCTGAACAAAGAGGATGCCCAAAAGGGCGAGACTCATGGCGGCGGAGAGGATCCACCCGCGGCGTGAGGCGGCCATGAAGAGATCGTTCGATTCATGCCAGATGGCTGCGAACAATGAGCGATTCGTGAAGAGATACATCACGGCCGAAATCGCTGCCACGCTGCCGGACACGATCATCGCAGCGCGCAGAACCTTTCCTTGCAATTCATCGAATACGATCGCCGCAAAAATCGACATCACGAAGACAGCCGAGATGAAGAATTTTTCCGGATAGCGGATCGACAACACGCGAAGGATCGGACTCACGGCGCCGATCGCGACCAGATAGCTCACCATCGTCCATCCCGCCACGAATTTCCAACCTCTAATGCGGCAGACGAAGCCCGCAATGATCAAGACTCCCGCGAGAAGTCCGGGATAGAAGCTGAACACCAGCGGTGTCGGGAACTCGGGGTGGAAACGCCGCGACCAGATCAAGGTCAGCTCTTTTGAATACCAGGAGTCGAAGTTCGGAAAGATGAGCTCGAGCGGACGGTAAGGTGCGAGAGTCCAGCCTGCAGCAGGCAGCGGCAGCGATCGCGCGGAATCGAATTGCAGGTCGAGCGCCGGGATGAGTTGGACGGCGCCGATGAGAAAGGCCGCGCCGAGGACGAATGCCAGGGCGCGTTTGCGGCGAAAGCCGATTGCGATCAGCAGCGCCATCGTCTGAAGGATCATCGATTGATCGGCGGCCAGCAGCAGCATGCCCAGCGCGAGCGCCGTCAGCGCCAGATTGGAGCGCCGCCAGAAAAATCCGATCCACGGCAGCCACGCGGCAGAAAAGAGAAAGGGGAGCAGGTTCGCCAGCGACAGGTACATGCCGCCCAGCACGAAGGTGAGCGCGCCGAAGAGGGCGGCCGCCACTCGCGTCCCAAGCGAGCGCAACAATAGATAGATGCCGGTTGCCGCGATGTAAAAGTGCAGGACAATCGTGAACCGGAAGCCGAAGTCGAAATCCGGCAGGAAGATCGGCCATTGGAATGGATAGAAGGTCTCGTAGCCCGGGTTGGCCGCCAGCGGTTGGCCGGCCGAGATCCGCGGGTTCCAGAACGGGAAATGGCCGGACGCGACCACATCGTGAAGGTCCCTGCGGATCGGGTAGTACTGCAGGGCCACGTCGCGGACATAGAAGTTGTTGCCGGTAAAGAGGACGTCGGCGAATAGAATGGTCAGAATCGCGACCAGAAAAGCGATGGCGAGGGCATCGGCGGCGCGGGGTCGAAGCGGGCGCAAGTTACCGGAATAGTTACCTCTTGCGTCCCGTTTGGCAATTCTGTTATAACCCGCAATTCCTCGGCCGCGCCGTCGAAACTCGTTCTCTGTTCGTTTCAGCGCGGCTAATCGTGTCTTTGAAAAAATGAAGTTACGCTGGCATAGCTCAGTTGGTAGAGCAGCTGATTTGTAATCAGCAGGTCGCGGGTTCGAGTCCCGTCGCCAGCTCCAGCATACAAGCCTGGAGAGATGGCTGAGCGGTCAAAAGCAGCAGACTGTAAATCTGCCGGGCCTTGCCCTACGAAGGTTCGAATCCTTCTCTCTCCACCATTCAAGGCAGAAGGCAGAGGGCAGAAGGTAGAAGTGGGCGGAAGGGACTTCTGACTGCGGCCTTCTGACTTTTGCCTTCAAGGGCGGGAGTAACTCAGGGGTAGAGTCACAGCCTTCCAAGCTGTTGGTCGCGGGTTCGAATCCCGTCTCCCGCTCCAAAAGGCAGTAGGCAGAGGGCAGAAGGCAGAAGGACGAAGAGCAGACGGTTTTACCTCTGCCTTCCGCCTTCTGACTTCTGCCTTGAAAGGCCCTCGTAGCTCAGGGGTAGAGCACGTCCTTGGTAAGGACGGGGTCACGAGTTCAAATCTCGTCGAGGGCTCCACGAAATCAACGGAGTCATAAGAAATGGCGCGCCAGGGAAGAGAAATCATCACGCTGCAATGCACCGAGTGCAAACGTCGGAATTACTCGACGACCAAGAACAAACGGACGATGACGGAGAAGCTCGAGATGAAGAAGTTCTGCCGTCACGACCGCAAGCACACTTTGCATCGAGAAGTGAAATAAGGGAATAAGTCGGACAAGCGGTGTTTTTGCAGGCTCTTGCGGCACATTCAGGCCAATAGCTCAATTGGTAGAGCAGCGGTCTCCAAAACCGCAGGTTGGGGGTTCGAGCCCCTCTTGGCCTGCCACGCATCACCCGAGGATCCATGGAAGAACTCAATAGCTCGATCGTAGCGAAACCGAAGCAGTGGGTCGGAACCGTCCGCGAAGGATGGAAAGACGTGCTGGCGGAGATGAGAAAGGTCACCTGGCCGAACCGCAACGAGGTGGTCGGAACCACGGTGGTGGTGCTGGTGGCCACGGTCGTCTTCGCGGTCTACCTGTGGGGTTGTGACATTCTCTTCTACGCGGCGATCGATACCCTCTTCAAGAAATTTGGAGCAAGCATCGGATCATGACCGAAGTCGCACAGAGCCAGAAGCAGTGGTACATCGTCCACACCTACTCCGGATTCGAGGAGCGGGTGAAGGAGAATCTGCAACAGCGCATTGACGCTCTCGGCATGCGCGAGAAATTCGGCGAGATCAAGATCCCGACCGAAACGCTCGTCGAAATGAAATCGGGCAAGAAGCGCGAGGTGCAGCGCAAGTTTTTCCCCGGCTACATCCTGGTCGAGATGGAGATGTCCGACGACGCATGGCATCTCGTGAAGAACACCCCCAAGGTCACCGGCTTCGTCGGCACCGGCAAGAAGCCGACCCCGCTGACACAGGAGGAGGTCGAGCAGATTCTCACCCAGGTCGTCACGACCAAAGAGAAGCCGAAGCCAAAGCACGTCTACGAACACGGCGAGCACGTTCGCATCATCGATGGGCCATTCACGAACTTCACCGGCGTTGTCGAAGAGGTCAACCTCGATCGCAATACCCTCAAAGTCATGGTCACGATCTTTGGACGATCCACGCCGGTGGAATTGGATTTCTTGCAAGTCACCAGATATGACGCGACGGAGGAGCCGACCGCGCCGCAGAAGAGGTAGAAATTAAGAATTTCAAATTGCAACGAGAAAACGATGGCAAAGAAAGTTACAGGATTTATCAAACTGCAGATTCCCGCCGGCCAGGCCACTCCCGCCCCGCCGGTCGGCCCTGCTCTCGGTCAGCAGGGCATCAACATCATGGAGTTCTGCAAGACGTTCAACGCCCGCACGCAAGGGCAGCAGGGACTGATCATCCCGGTGGTCATCACCGTTTACTCCGACCGTTCGTTCACGTTCGTGACCAAGACACCGCCCGCCGCGGTCCTTCTTCTCAAAGCCGCCGGCTTGCAGAAGGGATCGGGCGTGCCGAACAAGAACAAGGTCGGCAAGGTGACCAAAAAGCAGGTCGAGGAAATCGCCAAGACGAAGCTTCCTGACCTCAACGCAGCATCATTGGAAGCAGCGATCAAAACCGTCGAGGGCACGGCGCGCTCGATGGGGATTGAGGTAACCGGATAGGTTGCTTGGTTGCTGGGTTACTCGGTTGCTCGGTCCCACCCAGCAACTGAGCAACCCAGCAACCGAGGTAGGAGGCGGGGGCGACTCCGCCGCTAACACTACGGAGGAAGAATGGCCAAACACGGCAAGAAATACCGTGCGGCGGCCGAGAAAGTCGAGCGTCGACCGTATCAATTGGATGAAGCGATGCAGCTTCTGAAGAAGATTGCATACGCCAAATTCAATGAGACCGTCGAGCTCTCGATGCTTCTCGGAGTCGATCCCAAGCACGCCGATCAGATGGTCCGCGGCACGACCGTGCTTCCGCACGGGACCGGACAATCGAAGCGCGTGCTGGTGATCGCCGCCGGCGAAAAGCAGAAGGAAGCGCAGGAAGCAGGCGCCGATTTCGTGGGCGGAGACGACATGGTGGAGAAGATCCAGGGCGGTTGGACGGATTTTGACGCCGTCATCGCGACCCCCGACATGATGCGTTCCGTCGGTAAGCTCGGAAAGGTCCTCGGTCCTCGCGGACTGATGCCCAATCCGAAGACCGGCACGGTCACCTTCGACGTCGCCAAGGCGCTGCAGGAGATCAAGGCCGGCAAAGTGGAGTTTCGCGTCGACAAGACTTCCATCATCCACGTTCCGGTCGGCAAGATTCAATTCACGCCCGAGCAGCTTCGCGACAACGCCTGGGCGCTGATCACCGCCGTGCGCAAAGCCAAGCCGCCCGCGGCCAAGGGTAAGTACGTGAAAAGCCTCTATGTTTCGACGACCATGAGCCCGTCGATTCCGCTCGACACGACCATCGCCGAGGTGAAGGCGGAGAAGGAGTAGGCGATGAAGACACGCGCGCAGAAAGCCGAAGAAATCTCCGAGCTCACCGCAGAGATCGGGAAGGCCAGCAACGCCTTCCTGATCGACTTCAAAGGCATCACCGTGCCGCAGGTCACCGAGCTGCGCAAGCAGATCCGCGAGGCGAAGTCGGGCTACGTGGTCGTGAAGAACACGCTCGCCCTTCTGGCCCTCAAAGATTCACCGATCGTGGCCATGCGCGAGCAGTTCTCCGGGCCGACCGCCATCGCGTTCAACGCCACCGATGCGGTCGTGCTGGCGAAGGCGCTGACCAAGTTCGCCAAAGAAGTCCCGGCCGTCCGTTTCAAAGGTGCGTTGCTCAATGGACAGGTTGTTCCGGCCGAGCAGATCCAGGCCATCGCAAGCCTTCCCACGCGCGAAGAGCTGGTTGCCAAGCTGCTCTTCCTGTTGCAGTCGCCGATTCGCGGACTCGTGACGGTGCTGCAGGGCAACATCCGCAATTTGGCAGTCGTGCTTGATCAGATTGGAAAACAGCGGTCAACCACCGCATAACTCTTATTGGAGGAAGAAATGGCGATTTCAACGCAGGATTTTGTCAAGCAGATCGAGTCGATGTCGGTGCTCGACCTGGCCAACCTGGTCAAGGCGCTCGAGGAGCGCTTCGGCGTTTCGGCTGCAGCGGCAGCGGTGCCGATGGCGGTGCCCGGCGCCGGTGGTGCCGCCGCGGCTGGTGCAGCAGCGCCGGCCGAGGAGCAGACCGAGTTCACCGTGGTTCTTCAGGAAGTGGGCGAGAAGAAGATCAATGTGATCAAAGCCGTCCGCGAGGTCACCAGCCTCGGGCTGAAGGAAGCGAAGGACCTGGTCGAAGGCGCCCCCCAGACCGTCAAGGAAAGCGTGTCGAAGGACGAGGCTGCCAAGATCAAGAAGGTGTTTGAGGAAGCGGGAGCGAAGGTGACGGTCAAGTAGGTAGTGTGGCGGAGGGCGCCTTCGCCCGCCGCTGGGCCGGCGAGGGCGCCGGCCCCACACTTAGTCTCCCCGGAATTCCTTTTTGTTGTAGACGTTAGAAGATACGAGTCGGGAGAGGGGGGAGCGGCCTCTCCGCATCGACTCACACCCCTGCAAGTCACCCGGACGCGTCGCCTGCGCACGGGGCTCGCCAGTCAAAAATTCTCGTTGAGGCGCGACATCACAGAACGCCGTAGTGATCAACCGGTTGTCGGTTTGTCGGTTGTCACTCGGCGTGTGTCCGTTTCAAAAGGAGCGAATTGATGAACGGAGCCATGCCCAAACAGGAGCCGGTCCGCCACGACTTCTCCAAGATCCGGAGCTACATGGCGCTGCCCAACCTCATCGACGTGCAGCGCAAGTCGTACGAGCGCTTCCTGCAGATGAACCTTCTGCCCGAAGAGCGCGAAGATGCCGGTCTGCAGTCGGTCTTCACGAGCGTCTTCCCCTTCTCCGATTTCCGGGAGACCTGCTCGCTCGACTTCGTGAAGTTCTCGTTCGGCAACTGGGAGTGCAAGTGCGGAGCGCTGAAAGGCCTCGAGCACCTGCGCATGACGTGCGCCAACTGCGGATCGAAGATCATCACCGACCATCCGCACGAGGAGACCGTCAACTGCCAGAAATGCGGCGTGATCAATAAGAATCGCGTCGAGATCTGCGACATCTGCGGCAATCCGGTCGACCTGCAGATGAAGTACTCGGTCGAGGAGTGCCAGGAGCGCGGGATGTCCTACAGCGTGCCGCTGAAGGTCACCTTCCGCCTCTTCGTCTACGACAAGGACCCCGAGACCGGCGTCAAGCACATGCGCGACGCCAAGGAAGAGGAAGTGTTCTTCGGTGACATCCCGCTGATGACCGAGAACGGGACGTTCATCATCAACGGCACGGAGCGCGTCATCGTCTCGCAGCTCCACCGTTCGCCGGGCGTCTTCTTCACCAAGGAAGGCCCGCACACGTTCCTGGCCAAGATCATTCCGTATCGCGGATCGTGGGTGGAGTTCGAGTACGACCAGAAAAACATCCTCTACGTCCGCATCGACCGCAAGCGCAAATTCCTCGGCTCGGTCTTTCTGCGCGCGCTCGGCCTGACCACCGACGAGGAAATCCTCCGTCAGTTCTACACGCCCATCAAAGCGCGTCTTCCGAAGTCGGGTGACAGCGTCGAGCTGAGCTTCGATAAGCGCGTGCTCGATCAGGAAGAGGCCAAGGAGCGCCACTCCATCCGAGGACGTCGCACGGTGCGCACGGTGTTCGCGGGCATCAAGCTCGATCAGAAGATGGCCGACGCGCTCACCAAGAACAATGAGGCCTCCGCCAAGGTCGATTTCGCCGCCATGGACAAAGCTGTGTTTCTCGGCGATGTGGTCGACTTCAACTCGGGCGAGGTCCTGTTCGAAGCCGGCGAGTCGCTGCCCGCCGATTGGGCCGACACGCTCCGCGAGCACGATATCAGCGAGATCGAAGTCATTTTCCCAGAGTGGGACCTGGTCTCCGACATTCTGCTCAACACCGTCCGCAAGGACACCTCGAAGTCGTTCGAGCAGTCGATCATCGAGATCTACCGCCGCATGCGGCCGGGCGATCCCCCCACGCTGGAGTCGGCCAAGGCCCTCTTCGAAGGCATGTTCTTCGACGCGCGCAAGTACGACTTCTCCCGCGTCGGCCGATTCAAGTTCAACATCAAGCTCGACCTCGACTCGCCGGTGACGCAGAAGACGATGTCGTCGGAGGACTTCTTCGTCGTCATCAACTATCTGCTCCGCCTGCGCAAGGACGTCGGGCGCGTCGATGACATCGACAACCTCGGCAACCGCCGCGTCCGCGCGGTGGGCGAGCTGCTCGAGAACCAGTTCCGCATCGGCCTGGTGCGCATGGAGCGCGCCATCAAGGAGAAGATGTCGGTGCATCAGGACATCGACTCCGCCATGCCGCACGACCTGATCAACTCCAAGCCGGTCATCGCCGCCATCAAGGAGTTCTTCGGATCGTCGCAGCTCTCGCAGTTCATGGATCAGACCAATCCGCTCAGCGAAGTCACGCACAAGCGCCGCCTGTCGGCCCTCGGGCCAGGCGGACTGTCGCGCGAGCGCGCCGGATTCGAAGTCCGCGACGTGCATCCGACCCACTACGGCCGCATCTGCCCGATCGAGACGCCGGAAGGTCCGAACATCGGACTCATTTCATCGCTGGCGTGCTATGCCCGCATCAACGAGTACGGCTTCATCGAGTCGCCGTACAAGAAGGTCGAAGACGGCCGCGTCCTCGACCACTACCGCATCGTGAAGGTCGGCGAC
>DASPZU010000025.1:0-198875 GCA_035636095.1 Thermoanaerobaculia bacterium
GCCGCGCCGCGATTCTGCTGCACGGTCCTGCGTGCGCGCTCGCCATAGGCCTGACGCGCGGCCGGGTCGTCGAACATGCGCGTCGCGAATGCCAGCAGCTCCGCCGGCGATCGCACTTCGACCGCGGCGTCGTCTTCGAGAAATGTCGACGCGATCTCTCGAAAATTCGTCATGTGCGGCCCGAAGCAGACCGGCACGCCCGCCGCCGCCGGCTCGATTGGATTGTGACCGCCGGTCGGCACGAGACTCCCACCTACGAAAGCCACGGTTGCTAATGGATAGATCCGCGTCAATTCGCCGACGGAGTCGAGCAGCAACGCCGCCGCCGTCGGCGGCGCTCCACCGAGCTGACTCCGCCTGATCATCGGCATCATCGTCGCCACGACGTCGAAGCGCTCCGGTTTTCGCGGCGCGATGATCACGAACGCGTTGCGCGTCTCGATGAATGTCTTCAGCAAAGGAAGAATCAATTCCTCTTCACCCTCGCGCGTCGATCCGAGGACCAGGACGCGGCGGCCGGCGATGAGGGATTCGAGCTGCGGCAGGATCGGGAGAGGCTTGTCGTCGGGCGTGTAGTCGAATTTCACATTGCCGGTGGTCTCGACCGCTTCGGCAGGCGCACCGATGGCGATGAACCGTCTGCGATCGCCTTCATCGCGGACGAGGACGCGATCGTAATTGCGAAGGATGCGCCGCACGACCGGCCGGAAGATGCGGTAGCGGGGAAACGATCGGTCCGACAACCGACCGTTCGCGAGCATCAGCCTCAAACCTCGCGCGCGTGACAGCCGGGTCACGTTAGGCCAGATTTCGGTTTCCATGGCCGTGAAGAGCCGCGGCCGATGATGGTCGAGAAAACGGCGGACCGAGGCACTGAAGTCGAACGGGAAATAGGTGATGGTCGCCTCCGGAAAGAGACGCCGCGCCTGCGCCTGTCCCGTGAGCGTCGTGGTGGTGAAAACGATGGATGTGCCGGGACGGCGTCGGAGAACCTCCTCGACCACCGGCTGTGAGGCCAGCGTTTCGCCGACCGAAACTGCGTGGATCCACAGATCGTGCGACGCGGCCGGAGATCGATAGAAGCCGATCCGCTCCGGGAAATTCGCCAGATATTTTCCGCGGAGCAGCCCGGTGATCAGAAAAAAGGGTAGCGCCAGAGCAAAGACGAGGTACAACAACACCTCGTACAGAACGAACATGCGGCGCATGATACCCCGCACCCCGCGTCATCCTGGGCCGCAAAGACGGCGAAGGATCTCAACATGCGCCGCTTGAGATCCTTCGCTCCGCTCAGGATGACGCCGGTCATCCTGTTCGCCGCGAACCTCGCCGTGCTGGCACTGCTCCGCGCCGCATTTTTCCTCGCGTTTCGGCCGCATGCCGTGGCCGCCTCGGACCTCGCACGCGCCTTTTACCTCGGACTGAAATTCGATGCGCGCCTGGCGGCCATGGTCAGCTTGCCGCTGCTTTTCTTTTCTTCGACGGCCTACATCGTCACCGCTGAAACGCTGCTGGCAATCCTGTACGCCGCCGATTTCGGCTGCTATGCCTACATCCACCAGCGGCTGAACGCCGAGGTGCTGGAGTTTCTGAGGAATCCGATCATCTCGCTGCACATGGTGTGGGAGTCGTACCACATCGTGTGGTTCGCGTTAGGCGTGGTCGCGTTTCTCGCGCTATTGATTCTTCTAGTCCGAAAGAGAACCGACAACCGACAACCGACAACTCAGCGATTGATCATCGTGGTGCTCTTCCTCGCCTGCATCTACGGCAAATGGTCGCGATATCCCCTTCGCTGGAGCGATGCTTTTTTCTCGACCGATTCGTTCGTGGGCGAGCTGGCACTGAATCCGGCGCAATCGTTGTTCGAGTCGATGCGTGAAGAGCCACCGCGATTCGACATCGCGCGCCTGCGCCGACTCTATCCCCTGATGTGTCGATACCTCGGCGTCGATCATCCCGATCCGAAAACATTGACTCTCGCTCGTACGCCACCGCTGTCTCCGCGGGTTTCCGGCAATCCCAACATCGTCCTGATCCAGCTCGAGTCGTTCGCGGCGTTCAAGAGCGGCGCGTTCGGCAATCGGCTGAGCGCTTGTCCGAACTTCGATGCGCTGGCGCGCGACGGCATCCTCTTCACGAACGCCTACTCCCCCTCGGAGAAAACAGCGCGCGCCCTCTTCGCGGTCGTGTTTGGAATTCCGGACGTCAGCCCGTGGCAGGCATCAGCGCACAATCCGCAGGCGGTCGATCAGGCCACCATCGTCAACGCCTTCACCGGCTACGACAAGCTCTATCTGCTCGGCGGCAGCGCGAACTGGAGCAACATTCGTGGCATGCTGACCCACAACATCGACGGGCTTCGCATTTTCGAGGAAGGCTCCTACAACGCGCCGGCAGTCGATGTCTGGGGAATCTCGGATGAGGACCTGCTGCTGGCGGCGAACGACGTTTTTCGAACGGAGCGCAAGCCGTTCTTCGCGATCGTGCAGACCTCCGGCAATCATCGGCCCTACACCATCCCGAAGCGCACACATGGCTTCAGCCTTGCTCACATCTCTGAGTCGATGCTGCGGACGAACGGCTTCGAAAGCGACGAGGAATACAACGCGCTCCGCTTCCTCGATCACTCGCTCGGCCTGTTCTTCGCCGAGGCCCGAAGGCATCCTTACTTCGCCAATACGATCTTCGTGCTGTACGGCGATCACGGCACGCGCTCCGGGGCGCCGCCGTCGGCGTTGACGCTCGGCGACCTCTCGCTTCTGGTCTACCATGTGCCTCTGCTGATCTACGCTCCACAATTCGTTCAGCGGCAGCGCATCGACGTCGCCGCCAGCCATGTCGACATCCTGCCGACGCTGGCGAGCTTCTGTGGCCGTCGATATCGCAATCAAACCGTGGGCGTCGATCTCTTCGATCGCGCGCGGGCGCCGGCAGCGTTTGTCTTCACGACATTTCGTCAGCCGCCGGCACTCGGATTGGTGCAGGATGGCACTTACACGATGGTGCCCTCGGGACGTACCGAATCGCTGGCGGAGGCGTTTTACGAGTTTTCGCGTTGGCTGGTGCTGCACAACGCGCCTGTAATGAGTATGATTAATGTCAACTAATAACGTGCCAGAAAAGGTTATCGCCGTCGGGGTGGTGCTGGCGGATCAGACGCGGAGAGTAGCGGACGAACACCTCGACGAGCTGGAGAAGTTGATCGAGACCGCAGGCGGAGTGGTGGTGGCGAGGATCCTCGCAAAACGGAAGGCCCCCGATGCCGCTACGTGGATCGGCAGCGGGAAAGCGGAGGAGATCAGGCGTCTGGCCGAAAAAGAAAAAGTATCGCTGATCGTCTTCGATGATGAGCTCTCGCCCGCCCAGACGCGCAACCTAGAAAAGATCATCGGCACCAAAGTGATCGATCGCAGCGCGCTGATCCTCGACATCTTCGCGGGTCGCGCTCGAAGTCGTGAAGCGCGAACGCAGGTCGAGCTGGCGCAGCTGGAGTACATGCTCCCGCGCCTGACCCGGCAGTGGTCGCACCTCGAGCGGCAGGCGGGCGGCATCGGGACGCGCGGCGTCGGCGAGACGCAGCTCGAAATTGACCGACGCATCGTTCGCACTCGGATCGGTCAGCTCAAGAGCGAACTGCACAAGATCGAGCAGACGCGGCACACCCAGCGAAAATCGCGGGCGGCGGCGTTCACGGTGGCCCTGGTCGGCTACACCAATGCCGGCAAGTCGACGCTCTTCAACCGCCTCACCGGCGGCTCGGCGTGGGCGGTGGACAAGCTGTTCGCCACCCTCGACGCCAAATCGCAGCGGATATCGTATCCGATGCCGCGGCCGACGGTCGTCATCGATACCGTCGGCTTCGTCCGCAAACTTCCCCACCATCTGGTGGCCTCGTTCCGCTCGACGATGGAGGAGGCGGTCAGCGCCGATCTGGTCCTGCACGTGATCGACTCGGCAAACGAGGAGCAGGCGCTGGTTGGGGAAGAGGTCCTGCACGATCTCGGGATCCCAAAGGAGCGCGTGATCGACGTGTTCAACAAGGAGGACTTGTCTCGCGGTTACGAGGTCTCGGAGTCTCGCGGTACATCCTTCGAGACCCCGCAACCGCGAGACCGCGAGACCTCAGTCTCCGCATTGACGGGGCGCGGAATCGAGAAGCTGGTCGCGATGATCCGCGAACGCGAGCTGGCCGGCGGCGAGGTTCTTCATCTGGAAATTCCGTACGAGGAATCGCGGATGCTGGCGAAGCTGCACGATGTGGCGGAGGTCTACGAGCAGCGTTCGACCGATCGCGTGACGCGGGTCACGGCATGGGTCCCGCAAAATGCGATCGATCGATTCGCGCATTTTTCTGTTTCAGATTCGCTGAAGCGCGCTAAAGTAGTGTGACGATGAAGTTGCTCACATTCTGTCCGGGACCGTGTTTGATCCGACTGCGGAAGATTCCCAGTCCGAAAGGATGTGTACCATCATGAGCTCTGTCTCGATATCAGACGAGCCACAAATATCCTCCTCCCCCTCCACAACATCCCGCAAGAATCACCTAGAGATTGCCGCCGCCAACCGCGCGCGCCTCTATCCCGACGTCACCGATGCACAGTGGAATGATTGGAAATGGCAGCAGAAGAACCGCGTCCAGACCCTGGACGAAATCGCGCGCCTGTTCAACATTGATGACATGACCAGCGAGCGGTTAGGTGGAGTGTTCGAGCTCTATCGGGCCGCCATCACGCCCTACTACCTCTGTCTGATTGATTTCGATGACCCCAAAGATCCGCTGCGGGTGCAATCGGTGCCGGCGGTGGAGGAGCTTCTCAATCCCGGTGAGCTGACCTGGGATCCACTCAACGAAGAAGGCGATTCGCCGGTCACCGGCATCGTCCATCGCTATCCCGATCGTTGCCTTTTTCTGGTGACCTCGTATTGCCCGCTGTACTGCCGCTATTGCACGCGAAAACGCAAGTGGGTCGACGAAGACGGAACGACCGGACAGCGCAAAGTCGAAAAGATGATCGAGTACGTGGCCGATCATCCCGAGATCCGCGATGTCATCGTCTCGGGCGGCGATCCGTTGTCGCTGTCGCTGAGCTATCTCGAAAAAATTCTGGTGGGACTCCGCGCCATTCCACACGTCGAGATCATCCGCTTCGGCTCGCGCGTGCCGGTGTTTCTGCCCCAACGCATCGATAGCGAGATGACCTCGCTGCTCGAGAAATATCATCCCATCTGGATCAACACGCACTTCAATCATCCCAACGAGATCACGCCCGACTCGGCGGCGGCATGCGACCGCCTGCTGCGCGCCGGCATTCCGGTCAACAACCAGGCCGTGCTGCTGCGCGGCGTCAACGACTGCCCCTACACCATGCGCGATCTCGTGCAGGGGCTGATGAAGATTCGCGTGCGCCCCTACTACCTCTATCTTTGCGATCAGGTGATGGGCGCAGAACACTTCCGAACCTCGATCGGCGAAGGAATCGAGATCATCGAATTCCTGCGCGGGCATACCTCGGGCCTGGCGGTCCCGCAGTTCGTGATGGACGCCCCGGGTGGCGGCGGCAAGGTCCCGCTCATGCCCAACTACGTCCTTGGCAATTACGGCGACTCGATCGTCTATCGCAATTTCGAGGGCGTGATCGGGCGCTACGACGACGTGCAGCGGCAGCCGCATGGATGCGACCGCTGCAACGACCGCGAGCACATTCCGGAGCGCGGCCTGGCGAAGCTGCTCAATCGGACCGCCGATCGCTTCGAGCCGCAACCTGTGCGCGACACGCCGCGCGGGATTAACATTAAGAAGCGAGTGCGAGAGACTTAGCGCTACAAACACGAACGCGTGCGCATCGGTCTGACCTACAACCTCAAACCCGAAGGAGCGGTCGGCGACCGCTACGAGGAATTCGACTCACTCGAAACGATCGAAGCGCTGGAGGGCGCTCTTCGCGCTTGCGGCCACCATCCCGTGCGTCTGGGCTGGGGAACGGAAATGCTCGACCTTCTGGCCGCGGAAGGCGTCGATGGCGTCTTTAATCTCGCTGAGGGCGTCGGCGGGCGCGGACGCGAATCGCAGGTTCCCGCAACTCTGGAGATGCTCGGCGTTCCGTGCACCGGCTCCGATCCGGTCGCAATCGGCATGACCCTCGACAAAGCGCTCGCCAAGCTGATGGCGAAGGCGCATGGGATTGTGACAGCGCCGTGGGAAGTTGTGGCGCCGACACTCATGTCGGCGCGCGCCGGCAAGAGTGCCGGCGCCACACTGCGTTACCCCCTCTTCGTCAAACCCTCCTGCGAGGGTTCCTCGATGGGCGTCACCGCGAAATCGCTTTGCCGAAACGAAGCGGAGCTCCATGAGGCCGTTGCGCGCGTCGGGGCGTACGGTCCTGCGCTGATCGAAGAATATCTGACCGGTGACGAATACACCGTCGGCATCGTGGGCGGAGAGGTCATCGCTGTGATGCAGGTCGTTCCCAAGATGAAGGAAGAGAATTTCTTCTACTCGATCGAGGTCAAGCGCGACTACAAGAATCGCGTTGAATATCGCATCGTCGATGCTCCCGAGGTCGGCGCGGTCGCGTTGGCGATCTGGAGAGCATTTGGCTTGCGCGACGTCGCGCGCATCGACGTTCGTTGCGATCGCGACGGCGTCCCGAATTTCGTGGAAGTGAATCCGCTTCCCGGCGTCCATCCGGTGAACTCCGATCTGGTCATCCTCGCCAAGGCGGCCGGATGGACATACAACCAGTTGATTGCCGGCATCATCGGCAGCGCGGAGGAACGGTGGGCCGCATAGCGGTTGCCTACAACGACGACGCCGATCTCAAGCCCCACCTGAACGAGATCGAACGCGTCGGCGAAGAGGAAGTCCTCGACTGCGCCAGCGAGTCGGCGGAGATCCTCGGCGCCGAGATGGTGCCCGTGCGCCACAACGTCGACGCCGCACTGCAACGCCTTCGCGAGTTCGACATCGTCGTCGATTTCTGCGAAGGAGTCCTGGGCAACCCGCAATTCGAAAAAAGCTTCGCGCTGGCGCTGGAAATGATCGGCGTCGCGCACACGTCATGTGACCCGATCGCTGTCGCGTTGTGCACCGACAAAATTCTCGTCAAACGGCTGTTGCAAGCCGCCGGCCTTCCCACGCCGCGGGGATACGCATCGCCGCGCGACGCGCCGCTTCCAGGCACCTACATCGTGAAGCCGGCACTCGAGGACGCGGGCATCGGCATCGACTGCCACGCCGTGGTGAGTAGTCGGGCTGATCTTGAAGCGCGCTGCGCGTACGTCAGAGAAACCTACGAGCAGCCGGCGCTCATCGAAGAGTTCATTGAAGGACGAGAGCTGAATCAGGCGATCTACTGCCGGAGGCTGTTGCCGGTCGGTGAAGTCGTCTTTGCCGAGCATCTCGCCACGACTGAGCGCGTGGTCGGGTGGAAGGCGAAGTGGGCCAACGGATCGGCCGAGGATTTGGCGACAACCAACAGGACCCCGGCCAGGGTCGACGCGGCGACCCGCGACGAGATCGCGCGTATCTGCTTGACAGCGGTGGAGTTGCTCGGCGCAGACATGTCGGTGCGCTTCGATTTGCGGCAGCAATCACAGACCGGTGTGATTTATATCGTCGATATCAATCCGAATCCCGATCTGGGTTTAGGTAGCGGCTTTCGTAAAGCCCTTGATGCTGCCCACATATTATTTTCAGAATTCCTCGAGGACCTTATCATTGCGGCCTGCGCACGTCGCAGCCGATGAAGATTCGCCCAGCAGAGAGAAAAGATCGGGACCGCATCCACGAAGTTCTCATCGCAACGGGGCGGTTCAAAGCCGACGAGGTGCGTTGCGCGATCGACCTCGTCGATCAGGCCTTCGCACATCCCGAGCGCGACGAGTATGTCGTCTACGTGCTCGAGGAACCCGACCACGGGCCTCGCAAAACGATTCAGGGCTATGTCTGCTTCGGCCCCACCCCGCTGGCCGACGGCGTCTACGATCTCTACTGGATCGCGGTCGATCCGAAGCATCAGGGACTCGGATTGGGCCAGATGCTGTTGCGATTCGTGGAGAACGAAGTGCGCCGCCAGAGTGGACGGATGCTGCTGATCGAGACCTCGTCGAAAGAAAGTTACGCGCCTACCATCCGGTTTTATCAACGGAGCGGCTATGACGAGATCTCGCGCATCAAAGACTTCTATCGGATCGAAGACGACAAAGTTGTCTTCTGCAAGAAGCTGGTTTCGTGAGCCCTAACGTCACGCTGTACATCGCTCTCGGTTTTTACGCGGCAGGGACGCTGGTCGCGCTGATTTCGCTGTTCACGCGCGAGGTCCGAACCCAACATGCCGGCCTGGTGCTGATGATCGTGGGATGGCTCAGCCACACGTTCTGGATCGGCACCATCTGCGCGCGGACGGGACATCCTCCGCTGACCAATTTGCCGGAAGCGGCTTCGTTCATCGCGTGGACCGTTTTTCTGGCAGAAATGATTTTGTTCTTCCGGTATCGCGTGGATGCGGCCGCCTTCTTCGTTTATCCGCTGGTGTTGATGCTGCTGACAGTGTCGGCGGTGGTGCGCGAACCGTTCGCGCAGATGGATCCCGCGCTTCGCTCGGGCCTCTTTACCGCGCACGTGCTCCTGTCCACGGTCGGCGTGGCAGCGCTGCTGGTGGGACTGGCGTTCACGCTGCTGGCGTTTATGCAGGATCGATCGCTCAAGTCCAAGCAGCGCGGTCCGCTGTGGGAGTGGATTCCGAGCCTCAACGTCTGCCGAACATTGAGCTATCGCACCCTGGCCATCGGTTTCAGCATCTACACACTCGGGATCCTGGCCGGCATTTTGTGGTCGTATCGCACCACGGCAGAGTTGATCGATCTGCGTACGAAGCAGATTGGCGCCATTGTGGCCTGGGTTCTGTTCGCGATGCTTCTGCAGTTGTTCATCAAAGGCGCGTACCGCGCCCGGCGTACGATGGTGATTTCGGCGTGCGCTTTCGTGGCGACCCTCATCGCGATTCTCGGGATTCACCATGTCTAACGCCCTGCTTCTGATCGGCTTGAATCACCGCACCGCGCCGGTCGAAGTGCGGGAGCGATTGAGTATCAGCGACGCCCAGCAGGAATCGACGCTTCACGACGTGAAGTCGATGGCCGGCATCGAGGGCGTCGCTGTGCTGTCGACCTGCAATCGCGTCGAGGCCATCGTGTCGGCAACTGGCGAGGACGTCATCGAGTCGATCGTGAACTGGCTGTGCCAACGCGGTCAGGTTGAGCGCGGCGACCTCGAGAAACACTTGTACGTGCTGCGCTACGAGGATGTCATCAAGCACGTTTTCCGTGTCGCATCCGGGCTCGATTCGATGGTGGTCGGTGAGCCGCAGATCGGCGGCCAGGTTCGGGCCGCCTTCCTGGCCGCACAGCGATGCAACGCGCTGGACGGACTTCTGGAGCGCCTTTTCGAGGAGACGATGCGCGTTGCCAAGAGGGTCCGCACCGATACCGGCATCGGGGAGCACGCCGTGTCGGTTCCATACGCCGCGGTCGAGCTGGCGCGCAAGATCTTCGGCGATATGCGCGGCCTGCAGGCACTTCTTCTCGGCGCCGGCGAGATCAGCGAGCTGACCGCCGAGCATCTGAACAAATCGGGAGTGACGCAGATTCTCGTTGCCAACCGCTCCCACGATCGCGCGCAGGAGCTGGCCAGGCGTTTCAACGGCCAGGCGGTTTATTTCGAAGATCTCGAACCGCATCTCCGATCGTGCGACATCGTCATCGCATCGACCGCCGCGCCGCACTTCGTGATCGAGCCGGCGCAGGTCGAAGGCGCGCTCCGCCAGAGAAAGACGCCCACGCTTTTCCTGATCGACTTGTCCGTTCCCCGGAACATCGATCCCAGCGTCGGGAAAATCGACGGGGCCTATCTCTATAACATCGATGACCTGCAGCAGGTGGTCGATTCGAACCGCGAGCTGCGATTGCAGAAAGCGGGGCAGGCGGAAACCCTCGTCACTCGCGAAGTCGACTCTTTCCGCCGGCGTCTGCTGGCGCAGGAGGCCGTTCCGACCATTGTCGAGCTGCAGCACGTGCTGGAAGCGATCCGCGCTAGCGAGCTCGAGAAATGCTTGCGCAACGTCGGTCCCATCACCGCGGAACAGCGACAGGCGATCGAGATGCTGACCACCCAGATGATCAACAAAATCCTCCACTATCCCATCCTGCGTCTCAAGGAATCGACCCGGGAGCCGCAGGAGCACGAATCGCTGCGCCAGACCATCCGCAAGATCTTCGGACTGCGATGACCGCTCCGGTGCGCATCGGCACGCGCGGAAGCCCGCTTGCGCTGTGGCAGGCCAATGAGGTCGCGCGCGTGCTGAACCGGCCCTCCGAAATCGTCACCATCCGGACCACGGGCGACACGCGCACCAACGTCAGCCTCGCTTCGATCGGCGGAAAGGGCGTTTTCATCAAGGAGCTGGAAGAGGGGCTTCTCGGCCGCACCATCGATCTGGCGGTGCACAGCCTCAAAGACGTTCCTTCGATCGTGCCGCCGCAATTTGCGCTGGCCGCATTTCTCGCGCGCGCCGATCCGCGCGACGCGTGGATCCAGCCGGGCGGCATTGCCATCGACAAGATGCGCTCGGGCGCGAAGATCGGAACGAGCGCCCCCCGCCGCCGTGCCCAGCTACGAGCGCTCTACCCGAAGTTTCGAGTTGAGGACATCCGCGGCAACGTCGACTCGCGGATCAGGAAACTCCACGACGGGGCGTATGACGGCGCCGTGCTGGCCAGCGCCGGCCTGACGCGACTCGGCCGCGCCAGCGAAATCACTTCCTTCTTTTCGATCGAGGAAATGATCCCTGCCGCCGGTCAGGGGATCATCGCGATCGAAACACTGGCCGAGCGCGCGGCTGAGTTCACGGTGCTCAGTCATTTTCCGAGCGCACTGGCGGCGCTGTGCGAACGCGGTGTTCTGCAGAAGTTCGGCGATCTGCTCGACTGCTACTCGGCGGTGGCGGTGCACGCCACCATCGATCGCGGCATCACCGTCCAGGCATTCTTCGGGGAGGTCGACGGGGATCGCAGCATCCGTGTGCAGAAAACCGGGCCTGATGCCGACACGGTCATCGATTCCGTTTACGAGGCGCTGGTGGCGGAGGGCGCTGAGGATTTGTCGAAGTGTCGAAGGTAGGGAAGGTCTTTCTGGTCGGCGCGGGGCCGGGCGATCCGAATCTGCTCACGCTGCGCGCGGCGGAGCTCATCGCAACCGCCGACGTCGTCGCGACCGACGCGTTGGTCGCGCCGGAGATCATCGCGCGTGTCCCGAAAAGCGCCGAGCTGATCTACGTCGGCAAGAGGTCAGGCGCGCATTCCGTTCCGCAGGAGGAGACCAACCGTCTGTTGATCGAAAAAGCGCGCGAGGGAAAGTGGGTGGTGCGTCTCAAAGGCGGCGATCCTTTCGTCTTTGGACGGGGCGGCGAAGAAGCAGAAGAATTGGCGGCCGCCTCGATCGAATTCGAAGTCGTGCCCGGCATTTCGTCGGCCATCGCCGGACCGGCCTACGCCGGCATTCCGGTGACGCATCGCGCCCACGCCACCTCAGTCACCTTCGTCACCGGTCACGAGAGCGACGACACCACCGGCATCAACTGGAAGGCCCTGGCGCAGCTGGAGGGCACGATCGTTTTTCTGATGGGCATCGCAAATCTTCCCATGGTCGTGCGCAAGCTTCGCGAGCACGGTGCGCCTGCCACCCGACCGGTCGCGATCGTTTCGAAAGGGACGACCTCGCAGCAGAAGACGGTCACAGGGTCGCTCGACACGATCGAGCAGCGCGCAGCGGGCATCGCCACGCCGGCGCTGATCGTCGTCGGCGGCGTCGTGACGCTTCACGACGCGATCAACTGGTTCGAGTCGAAGCCGCTCTTTGGCAAGCGTGTCGTGGTCACGCGCGCACGCGAGCAAGCGTCGGAGCTGAAGCGCCTTCTCGAGGAAGCGGGCGCGCAAGTCGTGCAGTTTCCGACCATCGAGATCGCGCCACCGTCGTCCTACGAATCACTCGACAGCGTGATCGACGCCATCAGCGATTATCAGTGGCTGATTTTCACGTCCACCAACGGCGTCGACGCATTTTTCGAGCGCTTGAAGTTCCACGGCGAGGATTCGCGCGCGCTCGGAAACGTGCTGGTCGCGGCCGTCGGTGAGTCGACGGCCGACCATCTCCGCAAGCGCGGGATCGAGCCCGATCTCGTTCCGCCGAAATTTCAATCGACGGCCCTTTTGCCGCTTCTCGATGCCGACCAGAAAGGCATTCGCACGGCAGTGGTCCGGGCGGCGGAAGGGCGGGAGGAGCTGATCGACGAGCTGCGGCGGCGCGGAGGAGAGGTCGATCTGGTGGTCGCCTACCAGACCCGTAAAGTCACCGCGGCCGCCGACGAGCTGCACGACATCGACATCGTGACGTTCACCAGCGCTTCGACTGCCGACAATTTCTTCGACGTCCTTCCTGACGCCAGGATGATCGAAGGCGCGATGCTGGCGTCGATCGGACCGACCACCAGCGATGCCATTCGGCGTCACGAACGGTCGCCGGATGTCGAAGCGGACAGTGCGTCGGTGCCTGCGCTGGTGGCCGCTATACTGCGCGCGTGTCGCGACAAGACGCATTGAACGAGCGCGCAATCCGCGCGCTGCTGTGGGTCGCGGCTTTTTCCTTCGCGGTCGGGATTTTTCTCTCGCTGACCTTGCTGTTGCGCGCCCTCCCGCCCACCGCGCCGGTGGCGGTGGGTCGCGTGACCGTCGAAGGCGCATCGAAGCTTCGCGATTACCTGGCGGCGCTGCTGTTTTTCATCGTCGTTCCGCCTGCCACCATCGTGCTCTATCGCGCCGGCGTACACCAGCTGGAGAGCTTCCGAGGCGTGGGAGCATTCTTTTTTGTCGCGCCGTTTCTTCTGGCGCCGTTTCTTTACCTGACCACATCCAAGTGGGGCTGGCCGGTTCTGATTCCGCTGGCGGCGTCGCAGGCCGGCCCGCGAGTGGTCATGGCGTTGGAGAGGACGCGGTGGCTTCGGAATCTGTTTCGCCGCGACATGTTGCCCTTTCATACCGCCATCGTGGTGGAAGCGATGGCCTGGGTGATGTTCCGCTACATCGCGGTCGGGAGACGAATCGCACATATTCCTACGCTCTTTCTAGAAGCATTCTTCATACTATTTTTCGTATCACTTTTCTGGTGCGCCTTCCTGCTGATCGCGCGCATCGCGACGTTCACGATCGGCCTCGACACCGAGATCGCGCTGCAGCGGCTGTCGGTGGCGGCGCTCCCCCTGGTCGCTCTTCCTGCCATGGCGTTGATGTTCGTGCCGGGCGAAGTCGCCATCGCGATCGCGATGGCCGTTTTCCTATGTGCCATCGCGGTGGCCTTCAGCGGAAGAACGCCCATCGATTCGCGCGGCATGCGCGCCGTGACCGCCTACGGCGTCATTCCGCTTCTCCTCTATTGCGCAAGCTACGCTTCCACTGCCGCCCTGACGCAGTGGATCGATCTGTTTCATCGCGGCGAGGCCCTCGGGCCGGCGTCGGATTACCTCCGCGGAAAAGTTCCGTATCGCGAGGTCTTCGTCCTTCATGGTCTTCTCGATGACGGGCTCCTCGACGCATGGCTGATGAAAATTTTCGGGCGTTCGGCCGCGGTCGGTCTTGCCCGCCCGGCGGTCCTCGGTTCCTTCGCCGCCCCCGCCCTCTGGTTCCTCGGCCTGGCGA
Source organism: Thermoanaerobaculia bacterium (assembly GCA_035636095.1). Taxonomy (GTDB): domain Bacteria; phylum Acidobacteriota; class Thermoanaerobaculia; order Gp7-AA8; family Gp7-AA8; genus Gp7-AA10. Next base: position 13,750 of record DASPZU010000025.1, read on the forward strand.
TCTTCGATTCGATCCCGCTGGCCGCGCTGGTGATGGTCTTCGGCGTGGTGACCACCGTTGACAACGAGCGAATTTTCTTCGAGATCGTGGTGCTGGCGCTGTTCCTGGTGGCCATCCGCCGCCGCTCGCAGATTCTTGCGGCTCTCGCGGGCATGGCCGCGGCAGTCGCCTTTTTCTTCAGCTATGACATCGGACTGTACGCCATCGGCGGATCGCTGCTCGCGCTTGTCGTTCTTCGGCGGTGGAGCGCGCTGGCGTGGTTTGGCGCCGGCGCGATTCTCGGCGCATCGCCTTTCCTCGTCTATTTATGGATGCGCGGCGCCCTCGGCGCGTTCGCCGCCACTTCGTTTGTGGTTGTACCGAGGGTGATCGACGCGGTGTGGTCGGTGCCGTTTCCCGACCTCACCGGCACGTTTCGAAGCAACCTCAATTTGCACACGCTCTCCGATTTCTTCCTGTACGAGAAATTCCGCTTCGTTCTCAATCCGCTGATCATCGCCATCGCGCTCATCTGCCTGGTGCAGCGTGCCATCAGGCGCAAGAGCGAGGCGCTCGACATCGCGCTTCTGGCGTTGACAGCCTTCGCGATCCTCACGCAGCGCAGTGCGTTAGGCCGCGCCGATTTTCAGCATCAATATTTTTCGGCGCTTCTGGTCGGTCCAATGATCGTAATCCTTCTGGTCTTCTTCGCGCGGGCGGCAGGGCGGATGGCGGCCGCGGCACTGTTGCCGATTTTTTTCGTCGCGCTGTGGGCCCCCGACATCGCCAACTCCCGTCTCGACGACCTCACGCACTACCTCGGCCGCGTCAGCGGCGTCGGCTGGATCGATCCCGCCGCCATGGAGATTCGTCATCGTATCGATCAAGTTCGCTTCTGGGTCACCGATCTCAGCCGGGCCGGCACGCCTATCTTCGATTTCTCCAATCAGCCGGCGCTCTACTTTTTCTGCGACCGGCCCAACCCGACGCGCTTCTATCAGGTCCCGATTTTGTCGCCCCCGGAATTTCAGGGCGAGGTCATTCTGGCCCTGGAGCGCGCCAGGCCGCACATCGTCATTCGGCGCTCGCCCCAGCAATTCGATGTTTTCGACGGGATCGACAACTCTGTTCGCGCCCAGGCGCTGGCCAGCTACATCAACGATCACTACGTCTACGCGCACTCCACCTGGGGGACCGAGCTGTGGACGCGAAAGCAAACGAATACGCCGCTGAATCTCGACGGTTACCTGCGGCAGATTCGCATACCGTCGCTGCGCGAGATCGGCCTTCTGGGCGAGCGTGCGCGTCTCGTCTTTCCGTCGGTTGGAAGCGTCTCGGGCGCGAGCGGAACGTACTGGAAATCCGATCTCACGCTGCACAATCCGCTGGCGGCGCGGATCTCGCTGACGCTGCGTTACGTAGCCGGCGACGCGCGCGTCGATCGACAGGTCATTCTGGCGGGCGGGCAAAGCGTTCGATGGGAAGATGTCACTCGCTCGTTCTTTCACGCGCCGGAAGGGCGAGGTGTCTTGTGGATCGAGTATCGCGGCGATGGCGCGCCGGTCGCGCGCGTGAAGACCTACGATGCCGCGCACAACGCCCGCGCGTCGATCATCGAGCCTCTCACCACCAACGATGCCTCCGGCGATCTGACCATCGTAGGAATTCCGTCCGGCGCCGGGCGGCGCGTCAACATCGGTGTGGTCAATGTCAGCCAGGTTCCGATCACGTTTCGCGTAGCAGCATTTACGCGTACCGGTCAACGCGCCGGCCGCATCATTCAGGAGACCCTCGACTCCGATGAGGTTTACTACCAGGCCGACGCCGACCGCGGTCTGGGCATACCGCTCGATGAGACCATGACGGTGCGCGTGAAAATGGCGGCCGGAGCCGCCATCGCGTACGCATCGATTGTCGACACGAACGGCGACTCGCAATTCGTGGCCGCCGTCCCCTCACGTCCATGATGCTCACCCCGAAGGGATGGGAGGGCCGTGCCTTGATCGTGAGCGACATTCGCGATCCCGAATCGTGGTTCGATGTAGAGGAGCTCGGCGTCATCCGCGGATTCGCGCGGCCAAAGCGACGCAACGATTGGATGCTGAGTCGCATCGCGGAGAAACAATTGCGGCAAAAGGGCGTGACCGGAGACTATGTCTCGTTCTCGCATTCAGGAAACTACGGCGCCGCCGCGATCGATACGCAGCCGGTGGGAGTCGACATTGAAGTCCTGCGCGGGATCTCCGAGAACGCCGCTCATCTCTTTCTGACTGACGACGAAATCGAATCGATGCAGGGATGCATCCTCGATCACCGCATGCTGCACTTCTGGAGCGCCAAGGAAGCCTTGTGGAAGCAGCGAGGCGGGTCGGTTCCAACGCTACGGCGCGTGCCGCTGATTCTCGAGTCGAAAAGCGAAGCCGGATTGCGCTTTCAGGGCGTCGAGACGGTGGCCGCCAACGATCTGATCACCGCGATTACGCTCCCCACTTCTTGAGCAGTGCGCGTGCGTCGTCCTGCGCCGCCGCCTGCTCGACCTCGTAATTCGGATCGTTGGGCGTCGTCAGCAGCTCCTTGAGCATTTGAATCGCCTGCGGCTTGGTGTCCGAATTCCCGTTCACCATGGCCTCGGCCAGAAAAACGCGCGTGATCTTGTTGGTCGGATCGATCTTCATCGAATCGTTGAGGAATCGCTGCGCTTCGCGATTCGACGCCCAGCCGGTGATGAATGGGATTCGCGGCGTCTGATCGTGAAGGCGGCCGAGGACGCGGGAGGGGGCGCCCCCTTCGAGCTTGGGATCGATCAGCATCGCGATGGTCGCTCCGCGCCGGATGCGGTCGGCTGCTCCTTGTCGCGCGGCAGCCATCTTCCCGTACGCCAGCGCCCACTCACCCCAGTTGACGGCGTCCCAAAGAAAGACTTCGTCGGCTCCGGGAATCGATTTGGCGGCGTCGGCGACTTCTTTCTCGGTCGCTTTGGTCACCGAGCGAATCCCTTTCGCGGAGAGTTGTCGGTCGATGATGGCCAGCGTCTCCTCGCCGGCCTTCTTCGCCTGGCTGTAGATCTGCTTTTTCTCGTCAGTCGAAGTTGCGACGTAAGCGCCTTTGAAGCGAAGCGTGCGAAGCAGCTTCCATCGCGCTTCGAGGTCATTCGGATTCTGCGCGACCGCCTTCTGGTAGGCCGCGATGGCGGCTTCGGTCTGCGCCGGTTTCGCGTGTCCGCTCTGGTGTCCCTCCGCCCGCGCCGCCCAATGCTGATCTCCCTCGGCCATCTGAGCGGAGGCGACCGAAGCAAAGAGAAGCGCCGAAATCGCGATGACGTTTCGCATCCGGCGATTCTATGTCATGCTCGTCGGCCATGCGGCGATTGCTCATCATCACCATCGTCATGGCGGCATGCAAACGCGAGATGCCGCCGCGCGATTATCAAAACAATCCGCCGGTGATGACGCATCCGGTGACCAGCTCAGCGCAGTCGCCGTCCGGCGCAGGGATGAAGGGCGCCGCGCCGGAGCCGACCAAGGGCGTTGAAGGCAAGAACATCACGCGCAAACCCGTGGATCCGACCAAGCCGACGGCGACGCTGAAGGATCAGGCTCCGGTGACTGGCACTCGCTAGCGCTCGTGCGTTGTCAGTTGTCGGTGATCAGTTGTCGACAACCGACCACTGACAACCGACAACCCGTAGAATTCTGCGACGATTGCGTATCGTTTTTCTCGGCACTCCCGAATTTGCGGTTCCCACGCTCGAGGCGCTCGCGCGCGAGCACGAAGTCGCGCTCGTCGTCGCCCAACCCGACAAGCGCGCCGGACGCGGCTTGAAATTGCAATCGCCGCCGGTGGCGGTCAAAGCACACGAGCTCGGATTGCCGCTGGCGCAACCGGCAAAAATCCGCGACGCGATCGACGTGGTCGCGGCGACCAAGCCCGATGTCGGCATCGTCGTGGCGTATGGAAAGATTCTTCCTGCCGCGCTCCTGCAGATTCCGAAGCGCGGATTCCTCAACGTTCACGCTTCGATTCTTCCGAAGTACCGCGGGGCGGCGCCGATTCAGCGCGCGATCGAGGATGGCGAGACGGAAACCGGCATCACCATCATGCGCGTCGATGAAGAGCTCGACCACGGACCGATCCTGTCGATGGTGCGCACTCCCATTGGTCTTGACGAGCGCGCGTCGCAACTGTCGCAGCGGCTCTCCCAAATCGGCGCTGAAGAGATGGCGCGGGTTCTCCGGCACGAGTTCGTGGAAACGCCTCAGGATCACTCGAAAGCGACCTATGCGCCGAAAATCGAAAAACAGGAAGGCGAAATTCGCTGGAACGATTCCGCGGCGACGATCTACAACAAGTTTCGCGCGTTCGATCCCTGGCCGGGCATTTTTCGCGGCGACTTGAAGCTGATCGAAATTGCGCCTGCCTCCGGGAGCGCTGCGCCCGGGACAATTTTGTCCATCGACGACGGAGTCACGGTCGCGACGGGCGACGGCGCGATGCAGTTGATGGTCGTGCAACGCGGCGGAAAGTCGCGGCAGCGCGCGCCGGAGTTCGCGCGCGGTGCGGGCTGGCGCGTCGGAGCACGGCTCGAGTGACCGAACGCGAGCGCGCCTTCAATCTCCTGCGCCGCATCGAACGCGACTCCGCTTATGCCGCCATCGTGCTGCAGGATGAGACCGGCTTCGTCCGTACTCTGGTCCTGGGCATCCTTCGATGGCGCTCGAGGCTCGATCACGCCATCGCGACGCTGGCGCAGCGTCCCGTCAAGAAACTCGATCCCAATGTCGTCGATATCCTTCGCATCGGTATTTATCAGCTGATGTTCATGGATGTGGCGCCGTACGCTGCGGTTTCGGAGTCGGTCGATCTGGCGGCGCGCTACGCCAAGCGCGCTCGCGGTTTCGTCAACGCCATCCTCCGGCGCGCGTCAGAAACGGATCTGAAATCTCTCGCCACCGATCTCGCGACACGCACTGCACATCCGCAGTGGCTTCTCGATCGCTGGATTCGCGTGTACGGCAAGGAGCGGGCGGGCGCGATCGCGGACGCCAATCAACAACTGTCGTTCCCCGACATTTTCACACCCACGCCCCCTCCCGGCGCGGAACCCTCCCGGCTCGTGCCTGGAATCTTCAAGCTGACCGGATCGAGCGCGAATGTGGAGGGGTGGGCGCTCGACGAAGGCAGCGGAGTGATCGCAGATCTTGCCGCCGCCACCAGCAAGGACATTCTCGATCTGGCCGCGGCGCCGGGCGGCAAGACGATCGTGATGTCGGCGCGCGACGCGAAGGTGGTCAGCAACGACATTTCCATCGCGCGCCTCCGTCCTCTCCTGGGCCGTTCGCGCAAAATCGTGGTCAGCGACGGCAGGCAGCCGCCGTTCCTGAGAAAATTCGAGGCCGTCCTGCTCGATGCGCCGTGCAGCGCGACCGGGACCATCCGCAAGAATCCGGAGATCAAGTGGCGGCTGCGGGAAAACGATCTGCAGAATTTCACAAAGCTGCAGCGCGAGCTGCTGGCTTCAGCAAAGCAGTTGGCCAGCCGCTATGTCATCTATTCGACCTGCTCGCTCGAGCCGGAGGAGAACGATGCCATCGTCGAAGGGTGGAAGCGCGCCGATGTGGCGGCCTTCGTGAATCCGGAAGTCGTGCGATGGGTCGACGACGGAGTTCTCCGCCTGACTCCCGAATCCGGCGCCGACGGCTTCACGGCATTCGTGTTGGAGCTAAACTGAGAAATCCATGCCTCGCGATCTGCTGATCGGCAACGGTTCGCTGGTGGTCGCATTCGATTCCCGGTACCGTCTGGCGGACATCTATTTTCCGCACGTCGGACAGGAAAACCACAGCAGTGCGCCTTTTCGCTTCGGCGTGTGGGTCGACAGCAAGCTGAGTTGGGTCGAAGGCGATGACTGGCAACGCACGCTGACCTATCTCCGCGAGACGCTGGTCACCGACGTCGATTGCCAGAACGACGACATGGGCATTCGCCTTCGCTGTTACGACGTCGTCGACGCTGACGCGAACATCTATCTCCGAAAGATTGTCGTCCGCAACCTTCGATCGGAAGCGCGCGATGTGAAGCTCTTCTTTCACCACGATTTCAATCTGTACGGCAGCCCGAGCTCGGACACTGCCATGTTCGATCCCGACTCGGGCAGCATCATTCACTACAAAGCGAAGCGCTATTTCCTGATGAACGTCGCGACCGAAGAGAGGCACGGCATCGACGAATACGCCTGCGGCCGCAGCGGAATCGGAGACAGCGAAGGCACCTGGCGCGATGCCGAGGATGGGAAGCTGTCCATGAACGCGATTCAGCAGGGGGCGGTCGATTCGACCATCTCGGTTGCGCTTTCGCTCGAACCGAACGGCAACACCACCGCGTTTTACTGGATCTGCGCCGGGGTGCGGTATGGCGATGTGCGCGATCTCGATCGAAAAATCATTGACGAGAATCCATCACGAATTCTGGCGCGCACCGCGTCGCTCTGGTACACCTGGGTCAACAAATCGGGTGAGGACCTGCGCGATCTACCCGAGGAGATCATCGAGCTGTATCGCAGATCGATCCTCACCATTCGGGCGCATTGCGATCGCCACGGCGGTATCGTGGCGGCCTGCGATTCCGACATCGAGTGGGGCCACAACGACCACTACTCGTACGTCTGGCCGCGCGATGCGGCCTTTGTCTCCGATGCCGTCGATCGCGCCGGTTTCCCGCAGGTTGCGCGTCAGTTTTTGACGTACGCCAACGACACCATCAGCAATAGCGGCTACTTCCTGCACAAATACACGCCCGACGGTTCGCTCGCGCCGTCGTGGAACCCGTGGTTCCGAAACGGGCAGAAGCAATTGCCGATTCAGGAGGACGAAACGGCGCTGGTGGTGTGGCTGCTGGCGCGACACTACGATCGCAACCGCGATCTCGATTTCGTTCGCGGGGTCTACAAGCGGCTCGTTCTGCAGCCCGCGGAATTCATGATCACGTTCCGCGATCCGAAAACCGGATTGCCGCTGCCGAGCTTCGACATCTGGGAGGAGCGGCAGGGCGTCTTCACGTTCACCTGTTCGGCCGTGTGCGCCGCCCTGCACGCGGCCGGCGATCTCGCGAATCTTTTCAACGAGCAGGATCGTCGCGAGCGTTATCTGAGCGTGGCGGCCGAGATCCGCGACGCGATGGTGCGTCATCTGTGGATCGAGGATGAGGGTCGTTTTGCGCGCGGCCTGGTCGTGCAGGACGGAAAGCTGCAACGCGACCGCACCATCGACGCATCGGCATTCGCGACCTTCTATCTGGGCGTCTTCGCGGCCGATAGCGCGATGGTGGAAGGGACGATGCGCGCGATTCGCGACAAGCTGTGGATTCAAACCGAGGTCGGCGGCGTCGCACGTTACGAAAACGATTCGTATCAGCGCCTCGCCGACATGGGAAGCAACGTTTCCGGAAATCCCTGGCTGATCTGCACGCTGTGGCTCGCCGAGCATGCCATCGCGCGTGCGACCTCGGTGGCCGAGCTGCAGTCGGCGCTCGATCTTCTGCGCTGGGTGCGATCGAAAGCGCGTCCGTCGCTGATGCTGCCGGAGCAGATTCACCCCTTCACCGGCGCGCCACTATCGGTGGCTCCATTCACCTGGAGTCACGCGCAGGTGGTTTCAGTGGTACGCGGTTATCTCGAGACTCTCCGTGTTCTACGTCACGCCGCCGTAGAAGAAAAAACAGCCGACAAGCCCGTTGACAAACCGAAATCGTTCACCTAGATTGTCGCGCGAACCTTCAAAGCACTTCGTTTTTTCCGTTTCAAACAGGAGGAAGTTTCTTATGGCAGGAAAGGGCGACGTCATCAGCGCCATCGCCGACCAGGCCGGTATCTCGAAGAAGGAGGCCGCGGCGGCGTTTGATGCATTCGTCGGCTACATCTCCGATTCGTGCCAGCGCGGCGAGCGCTGCGCGATTCCTGGCCTCGGCAGTTTCAGCATCTCGCATCGCAAGGCGCGCGAAGGCCGAAATCCCCGCACCAACGAAAAGATCAACATTCCGGCGTCGAAGAATGTGCGCTTCAAGGCCGGCAAGGACCTGCGCGAGCTCGTGAATCGGAAGGGCGCCAAGAGCGGCCGCCGCTAGACCCTCGCTCGCGGCACAAAAAGCCTCTCATAGAGATTGATCGCATAGCGATCGGTCATCCCTGCGATGAAGTCGAGCGCCAGGCGCTCGACCGGCTCTTCGCTCTTGCCGTCGAAGAATTCCTCGGGATGTGACGTCACGTACTCGAACAGGGTGGTGAGGACGCGCTGCGCTTTCTCGAATTCGCTGCGCACCGCCGGAGTCAGATAGAGGTTTTGAAACATGAACGCGCGCAGCTTTTCCAGCGACTGCAGGACTTCGGGCGTCATCATGATCGCGTCGTAGTCGCACGCCAGCGTGGCGCCGATGCAATCGCGCACCATCCGATCGATGCGCTGCGCTCCAGTCGTTCCGAGCGTCTTGCGAATTTCCTTCGGAATGTCATCGGAGCTCAGCAGGCCGGCCCGGATGCCATCGTCGATGTCGTGATTGACGTAGGCGATGATGTCGGAGATACGGACGATGTCGCCCTCCAGCGTCAGCGCCCGCGATTTCGGGCGCCGGCGCAGCAGCTCGCCCTTTTCGCCTTTGGAATGCTTCAGGATTCCGTCGCGCACCTCGATGGTCAGGTTGAGGTCCTCGAGCACTTCCACCACCCGAACCGATTGTCGATAGTGATCGAACCCGCCGTGCACCAGCTTGTTGAGCGCCGCTTCGCCCGCGTGTCCGAAAGCGGAGTGCCCGAGGTCGTGGCCGAGGCCGATGGCCTCGGTAAGGACCTCGTTGAGGCGCAGCGATTTCGCGATCGTGCGCGCGATCTGCGTCACTTCCAGAACGTGCGTCAGACGCGTGCGAAAGTGATCGCCCTCCGGCGCGAGAAAGACCTGCGTCTTGTGTTTGAGGCGCCGAAAGGCCTTGCAGTGGATGATGCGATCGCGATCGCGCTGATACGAGGGGCGCAGGTCGTCCTCCGGCTCGGGACGATCGCGACCGCGCGTTTCCGCGCTCCTGGCGGCGCGCGGAACGAGCGTGTCGTACTCGATTTTTTCGAGCGTTTCCCGGATGTTCATCGGCGCAGATCCAACTCCATGAATTTCGATCCTGCGATCGGGTTGTAACGATACGGCGGAATCTCCACAAATCCGAGCGACTGGTACAGCGGAATGGCCGCGGTCATGGTCGGAAGTGTATCGAGTCGCATGCGCTGGTACCCGCGTTGGCGCGCCTCGGCAATGATCCGCTCCGCCAGCGCGCGGCCGATGGCGTGGCCTCGAAACTGTTCCCGAACGTAGAGCCGCTTCATCTCACAGAGACCGTCTTCGATCGGATGCATGGCCACGCAGCCCGCCGGCTCGGTATTCCAATGCGCGACCAGGATCGGATCGTAGTCGCCGGGAAGACTCGCGACCTCGCGTTGAAAATCCTGGAATCCGAGATCGAAGCCGATGGAGTTTGCATACTCGAGAAACAGCTCACGCACGACTGAGACGTCGATCGCCGGATGAATGTGGAGCACCGGGGGATCATCTCACCACAGAGACACAGAGATCACAGAGCGATGGAACCGCATGTTGCATCCGGCCTAACTCTGTGCTCTCTGTGACTCTGTGGTGATCTCAGACGGCCAATTCGCCGCGAAGGACGGTCACCGCGCGGCCGCCGAGCTTGACGCGATCGCCGTCGAGCTGTACACGAAGAACGCCGCCGCGCGCCGACGCCTGATAGGCGGTGAACGCGTTCTTCTTCAGCCGCTGCGACCAGAACGGCGCCAGGCAACAATGCGCCGATCCGGTCACCGGGTCCTCGTCGATGCCCGATCCCGGCGCGAAAAAGCGCGACACGAAGTCGTAATTGCCGTTCGAGGCGCGGCTGGTGACGATCACGCCGCGGACAGGGATCTGGCGCAATCGTCCGTGATCCGGTTTCAGTGCTCGAACTTCGTCTTCCGAGCCGACTTCGACGAGGTAGTCGAATTTGTTTTTGCCGACGTAGCGGGGCGACTCGATTCCAAGCGCCTGAAGAAGGTCGGCAGGCGGCTGGGATTGCTGTTCCGGCGTCGCCGGAAAATTGAGCTCGATCAAACCGTCGCGCTGCTGCGCCGTCAGTACCCCGCTCTTGGTGTGAAATCGAGCGGTCTCTCCGGCAGCGAGCAACTTCTCATCCCACAGCGCATGCGCGCTGGCGAGGGTCGCGTGTCCGCACAACGCGACTTCGATCGAAGGCGTGAACCACCGCAGTGACCAGCCCTCTTTTTGGGGGAGCAGGAACGCCGTCTCGGAGAGGTTCATCTCCGCGCCGACGTTCTGCATCCACTTGTCGTCGCGCTCTCGATCGAGAAGACAGACCGCCGCCGGGTTGCCGCGGAACGGCTGATCGGTGAAAGCGTCGATCTGCAAAAGCCGCAACTTAGAACCCCGCGACCTTCGGTGCTTTCGCGTACAGCCAACGCACGAAGAAGAATCCGACCGCGATGATGGCGAACAGGATGACGTCGCGCTGCCACACCGGCGTCATGCCGTAGACGGTCGGATAGTGATTGCTGATCATCGTGAAGAGCAGGGGGACCGACATGTAAGTGTTGTGTCGCGATCGCAGGCCCGCGGTGGCGACCTCCTTCGGATCGGGCGCCCTTCCCTCTTTGACGGCAGTGATGATGCGCTTCTGATACGGCCAGATCACCATCCAGACGTTGAGGGCCATCATCGTGCCGAAAATTGCGCCGGTGTGCACATACAGCGCGCGGCCGCTGAAGTGGCCGACGTATTCCAGGAAGTAATAAACGCCCACGAAGATCGCGAGATTGATCGCGGCGCCGAGGACTTTGTTGGGCACGGCTTTCATGATGGCGTTGTATAAGACGAAGCCGATGGCCAGGGCCACCAGCACGATGGCGAGCCACAGCCACGAATTCGAGCTCGGCGCGGTCGGATCTTCGAAGACGACTTTTCCGTGATAGTAGACCAGCACGGTCAGAAGAATTCCGGTGACCCAGGTCCAGACAGCGCCCCATCGGAACCAGAACAGCGCACGCGGCAGCAGCTCGGGGTTGACGATCTTCTTGGTCGGACCATCGAGCTTGGCCTGGAAAGGTCCGTTGACCCAGTTGAAGAAGTAAAGATGTCCGATCCAGACCACTCCTGCCACCACGTGGGCCCAGCGGAAGATCAGTTGCAACCAGTTGTTGATCTCGGCATTCATGACTCTCTCCTCACGTCTGCAGGTTTTGCGATAGCCTGTTTTCCGTTTTCCGCGCGCGGATTATATGACTTCCAAAGAATTCGACGGACGCGTCGCAATCGTCACCGGCGCTTCGAGCGGCATCGGCCGTGCGACGGCGGAAATGCTCGTCGAGCGCGGCGCTCTGGTGGCCGTCTTTGCGCGCTCAGCCGGGAAGCTGAGGACCTTCGCGCGCAAACACGAGGGTCGCATGCTGGCCGTTCCGGGCGATGTCAGCGACTCCGAATCGATCGAGCGATTGTTCGGGCAGACCGAATCGAAACTCGGCCCGTGCGACATCCTCGTCAACAATGCCGGCACCTACGTCAACAAACGCGTCGAGAAGATGACCGAGCGCGACTGGGACCGCGTTTTCGCCGTCAACGTGCGCGGTGCGTTTCTCACGACGCGCCGTGCTGCCAGGAGCATGATCTCGAGACGGAAGGGGACAATCGTCAACGTCTCTTCGATCAGCGGCGTCCCCGGGCCTGAAAAGTTTCCGGGCTACTCCGCCTACTGCGCCAGCAAGGCTGCCCTGATCGAGTTCACGGAAGTGGTGGCGGTGGAGCTGAAGGAGCACGGGATTCGCGTCAATTGCATCAGCCCGGGCTCGGTCGACACTCCGATGTGGGCCGCGGTCAGCGGAGGGGCCCGCGCCGACATGACGCCGGCGGAGATCGCCGAGGTGATCCTGTTTCTTGCATCAGAGCGGTCTCGGCCGATCAACGGCCAGAATATCGATGTCTACAGTGCGTGATCTCCGCCCAACCTGGGCCGAGATCGATCGGGAAGCCTTCAGCCGCAACGTCGATGCCATCGCCAGGCGTCTGCCGCGCGGGTCGCAGTTGATCGCGGTGTTGAAGGCGGATGCTTACGGACACGGTGCGGTGGAAATGGCGAAGCTGTGCAAACCCGACCGCGTCGCGATGATCGCCACCGCGCTGCTGGAAGAATCGCTGGAGCTTCGCCAGGCCGGCATCGAGCTGCCGCTTTTCGTTCTCGGGCCATTGAGCGCATCGCAGATCCGCATCGCGCTCGATCAGCGGATTACGATCGGCATCGTCGGGCCGGAGGAGCTGGAAATCGTCTGCGGCCTTGCTCGCGATCGAGACGTTACGGTCCATCTCAAGCTCGACACCGGCATGGGACGCATGGGCGTGACCGAGGGGGAATTGGCGCGCGTGATCGAGATGATTCGATCGACGCCGCGGCTGCGCGTCGAAGCGGTGTATACGCATTTCGCGAACGCCGATGATCCCAGCGACACCCTGACCGATGTGCAGATCGAGAAATTCAGCGCCATGAGCGCGGCCATTCGCGCACCACGACATCACCTCGCCAACAGCGCCGCCACGCTGCGCGGACTGGTCGAGCCGGGCGACTTCGTACGCGTCGGCGTGGCGCTCTTTGGTGTCGAAGTCGTCGGATCGCGTCTCGATCCGGTCATGCGTTGGCGCACCGAAATCATGCGCTTGAAGGACCTGCCGCCGGGACACGGCATCGGCTACGGAACAACATTTCATACTCTGCGGCCGAGCCGCATCGCGACCCTGCCGGTCGGTTATGCCGACGGCTACGATCGGAACCTGTCCAACAATGCCTATGTGCTGGTTCGGGGGCGTCGTGCGCCGGTGGTCGGTCGCATTTCGATGGATCTCGTCACCATCGACGTCACCGACATTCCGGAGGCGCGCTACGGCGACGAGGTGATTCTGATGGGCGATGGCATCTCTGCCGATGAGCTGGCGAAGCGCGCCGGTACAATCTCCTACGACGTGTTGTGCCGGATCAGTAAGCGCGTGCCCCGACTCTACAAATGACGAACGTTCTCGAGAACATCGGCCTGGTCTTTCTGCGGCTCTTCGAGCAGACCGGCCTTTGGTTCCGGATGCTGTGGCGCACGATCTCGTGGGCCGTGCGCCCGCCGTGGGAGATGGAGGAGTGGTTCCGGCAAATGGTGCGCGTGGGCGTCGAATCGGTGCCGGTCGTGTTTTTGACGACCATGTTCACGGGAATGGTCTTTGCGCTCGAGACCTACAACGGTTTTCATCGCGTACACGCGGAGAACTACGTCGGCAGCGCAGTCGCCCTGGCCATGCTTCGCGAGCTCTCGCCCGTGCTGGTTGGATTGATGGTCACGGGCCGCGTCGGATCCTCGATGGCTGCCGAGATCGGAACGATGCGCGTCACCGAGCAGCTCGACGCGCTCAAATCGCTGGCGACCGATCCGGTGCAGTACCTCTTCGTGCCACGCGTGATTGCCGGCATTGTCATGTTGCCCTTCCTGGTCATCCTCGGCGATGCTCTCGGCATCGGCGGCGGGTACATCGTCGCGGTCAAGCTCCTTGGGGCGAATGCAGTGATTTATAAGAACGTGACATGGCAGTTCCTCGGCCTGAAGGATCTCTGGACGGGCGCCATCAAAGCAGGCGCATTTGGATTGATCCTCACCCTCACTGGCTGCGTGCGAGGCTACTACACCTCGGGCGGGGCGGAGGGCGTGGGTCGCTCGACGACGCGGGCAGTCGTGAGCGCATCGCTCATCATTCTCCTGACGGACTTTTTCCTGACGAAACTGCTCATCAACCTATGAAACCCAACGAGGGCGAAGTCATCATCTCGCTCCAGCACATCGACAAAGCGCTGGGCGGCAAACCGGTTTTGCAGGACCTATCGGTCGAGGTCAAGCAAGGCGAATCGCTGGTTATCGTCGGAGGCTCCGGGCAGGGAAAGAGCGTCACGCTCAAGCACATGATCGGCTTGATGAAACCCGACGAAGGACACGTCTTTGTCCTGGGCGAAGATCTCTGCTGCCTGGAAGCGAAAGAGCTGAATCGTTTTCGGCAGCATTTCGGGATGGCGTTTCAGGAGGGAGCGCTGTTCGACTCGATGAATGTTTTCGAGAACATCGCCTTTCCGCTTCGACGACACACCGACATGACCGAGGAACAGATCCGCGCCAGAGTCGAGGAATGCCTCGAGCAGGTCCATCTACACGGTGTGGAAACGAAACGGCCGTCGGAATTGTCGGGCGGCATGCGCAGGCGCGTCGGATTTGCGCGCGCCATCTCGCTCCGGCCCGACATTCTGCTCTTCGACGAGCCAACCACCGGGCTCGATCCTGTGATCAGCGACGTCATCGCCGAGCTGATTCTCGAAATGGACACGACTTTGGATACCACCACCGTCAGCATCACGCACGACATGAAGGTCGCGTTCAAGATCGCCGATCGCGTCGCGATGCTCTACGGTGGCCGGATCGTCGAGGAGGGAACGCCCCACCAGTTTCAGGCCTCCAAGAATCCGATCGTGCAGCAATTCATCGAAGGTCGCGCCCAGGGGCCGTTGACCGAATAGAATCCGGTTCCCAGGTTGGCCAGCATCGCACTAGCGCCGAATGGCGAGGACTCCTATAGAGGCGAGGGCCGCTCCGAGCGCCGAAAGAACCCATGGTAAGAGTGCGGGAATCGTCGTCGGTAAGGACAACACGACGGAGAGTGTGAGAGTGGCTGAGCCGTCCAACTGCATGGTGTCAGCACCCGTGATCGTCACTCTTGGCGTATATACACCCGGTTGAGAATAGACGTGCACCACAGTACGCGTAGTCGTCGTCGCCTGTATTCCGTCGCCGAAATCCCAATTGAAGGTATGCGGAGTGCAGGATAGATCCGCTCCGAATGTTTCGACGCTTAAGGTGATGGACTGACCGAACGAACAACCAGAGCTTGCGAATCCGCACACACCACCAGCGTTTGATGCCAACAGCGCCGTGTTCGCCGGTGTCAACCGTCCCGGGGTTCCGCAAGCAGCGAAGAGACTCGGCGGGCTTCCGGCTGCGCAGACCAGAATTGCAGCGATGGCTAATCGACGCGCGATACGCATCATCACCCAGGAGCTTCTATCGTCAAGATACACGATCGATTCATAGTCCCGATCGAAGGTCGCGCGCAGGGGCCGTTGACCGAATAGAATCCGGTTCCCGGTGGCCGGTACATTCGGGCAACCGGTTACCGGCAACTTTGGAGGTGCCTCTTTGCGCAGATTCATCGTCCTGCTCCTCTTTGCGATCTCAGCATCCGCAGCGCCGATCACGATTCGCGTCGACGCCACTGATGTCCCCGCGCATCTGCTTCACGCGCGCCTGAGCATTCCGGCGACGCCCGGTCCGCTTGCGCTGTTCTACCCAAAGTGGATTCCGGGCGAGCATGGACCGACCGGTCCGATTGTGGGATTGAGCGGGCTGCGCTTCTCCGCGAACGGCGCGGCGGTCGCGTGGAGCCGCGATCCGGTGGAAATGTACGAGTTTCATGTCGATGTGCCGGCCGGGGCGAGCGCGCTCGACGTCGATCTCGATTATCTGATTCCGCCGCCTGGGACGAACTTCACGGCCGGCGCATCGGCGTCTCCCCGCCTGGCCGTCCTGAGCTGGAACACGGTCCTTCTCTATCCGCAGACTGCCAGCAGTGATGCCTTGCAGTATGAGCCTACGCTTCGGATTCCCTCAGGCTGGAAATATGCGACGGCGCTCGAGACGCGGTCGAACGCTTCCAGCGAGATCCGTTTCGAAACTGTTTCGTTGACGACGCTCGTCGATTCGCCGGTGCAGATGGCTGTGAATTTGAAGAACATCGACCTTCCCAACGGTACGGGCTTGAGGCACACCATCAATGTCGCTTCCGAGAATGCTTTTGCGCTCGAAACCCCGAATGATTTTTCGACGCGCTATTCGCGGCTGGTCGACGAAGCTACGGCGCTGTTCGGCGCGAATCACTATCGGCACTACGACTGGTTGTTCACGCTGAGTGGTCAGGTCGAGCACTTTGGACTCGAGCATCACGAATCGAGCGACGATCGCACCAGCGAGGACGCCATCACCGACGAAGAATCGCGCAAGTGGGTCAGTACGCTGCTGGCTCACGAGTTCGTGCACTCATGGAACGGGAAATATCGCCGCCCGGCAGGCCTGGCAACTTCGAGCTACGAGAAGCCGATGAACGGCGAGCTGCTTTGGGTCTACGAGGGCCTCACCACCTATCTTGGCGAGCTTCTGCCCTATCGCAGCGGACTGCTGACGGCTGAGGAGTTCCGCGATCAGGTCGCCTCGAACGCGGCCGAAATGACCGAACACGTTGGCAGAACCTGGCGGCCACTCCTCGACACGGCGGTTGCGGCACAGATTCTCTACGGCAGCGGCGGTGCAGGTACCTCATGGCGGCGCAGCGTCGACTTTTACCCGGAGGGCTCCCTGATCTGGCTCGATGTCGATATGACGATCCGGTCGCTGACCGGCGGCAAGCGCTCGCTGGATGATTTCTGCCGCGCGTTCTACGGCGGCACGAGCGGGCACCCGGAGCTGCGTCCGTACACGTTCGACGATCTCGTGGCCGCGCTCAACACCGTCGCGCCGCACGATTGGCGATCATTTCTCAATCAGCGTCTGACTTCGACGTCGGCGACGCCGCCGCTCGGCGGAATCGAGACTGCCGGTTGGCGGCTGGTTTACAACGATCAGCCCAATCTCGCCATCCAGCGCGCCGAGCATGCCAACAAGGCACTCGTTCTGAACGACTCGCTCGGGTTCACGATTAAGGAGGATGGAACGATCCGCGACGTGATTCCCGATTCGCCGGCTGCCAGGGCCGGAATCGTCAGCGGCGCAAAACTGATCGCGGTCAACGGCCGGCGATTTTCAAAAGACGCCCTTCGCGACGCCGTGAAAGCATCTCCCAAGGCGACCACTCCGCTCGAGATGATCGTCGAGACCGGCGAGTTCTATACCACCGCTCGCATCGCATACACCGGCGGCATTCGATATCCGCATCTGGAGCGGGTGAGCGGCAAACCCGATCTGCTCGAGGTTCTCGGCAAGCCGCTGGCGCGAACGATCGCGTTGAAAAAGTAGGGGCGCGCGCCAGCGCGCCCCTGGAACCAGTGTAGGAGAAGTTAGTCCTTGCGCAGGCGTTTATGCTGCGTGGTGGTCGTCGTTTCCGTGGTTGTGCTCGAGGTCATCGGCGCCGGAGTCTCAACCACCGGTGCCGGAGCAGGAATCGGAGTCGTTTCGACTGTCGCGGTCTGAGTCTCCGTCACGACCGGTGCCGGACTCGTCGTCACTGTGACGGTTGACTGGGCCGGCTTCGGAATGATGTTGACGTTCGTGTTCAGACCGGTCGACGAAGCGTTTCCAGCGCTGCCCACGGAGCTGCTGGTATAGACGCGGCCGCTGTTGTCGACTGCCGCCGGGCCCGAAATGACCGCCGGCGTGCTGGGAGCGGAGACACCCTGCGCGTTTGCGGGCGCCGGGGCCGTTCCGAGGACTGCTCCCGAGGAGGCCTGCTGCTGCGAAGCCTGCTCGGTACGAATCTCGCCCGTGGTCTGATTTTCGGCCACGGACTTGCTGTGCGAGCATGCGCCCATCGCGAGCGTCAGGGCGACCGCACCTAGGCCGGCCGCTGCCTTTGTCAAAAGCGTGTGTGCTTTCATTTGTCCCACTCCTTTAAGTTGTGCCTGTCTATCGGCTGTAGAGTGTGGAGCAATCCGCTTGCCTATCT
Source organism: Thermoanaerobaculia bacterium (assembly GCA_035636095.1). Lineage (GTDB taxonomy): Bacteria > Acidobacteriota > Thermoanaerobaculia > Gp7-AA8 > Gp7-AA8 > Gp7-AA10. Next base: position 31,551 of record DASPZU010000025.1, read on the forward strand.
TGGTAGACTCGCGCGATGCCGGAGCACGTCTGGAAAGTCGGCGAGCTGATCCGTCAGATCAACCTTGATCTCTTCCGCTACAACGACATTGCGGTGGAAGGTGAGGTCTCGAATTTCACACGTTCCGCCGCCGGCCATTTGTATTTCTCGATCAAGGACGGCCGTGCGCAGATGCGCGTTGTGCTGTTCGACTCCCATGCGCGCTTTCTGCGATTTCGCATCGAAAACGGATTGCAGTTGATCGTTCGCGGGCGTCTATCCATCTACGAGCAGAAGGGAGAGTTTCAGCTCAATGCTGTTGCGGCCGAGCCCGCCGGGCTGGGCGCACTTCAATTGGCTTTCGAGCAGCTCAAAAAGCGATTGTCGGAAGAAGGACTGTTCGACACAGCACGCAAGAAGCCGATTCCAATGCTGCCGCAGCGCATCGCCATCGTCACCAGCACCACCGGCGCTGCGATTCGCGACATCCTCCACGTCCTGGGCCGTCGCTTCGATGGATTGTCACTGCAGATTTATCCGGTCCGCGTTCAGGGCGCGACTGCCGCGCGCGAGATCGCGACCGCGATCCGGCATCTGTCGCGATGGCAAATGCATGACGTGGTTCTCATCTGCCGGGGCGGTGGATCGCTGGAAGATCTGTGGCCGTTCAACGAGGAAGTGGTGGCGCGCGCGGTGGCGGCATGTCCGATCCCGACGATTTCGGGCGTGGGTCACGAGACCGACTTCACCATCTGCGATCTGGTGGCGGATCTTCGGGCACCGACGCCTTCGGCCGCGGCCGAGATCGTGATTCGCGCCAAGAGCGACATTTGCAGGCAAGTCGACAGCGACGTTCGCCGGATTCGAAACATCATCGAGAGCCGCGTCATCGCCCGTCGCGAGCGACTGCATCGCCGTCGGGTGATGCTCTATCGCATCGTCGAGTCGCGCGCGCGATCGATGCGGGCGCGATTGACCGCCGCGCGCGATCCGCTGGCGCGTTTTCCGACTCGCGTGGTTCGCGAGCGCCAGCAGCTGCAAGCGCTGGCCGCGACGCTCAATGCGGTTTCACCGCTATCCGTCCTGTCGCGCGGTTACGCAATCGCGTTTTCACGCCTACGCAATCGAAGGAAGCCGATCCTCGACTCGGCCGTTGTGCGCGTCGGCGATCCGATCGAAGTGCAACTCAAGAAAGGCCGTCTCGAATGCACCGTCGACGCGAAGACGATGGGCGTCGAATCGGTGTGGCCAGACAACTATGCCTCGCACGAAATCGAGTGAATTCGAAAAAGCTTTCCAGGAGCTCGAAGAGATCGTGAAGCGACTCGAAAGCGAGGAGCTCCCCCTCGATGAATCCCTGCAGCTCTTCGAGAAGGGAATCCGGCTTTCCCGCTTCTGCAATCAGAAACTGGAAGAGGTCGAGAAGAAGATCGAATTGATCCTTGCCGATTCGAAAGGCCAGCCGGCTGTCGAGCCCTTCGAGCCCGAAGAAGAAGAGGACGCGGCCACGGAAGAAGGGTTGTGACGCGACATCGCGTCATCCTGAGCCGCAGAGACGGCGAAGGATCTCGACGAGGCCCCTCGCCCCGCAAAGCGGGGAGAGGGTGGCGCGGAGCGCCGGGTGAGGGGCGCTCACGATGAGCGAGTCTCTCGAAACCTACCTCTCCGCGCGCCGAGCGCAAGTCGATCGCACGCTCGAAGAAAACCTCCCCGCGCCCACCACTCCGCCCGCCGTCATCCACGAGGCGATGCGTTATGCGGTGTTAGGCGGAGGGAAACGCATCCGGCCCATCCTGGCCGTCGCGGCCGCCGAAGCGTGCGGTGCCGCCGTCGAACCCATGCTCGTCCCATGCGCAGCGCTGGAGTTGATTCACACCTATTCGCTGGTCCACGACGATCTTCCCGCGCTCGACAACGATGATCTCCGCCGCGGACGGAAGACAACCCACGTCGTCTATGGCGAGGCCATCGGGATTCTCGTCGGCGACGCGCTGCTGACGGAGGCCTTTTCATGGCTTTCGCGTGCTGAAAATGCTGACGGAATCGCAATGATTGCCGAGGCCATCAGCTCGCGCGGAATGATCGGCGGTCAGGTCGCCGATCTCGAAGGCGGCAGCACGCTCGAGCAGCTCGAATTCATCCATCGCAACAAGACGGCCAAACTGATCACCGCCGCGGTGCTCCTCGGCGGTCTTCTCGCCAGGACACCCGAAAAAAACCTGACCGCCTTGCGCCGATACGGCGAGGCCGCCGGCCTCGCATTTCAGATCGTCGACGATCTGCTCGACCAGGAACAATCTTCGGCGGCGCTTGGCAAGACTGCCGGCAAGGACGCGGCGCAGGGAAAGCTCACTTATCCGGCTCTGATGGGGGCGGCCCAAGCGCGAAAAAGGGCCGAGGAGCTGCTCAAAGTCGCTGTGGAAAACGCTGGTATCATCGGCGGCCCGGTGAACTATCTGGCGCCCATCGCACGTTACATCTGCGAGCGCCGCTCCTGACTTCTGCATGACGCGTCTTCTCGATCACATCGACACTCCGGCTGACGTTCGCAAGCTCGATCGCAGCCAGCTTCCCCAGCTTGCACAGGAGATCCGCGAACGGATCATCGAGGTCGTCTCGCAGATCGGTGGCCACTTTGGCGGAAACCTCGGCATCGTCGAGCTGACGCTCGCGCTGCACTACGTCTTCGACACGCCACGCGATCAACTGGTCTTCGACACCGGCCATCAAAGCTATCCCCACAAGCTGATCTCCGGACGTCGCGATCGTTTTCATACCATCCGGCAGCACGACGGCATCTCGGGTTTCTGCAAGCGGGAAGAATCGGAATACGACGTTTTCAACGCCGGACATGCGTCAACGTCGATTTCCGCGGCGCTCGGCATCGCGGTCGCGCGCGATTTTCGCAAAGAGGATTACCGCGTCGTAGCGGTTGTCGGCGATGGCGCGCTTTCAGGCGGACTGGCGTTCGAAGGTCTGAATCAGGCCGGCCATCTCAAGCGAAAACTCTTCCTGGTGCTCAACGACAATGACATGTCGATCTCGACGAATGTCGGCGCGATGAGCGGCTATCTGAATCAGATCATCAAGGGGCAACGCTATGTCCAGGCCAAGGATCTCGCCAAGGGCGTGATGGATAGGATTCCGATCATCGGCGGGAAGCTGCACGAATTCGCGCACGACATGGAGCAGCTCGTCAAGCACATGATCGTTCCCGGCACGCTCTTCGAGGAGCTCGGCTTCAAATACCTCGGTCCCTACGATGGTCACGACCTCGATGCGCTGATCGACCTCTTCGAGGAGAACAAGGACTACAACGGCCCGATCCTGGTGCACGTCATCACCAAGAAGGGGAAGGGCTACACGCCGGCGGAGAACAAGCCGATCTGGTCGCACGGTGTGACGCCCTTCGACATCGTGTCGGGCGAAGTGAAGAAGTCCGACAAGCCCGCGCCGCCGACCTACACCAACGTCTTCGCGGAAACGTTGATCGAGCTTGCCAGGCGCGATACGAGAATCGTCGCGATCACCGCGGCCATGCCGGAAGGAACGGGTCTCGACAAGTTCGGCAAAGTGTTTCCCGATCGCATGTTCGACGTCGGCATTGCCGAGGAACACGCGGTGACGTTCTCGGGAGGGATGGCGACGCAGGGCATGAAGCCGGTTGCCGCGATCTACTCCACCTTTCTGCAGCGCGCATTCGACCAGGTCTTCCACGACGTCACGATCATGGATCTGCCGGTAGTGTTTGCGCTCGATCGTGGCGGCATCGCCGGCGCGGACGGCCCAACGCACCACGGCATCTACGACATGGCGTACTTGCGCGTGTTTCCGAACATGATGTGCATGGCGCCAAAGGACGAGAACGAGCTGCGGCACATGCTGAAGACGGCGCTCGAAACCGGTCATCCGACCTCGCTGCGCTATCCCCGCGGCAGCGGCGTCGGCGTTCCAATGGATTCGGAGTTGAAGTCGCTTCCGATCGGAAGAGGCGAAGTGATGCGGGAGGGCAGCGACGCCGCGATCTTCGCGATCGGAAACGAAGTCTGGCCCGCGATGCAGGCCGCAGATCTGCTCGCCAAGGATGGAATCAACGTCGCAGTGATCAATGCCCGTTTCATCAAGCCGCTGGACGAGGAGCTGATCTCGCGTTATTGCCAGCCCGGCGCGAAAATCGTGACCGTCGAAGAAGGATCGCTGGCGGGCGGATTCGGCTCTGCCATCATGGAGCGCGTGCAGCAGCTGGGCATCGCCGACGTGCAGTTCCATCGCATCGGAATTCCGGACGAGTACGTGCACCACGGCGCGCAGGATGTGCTTCGCGCGCAATACGACCTGCACGCCGAGGGCATCGCCAAGCGCGTTCGTGAATTCATCCGCGAGCGCGTCGAGCGTCCGCGGCTAGCGACGATCCGTTGATGTTCGCCGCTGCCGTCCTCATCGCCGCCACCACCCTGAGCCAGCGTCTGACCGCGGAAGCGGAAGAGCTCCTCAAGATCGAGAGGAAGATCGCTGCCTCGCACGGTCTCGACTCCGTGATGTACGAAGATGTCCTCACGCTTCTCGACGACGCCATCGACGCCGATCCCCACAATCTTCACGCACGCGCGCGCGCCGGCGAGGTCCTGCTTCTCAAGAGCAATCTCGGCGATGGGACGTTCGACGTCTGCAGTCTGCTCGACGCGCGCGACGAAGCCGATTACGTCCTGAGTCACGGCGCTGAGGCCGGCGATCAGTCGATCGCGCGGGGCGTGCTGAAAGCGATCGAGGCGATTCCAACGTCCGCGATTCCCGACCCGCCCTCGAGCTGCCAGGGCGGCGACGAAAGGCGACAGCACGGCACAAAATCGCGCTCGTCTTGATGTGGCGTTGGTCGAGCGCGGCCTGGTCGAGACACGGTCGAAGGCGCAGTCGCTGATCATGGCGCGCCGCGTACTCGTCAACGGTCAGTTCGCCGACAAGCCGGGCACCCAGGTTCACATCGACGACCAGCTGCAGGTCACCGAGCTCGAGCATCCGTGGGTTGGGCGTGGGGGGATGAAACTGGCGCATGCGCTCGAACATTTCCAAATCGATGTGGCAGAGAAAGTGTGTGCCGACATCGGCGCGTCGACCGGCGGTTTCACTGATGTGCTGCTGAAAAAAGGTGCAGTCAAGGTCTACGCCATCGACGTCGGGTACGGCCAGCTCGACGCGTCCTTGCGCAACGACGCGCGCGTTGTGAATCGTGAGAAGGTCAATGCGCGCTTCCTCGAAGCGAGCGACTTCGACGCAGCGGTCGATTTCGTGTCGATCGATGTTTCCTTCATCTCGCTGAAGCTGATCTTGCCGGCTGTCAGGAAATTCCTTCGTGGAGAGCTCATCGCGCTCATCAAGCCGCAATTCGAAGTTGGTCGCGGCGATGTCGGCAAGGGCGGCATCGTTCGCGAAGCATCGAAGCGCCATGCCGCCGTTCAGTCGGTCGTCGACTTCGCTAAGGAAATCGGATTCGATGTGCGGGGTGTCGTGGAGAGCCCGGTGAAGGGGGCGGAGGGGAACGTCGAATATCTGATGAATGCGAAATTGCAAATTTCAAATTTCAAATTAAAAATTCGGAGTCAGGACATTTCCAATTCTTCATTTGAAATTTGAAATTCTTAATTTCATCTCCCAGAAAGATACTCTTGCAAGCCCTCTCGCCACGACTCCGGCCTAACTCCCGTCAGCCGTTCATATCTCTCGGTCGAGAGCACCGAGTACGGCGGGCGGGCGGCAGGGCGGGGAAAGTCCTCGGTTAACACCGGCTTGAGCGCCACATCGGCCCCGAGCTCTTCGACGATCGCCCGCGCGAAGTCGAACCACGTGCAGTCCGGCGCGTCGGCGTAGTGGATCATGCCGCGGGCGTCGAGATTCGCGATCCTGATGATCGCTGCGGTGAGATGCGGCGTGTAGGTCGGCCGTCCCCGCTGATCGTTCACGACGCGCAGCGGATTTGTTCCTTTTTCGATCTGCTTGCGGATGGCCTCGACGAAATTCGCACCGTTCACGCCGAAGAGCCATGACGTTCGCACGATCACGTGCTTTCGCGCGTGCGATGCCGCGTGCTCGCCCAGGAGTTTGGAGCGGCCGTAGACGGAGAGGGGAGCGGTGCGGTCGTTGATGTCGTACGGCACCTGGCTGCGGCCGTCGAACACGAAATCGGTCGAGAGGTGCACCAGCAGCGCCTCGACAGCATTGGCGGCCTCGGCCAGCAGCTCGACCGACGAGCCGTTGATGGCATTGGCCAGCCGCTCGTTCGATTCGGAGTCATCGACGCGCGTGTATCCGGCGCAATTGACGATGATCGATGGCCGCGCGTCGACGACCGCCGCCGTCACCGCCCGGGAGTCAGTGATGTCGAGATCGGATCGAGTAAGAGGAAGGAAATCTTCGCCGCGGGCCGCCAGCGCATTCCGCAGGTCGCTTCCGACCATGCCTCCTGCGCCGGTGATCAGCCACTTCACGCCGGAGTGTTTTTCTTTTCGTCCGGAATCTGCTTCTTGTCCTCGCGCGCTTTTAGCCCGTCGCGGAAGTTGGAGATGCCCTCTCCGAGTCCACGGCCAAGCTGGGGCAGCTTGCCAGCGCCGAACACCACCAGAATGATGAGGAAGATCACGAGCAGTTCAGGAAGTCCCAGTGAGCCGAACATTCAGCCTCCGCGGTCAGTCTATAACACTGACGCCGGCCCGCGGGATTTCGTGTACCGGAGCGACTGTTAACATCGCGCTGCGATGATCGACCTCTCCGCCCTCAATCCTCAGCAACGCGAAGCGGTTACCCACGAGGGCGGCCCGCTTCTTGTGCTCGCGGGCGCGGGCTCGGGCAAGACGCGCGTGATCACCTATCGCATTGCGTGGCTCATCAGCGAGCGCGGCGTGCATCCATCGCAGATCCTGGCGGTGACCTTCACCAACAAGGCTGCCAGCGAGATGCTCAGCCGCGTCGAGCACCTCGTCCCGCAGCGCGGGATCGGCGCACGCCCGTGGATCGGGACGTTTCACTCCACTTCCCTGCGCATGCTTCGCCGCTACGCCGACCGCCTCGGCTTCACCAAATCGTTCGCGATCTATGACACCGCGGATCAGTTGACGCTGGTGCGCCGCGTGATGCGCGAGCTGCAGATGAGCGACGACGCTTTTCCGCCGCGCGCGATTTTGAACCGCATTTCGAACGCCAAGAACGATCTGATCGGACCCGCGGAGTACGAAAAACACAACATCGACTTCTTCGGCGCGCGGGTTTCGGAGATCTACAGGCTGTATCAGCGGCGTCTCAAGGAATTCGACGCCATGGACTTCGATGACCTGATCGGCAATTACGTTTTGCTCCTGCAGCAGAACGACGACGTCCGCAGCGAGCTGCACCATCGCTTTCCGCATCTGCTCATCGACGAATATCAAGATACTAATCATGCACAATATATATTGATAAAACTCCTGGCCGGTCCGAATGGCAACGTCGTCGCTGTCGGTGACGAAGACCAGTCCATCTACCGATTCCGCGGCGCGGACATCAACAACATCCTCAATTTCGAGCGCGATTTTCCCGGCGCGCGCATCATCAAGCTGGAACAGAATTACCGCTCGACCGGCAACATCCTCGACGCCGCCACCGGCGTGGTATCCAACAACGTCGCGCGAAAAGGGAAGCGGCTCTTCACCGACTCGGGCAGCGGCGAGAAAGTCCGCATCGTGAGTGCCAGCACCGACCGCGAGGAGGCGCAATTCGTCCTCGAAAAAATTCTGGCGCTGCAGCCGCAATACAAACTATCGGATTTCGCGGTTCTCTTTCGGACCAATGCACAGTCACGGCCGTTCGAAGAGGAATTGCTCCGCGCCAATCTGCCCTACTCCGTCGTCGGCGGCGTGAAGTTTTACGAGCGTGCCGAGATCAAGGACATCCTGGCCTTCGTTCGCCTGGCCGTGCGGCCGTACGACACGCCCTCAGTCGAGCGCGTCATCAACGTTCCATCTCGCGGGATCGGCGACACGACGCTGAAAACGCTGGACGAGGAAGCAAGCCGCGCCAACGCCTCGCTGTGGAGCATCATCGAGGGACGACTCGATTTTCTGCCGCCGCGCGCGTCCAAAGCCGTCAGCGAGTTCCGCGAGATCATCCACGACCTGCAGCGGGCGGCCACCAATCCCGTTCCCGACTTTATCGATTACGTCCTGCTGCGCACCGGGTATCGGCGCATGCTGCAGGACTCGCGCGACGTGCAGGACGAATCGCGACTGCAGAATCTCGATGAGCTGGTCAACTCTGCCCGCGAGTTCGTGGAGCAGAATCCGACCGCCTCGCTCGGCGACTACCTCGACTCCCTGACGCTGATGACCGATCTCGATCGCTACGAATCACAGAAGGGCGTCACGCTGATGACGCTGCACGCCGCGAAAGGGCTCGAATTCAAAATCGTTTTTCTGGCCGGAATGGAGGAGGGCATCCTCCCGCATTCGCAATCGCTCGAGGAGAGCGATGACGTCGAGGAAGAGCGACGGCTGTGCTACGTCGGAATGACGCGCGCGCGCGAGCAGCTCTACTGCCTCTACGCCCTCGAGCGCCGTGTGCACGGCATGATGCGCGATCAACGCCCTTCGGCATTCGTTCAGGAGATCCCGGAGCGGGTGAAAGAGGAAGTGCGGCTGGGACGCCCCTCACCCGGCCGCTGGGCACCCTCTCCCCGCGCGGCGGGGAGAGGGGCAGGCGTGCTCTCTTTCTTCAAGAACGCCCCCGTGCAGTTTGATCCGAATTCGATCCGTCCGGCGCGATCGGAGCCGCGCTCGGAGGAGCTCAAGCGCGGTGCGCGCGTCCGCCACGACCAATTCGGCGACGGAACGATCCTGACCATGGAAGGAAACGGGCCCGAGGCGAAGCTGACCGTCTACTTCGATCGCGCCGGATCGAAGAAATTCATCGCAAAATACGCGAAGCTCACGAGGATTTGATCGCGATCAGTCCGAGTGCGAACAGAGCCGCGCCCGCCACAATCCATGCGCGCTTTTTGTTGAGCTCGAAGGTAGTGCTTCGTGCGACCGCCCGGTCATCGAAGACGCCGTGCGCGCCGTGATCGCCGGGTAGCGGGCTCCACAAATTGTTAGGCCGAGCCGGATCCTCAGGCTGGTCAGTCATCTGTGCATCGTATCCATGGCGCGCCAGGTAATGATCGGCGAGTCCGGGCACGAAGTTGTTGCCGATGACGGCAACTGAAGTGGTCCAGGCGACGTTGACCTCGCGTCGACCGCTGTAAGCGGCCCATACGATTGCTTCCGCTGCGATCTCAGGCTGAAAAATCGGTGGCACCGGCTGCCCCTTTCGCGGGAGACGACTCTTCACCCATCGGAACTGCGGCGTGTTGAGGGCGGGCATGTTGACCATGACGACGCGAACGTTGCTGTTGTCGTGAATCAATTCGCACCGCAGCGAGTCATGAAATCCCTGCACCGCATGTTTTGCGGCGCAGTACGCCGACTGCAATGGAATGCCACGGTACGCCAGCGCCGATCCCACTTGTACGATCGTCCCGCGATCGCGCGGTTGCATCCGTCGGAGCGCGGCCAGCGTTCCCCAGATGGTGCCGTGATATGTGACCTCGGTGACGCGGCGATATTCGTCGGGTTCCATCTCCATGATCGGCGAGAAGACCGATAACATCGCGTTGTTGATCCAGATGTCGATCGGGCCGAATGCCCTCTCCACTTCGCCGGCCGCCCGCTCGACGGCGTCATGGTCCGAGATATCCAGGGGCAGGACCAGTGCCTGTCCGCCGGCAGCCTCGATTTCGCGCTTCGCGCCTTCGAGGCCATCGCGGCCGCGGGCGATCAGCCCGACTTTTGCTTTGCGTTTGCCAAATGCCTGTGCCGTAGCGCGGCCGACGCCGGCCGACGCGCCTGTGATGACAACCACTTCCGGCTGCATGCGATGATTCGAAGCAAGACATGAACCTGCCCTCGATCTTCCTGTGGGGATTCGCCGCCACGGTTGTCCTCACCTCGCTGACCATCGCGGGCCAGTCCCTCGGCCTAACACGCATCGATATTCCGTTCATCCTGGGCACGATCTTCACGCCCAACCGCGATCGCGCCAAGGTCATCGGTCTGCTCGTGCACCTGTTCAACGGCTGGATCTTCGCGCTGGTCTACGGACTCTTCTTCCAGAGCCTTCACGTGGCTAACTGGTGGTTCGGCGCGATCATCGGCCTCGTTCAGGGCATCTTCGTAGTCGTGGCGGTTCTGCCGCTCCTTCCTGGAATTCATCCTCGAATGGTTTCCGATTTTCGAGGCCCCGAGCCGACGCGTCTTCTCGAGCCGCCCGGATTTCTCGCGATGAATTACGGCCGGATGACGCCCGTGGTCACCATCATCGCCCACGCAATCTATGGCGCGGTCCTCGGCGCGTTCTACGTGCTACATTCCGGCTGATGATTCGGTTGCGCGCGCTGCTCCTGGCGGTTGCGTTCACAGCGTGTCAAAGCGTGGCGGTCGTTCCGCATCATTCGATGGTTGCCGACCGTCTGTTCTTCGGCCGCAACATTCCAATGGGCGGAACGGTCACCGACGTCGAGTGGGAGCGCTTTCTTCGCTCGGTGATCACGCCGCGATTCCCGAAGGGTCTGACGATCTGGCAGGCCAGCGGTCAGTGGCTCGATCCACGCGGCGAGGTCGTGCGAGAGCCGGTCTTCGTGGTTGAGATTTTTCACGAGATCAGCGAACAGGACGACGTTTCCATCGCGGCCATCGCGGCCGAATACAAGAAACGATTCGGACAGGACGCCGTGCTGCGAATCACAACGCCGTCCGAGACGCGATTTTATTGAGGGGGAAGCCATGATTTTTGCGCTCGCGCTCTTCGCTGTAGCTGTCGACCAGCCCGGAAAAATTTGTCCCGATCCGCGGAACTCAAAATGCGTTGGATGGACCTGGCACGACCTCGGATTTGCAACGCCGAAAGACGAGGTTGCCCGCGATGAATTTCGCTCCGGGACGTTCTACGCCGTCGTGCTCAAGACGATACCCAAGTGCAGCATCACGCGCGCGCAGCTCGCCGACATCCAGAAGCTATTTCCCGCGAACAAAGTCTTCGCGTCACGCATGGGGTGCGAGTCGGAAGAAGGCAGCGACGAAGCGATCTCGTACACCAACGTTAACGCGAAGGTCGGCTTCATCGCGGTCTATGCCGGCGCGACTCCGGCGCAAGCCGCAGAATTCCTGAAGCGCGTCAACGCTACCGGGAAGTATCCTGGGGCCAACGTGCGGAAAATGCAGGCGGTTTTGGTTTACCCGTGATTACCCATTCAATCCAGGAATGGCGCGGCTATCGATGGTGATCGCGGCTTTCGGCGCGTAGCTGCTCGGATCGCACCGAACTCGCGAAAGCTTCTCGTAATTTTCAATTGCGGGAGGCGAGGAAGCCGTTGTCGAAGACGATTGGATAGTTCGGAACGAATCTCACCGAGGAACGAATAACCACACGCATCTCGTTCGAGAGCTTCCAAGGTCAGCAGTGGAAGCTCTCGCTGGCTGAAATGATGCAACACGTGGTGAATCACTCTACCTATCACCGAGGCCAGGTGGTCACACTTCTTCGTCAGCTCGGCGAGTCGCCGCCAGCCACGGACTTTTCGACATTTCTCTTCAAGTGAGCCGCAGCGCCGCGTTGATCAATCCGATGTGCGTCAGGGCCTGCGGGAAGTTTCCGAGCAGCGCGCCGCTCTCGACATCGATCTCTTCGGAGTAGAGGCCGACGTCGTTGCATCGATGCAGGAGTTTCTCGAACGTCGCGCGGGCTTCGTCGATGCGGCCGGCGTAGGCCAGCGCTTCCACCAGCCAAAAGCTGCACGCCAGAAAGGCACCTTCGCCGGGCGGGAGGCCGTCGTCGGTTTGGAATTCGTAGCGGTACAGGAGCTCCTGGCGGCCGAGGCGCTTTCGAATCGCGTCGATCGTTCCGAGAATCCGCGGATCATCCGGCTCCAGAAATCCGACGCGCGCCGCTGCCAGAAGGCTGGCATCGAGCTCGTCGCCGTCGAGGATCGACACGAAGCTTCCCATTTCGCGATTGAATCCTCGCTCGAGAACTGTGTTCCGGATCTCCGCCTTCGTTTGGCGCCAGACGTCGACGCGGCGGTCGGGAATGTACTTCTTCCTTGCCAACCGTTCGGCGCAGTCGAGCGCCGCCCACGACATCACTTTGGCGTGCACGTGCTGTTGGGGCGCGCCGCGTTTTTCCCAGACGCCGCTGTCAGGCTCCTTCCAATGGTCGACGACGCGATCGGCGAGGCGACAGAGGAGTTGCTGCACGTCGCGATACAGCTCCGGACGCGGCGCGTCCTCGGAGTTCGGCTCCAACTGCTCCTCGACGGCGCCGAGGACCTCGCCGTAGATGTCGAGTTGGATCTGACGGTGCGCGTCGTTGCCGATGCGAACAGGGGCTGAGCGCCGGTAGCCTTCGAGGTGACTGAGAACTCTCTCGGGCATCTTCGGCTCGCCGAAGACGTCGTACAAAATCTGCAGGCGCGGATGCGTCAGGCGCGTGGCGTAGAGGATCCAATCGACGAACGCGCTCCCCTCGACGGTGAAGCCGATGTGGTCGAAGGCCGCGACAGTAAAGGACGCGTCGCGCAACCAGCAGTAGCGATAGTCCCAGTTGCGGACGCCGCCGACTTTTTCGGGAAGCGATGTCGTCGCCGCCGCCACGATCGCGCCGGACGGGGCGTAGGCCAGTAATTTGAGAACCAGCGCGCTGCGCAGCACACGATCGCGGTACGGACCGGTGTAAGTACATTGCGATGACCATTCACGCCAGAACTTGACGGTCCTCTCGATGGTCAGAGTCGCGTCGTCGCCGATGTGCGGCATCACCGCGGGTGATCGATCTTCGAACGCCAGCGCAAAATCGTGACGATCGCCTTTGCGCATCGTGAATCGCGCGGTGGCATCGGGGCCGTCGAGGTCGAATTTGACGTCCGATCGCATGTGGAGCGTGGTCGGGGTTTGCTCGCAGAAGACGCTGTCGCGCCGATACTTCAGGTCCTGCGGTCGCCGTGCGTAGTTGGGACGAGGACAAAAGTGGACCTCGATGGGGACTTCGCCGGAAACGCCTTCGACGCGCCGCAGCATCTGCCGGAACGGCGACAGGTGCTGGCGTTTCTCCTCTTCGCGCATGACCGGCATCAGGTCGATCAGCCTGACGATGCCGTCAGCTGTTTTGAAGATCGTCTCGAGGACGTTCGTCCCGTCGAGATAGCGGCGCTGCGACTTGAATTCGACGCGGGGACGGATGGAAAAATATCCACCTCTTTGATCGTCGAGAAGGCGTGCGAAGACTGACGGCGAATCGAATCGCGGCCAGCACAGCCAGTCGATCGATCCCTCGCTCGAAATCAGCGCCGCGGAACGGGTGCAGCCGACGACCGCGTAGTCCGCGATGGGACGGTAATGGGCGTCAGGCATTACCGGGCCATGTGATGTTGTCCGGACTCGTATCCCTGACGGAATCCCCGCGACACATCCTCCCAATGGGTGAAGAACGAGACGACCACGGCGGCGGCGATGACGACGATAAGAATGCGCGTGCGAACGCTTTTCATGAGTTCTCCTTCACGGTTTCCATTTGCCGGCTTCTTTGCGAATACGTTCCAGATCGTTCCAATGGCGTTCGAGCTGCTTGCGGCCGTCGGACGTCATCGCGATGGTCGTCTTCGGAATCTTTCCATCAAACGACTTCGCGATCGCGACCAGCCCTCCCTCTTCCAGCTTCGAAAGATGTGCCGAGAGATTTCCTTTGCTGAGGGCGGTCAGGCGCTGCAGGAAGAGGAAATCGGCGCTCTTGCAGGCCGACAGAGCGGTCAGAATCGAAAGGCGCGCCGGCTCGTGAATCAGGCGGTCGAGGCCAGCCAGTTGTTCGAATGGTGCTTCGCTCATCTTTCCTCCTCCGCTGGAGGGAAGAAACGAATGAACGAGAGGTGGTCGCGGACTCCAGCCAGGATCAACATTAAACCGAACCAGTATCCGTAGGCGCGTCCGACCGTCGCCGGGGACAGACCGATGAGCGGCAGCAACGCGATGGCTGCAAGGACAACCCCGATCGTCAGATATTCGCCACGAATGGCGCGGGAGCGCCAGGCAGTTGCGCTAAGAAAAGCCGCCACCAGCAGTCCCGAGACAAAAACGGGAGGATGGGCAGTGAGATCCACGGCCATCCCGACGAAGAAGATGAACATCACCCAGTACCAGGTACCCTGCGAACAAGTAGGCACTGTCGCCTTCGATCTCTTCGACTGTGCCGAACCGGCGGCGGTAGTACTTTCCGATCGCGAAATAGCCGCCCAGGCCGATCGCCATCGCGATCAGCATGATGTCGATGCCGAAGAGTGATGTGGGGACCTGTGGAAGCGTCTGCATGACCAAAGCGAGACCTATCGGCACGATGCGAAGGCCCTGGCGGTCGGAGTAGTTGGTGGTGAGGTCGTGAATATCGCGGAGAGGAAGGGAGTCTGTTGGAGTCATGGACCGCACCTTTCGCAGACTAGTTTATATCACAAACTGGTCTGTTTCAAGGTGCGAAAGCCTTTTGTAACACCTGCGCGAGGTGCAGGGTCTGCCGGCCGGTGGCCTGCTCGATCTGCTCGCGACAACTGAATCCGTCCGCGACGATCAGCGTATCGCGCGCCGCCTCGCGCACGCGCGGCAGCAGCACGCGCTCGCCGATGCGCATCGAGATGTCGTAGTGCCTCGCTTCGAAGCCGAACGCCCCCGCCATGCCGCAGCAGCCGGAATCGAGGTGCTCGAAATCGAGCCCGATCTTTTTCAGCGCCACCTCTTCCGGCTCGAACTTCATGATGGCTTTGTGATGGCAATGTCCCTGGACAATGGCCTTGCGCTGCAGGCGCGGAACCTTGAAGCGATCGCCTTCGCGTTCGATGAACTCGCTGAGCGTCAGCATGGGGATCGTGCGTCCTGGAAAAAGATTCTCGAGCTCATCGCGAAAAACCGAGATGCAGCTCGGCTCCAATCCGATGATCGGAATTCCTTTTTGGATCTCCGGGCTCAGCTCGGCCATCACTTCCGTCAATGCCTTTTTCGCCTGGGTGAGGAATCCCCAGTCATACAGCGGACGGCCGCAACAGAGCGGCTTACGCGGAATGCTGACGCGATAGCCGGCGCGCTCTAGCACGTCGACCGCCGCCATGGCAGTGTCGGGCCTGAAGTAGTTGTTGAAGGTGTCCGGCCACAAAAGCACCGTCGTCCCCTGCCTTGGCGGCTCGTGCTTCGCGAACTGTTGTCGGAAGGTGTGCTTCGCATATCGCGGCATCTTTCGCTGCGGCGCGATGCCGAGGATCCGTTTGGCCATCGGCATGGTGAGATTCGCGATCCGCGGCGCAATCGATGCCATTCGCGACCAGTGATGAATCCATCCCATCGAGTAAGCAGCGATCGGGCGCAAACGGCGTTGGTAATAGTGGGAAAGGAATTCGGCCTTGTACGTCGCCATGTCGACGTTGACTGGGCAATCACCCTTGCATCCTTTGCAGGAGATGCAGAGGTCGAGCGCGTCCTTGACGGCATCGTTGTGCCAGTCGTCCGGAATCTCCCGCCCCTGGAACATTTCGAAAAAGAGGTGCGCCCGGCCGCGCGTGGAGTGCTCTTCCTCGCGCGTGACCATGTAGCTCGGGCACATCGTGCCGCCGTCCATGCGACGGCATTCGCCCACCCCGACGCAACGGAGCACGGCGCGGTCGATGCGTCCCTGGTCGTCGGGGAATTGAAAGTGGGTCTTGGGCGTCCACGGCTTGAAATCGGCGCCCAGCCTCAGATTTTCGGTCGGATGGTACGGAGTGACGACCTTGCCGGGATTCATCTTCCAGTCGGGATCCCAGATCGATTTGAATTCGCGGAAGGCTTCGATCAACGTCTCGCCGAACATTTTCGGCAGAAGCTCGGCGCGCGACTGGCCGTCGCCATGCTCGCCGGAAAGCGAGCCGTTGTACTTGATGCAGAGGTCTGCGGCTTCGTCGATGTAGGCGCGATACTTCGCGATGCCGCCGGCGGATTCGAGATCGAAGTTGTTGCGGGTGTGCACACACGCCTGTCCGAAGTGGCCGTACAGATCGCCGACGTAACCGAATTTGTCCATCAGCTTACGCAGATCGCGCAGATATTTGCCGAGGTGCTTCGGATCGACGGCGGAGTCTTCCCAACCCTCCCACGTCCGCGGCTTTCCGGGGACGAAGGCCGTCGCGCCGAGCCCCGACTCCCGGATTTTCCAGATGCGCTTTTCGTCTTTCTTATCGTCGAAGCGCCGCATCGACGGGCAGAGACTGGAATTTTTCAGCGCGTCCATCATCCGCTGCGCGCTCATGTCCGATTCCGCCTTCGTCTCCCCGCCGAATTCGACCAGCAGCCAGCCGCGCCCCTGCGGCAGGAGCGGCAGCTTGTCGAGGTTCAACTTCTTCTGCTTCATATCCTCGACCAGGCGATCGTCGACGCCTTCCAGCCCGATGGGATTGAATTGCAGGAGCCGCGGGACATCGTCGGCCGCGATGAAGATGTCTTCGTATCCGAGAACCACCAGCGTGCGCGACGGGGGGCTGTAGACGAGACGGCATTTCGCTTCCAGCACGATCACGCACGTACATTCGCTGCCGACCAGCGCCTTCGCGACATTGAATCCATCCTCGGGGAGGAGCGAATCGAGGTTGTATCCGGAGACGCGGCGCGGGATTTTCGGATAGCGCCTGCGGATCTCGTCGCCGTATTTGTCACGGATCGCGCGGAGACGCCGATAGATCTCGCCGCGACGTCCGCCCTCGTCGATGAATTTGGTCAACGCGTCCTCGCTCGTGGCGCCGACGCGCAATTGGACACCGTCGTAGGTGAGGACATCGAGCTCGTCGATGTTGTCGACGGTCTTGCCGGCCATCAACGCGTGCACGCCGCACGAGTTGTTGCCGATCATTCCGCCGATGGTGCAGCGGTTGTGCGTGGCCGGATCGGGCCCGAATGTCAGACGGTGTTTCTCGGCGGCGTCGCGAAGATCGTCGAGGACAATTCCCGGCTCGACGCGCGCGAATTTTTCGCGCGCGTTGAGCTCGACGATGTTGTGCATGTACTTTGAAAAGTCCATGACCACCGCCACGTTGCAACACTGTCCGGCCAGCGACGTTCCACCGCCGCGGGCCAGTATCGGCGCGCCGAATTTTCGAGCCAGTGCCACGGTCGCGATGACATCATCGGCAGTCCGGGGAAGGACGACGCCGATGGGGACCTGGCGGTAGTTCGATGCATCGGTGGCGTACATCGCACGCGAGCCGTTATCGAATCGAACTTCGCCCCCAATCTCGCGCTGCAGCGCCGCGGCCAGCGCGGCGGCGTCGACGTTGAGTTCCTGGATCCGGTCGCGATAGACGAATCGGTCCATCGGGATGACATCTTAGACCTTGACCGAATCGAGCAGCTCCTTCATCGACTGTTTGAGAATGTGGCTGCGCGCCGGATCGTGCAGAAGCGACTTCACGAACTTCCGCGCCTGCTCGGCCGTGATGTGGGGCGGCAGCGGCGGCACTTCGGGATCGGTGTGAAATTCGAGGATGGAGGGCCGCTCCGCTTTCAGCGCCGCGTCCCATGCCGCGGCGATGCGGTCTGGTTTTTCGACGCGCACCCCGAGCAATCCCAGCGACTGCGCGAATTCGGCATACTGAAAATCGGGAAGAACCTGCGAGGCGTCGAACTTCGGATCACCCTCCATGACGCGCTGTTCCCACGTGACCATGTTCAGATCGCGATTCTTGAGCACGCACACGATCAGCCGCGGATCGGCCCACTCGCGCCAATATTTCGCGACGGTGAGCATCTCATTCATTCCGTTCATCTGGAATGCGCCGTCGCCGACGCACGCGATTGCGACGCGATCGGGGAATGCAAATTTCGCGGCGATCACATACGGCACACCCGGTCCCATCGTCGCGAGATTTCCTGAAAGTGATCCCATCATCCCGCGCCGGAATTTGAGATCGCGCGCATACCAGCTGGCCGTCGATCCCGAATCGGCGGCCACGATGCAGTTCGCCGGAAGCTTGGGCGACAATTCCCAGAAAACGCGCTGGGGATTGATCGGATCGGCGCTCGTCATCGCGCGCGCTTCCATCAGCTTCCACCACTCGCCGATCTCGTGTTCGATTTTTTCGCGCCACGACCGGTCGGTCTTGCGCTGCAACATCGGCGCGAGCGCACGCAGCGTCTCTTTGCTATCGCCGACCAGGTTGATTTCCATCGGATAGCGGATCGAGAGCATGCGTCCGTCGATGTCGATCTGCACCCCGCGCGCTTTTCCCTCCTCGGGCAGAAACTCCGGATACGGGAAGCTGGAGCCGACCATGAGGAGCGTGTCGCATTCGTCCATCAGGACCCAGCTCGGTTTCGTTCCGAGAAGTCCGATCGAGCCGGTGACAAAGGGCAGTTCGTCGGGAACAGCAGCTTTGCCGAGGAGTGCTTTTGCGACACCGGCGCCGAGGAGATCGGCGACCTCGATGATCTCGTCGGTGGCATGCATCGCACCCTGCCCGACCAGCATCGCCACGCGCTTGCCGGCGTTGAGAACTTCCGCGGCGCGTCCAAGATCATCCTGATGCGGAACGACGCGCGGCGATGTATAGCCGACTCCGGAGTGGACAGTCGAATGCTTGTGTGGAGGTGGCTTGAAAGGCTCGTCCTGAAGATCGTGCGGAATGATGATGCACGTGACCGTGCGCTCGGCGAGAGCGATGCGGAATGCACGATCGATCAGATGCTTGATCTGCCCGGGCACCATCGCCGTGTGCACGAATTCCGACGCCACGTCCTTAAAGAGATTTTGCAGATCGACTTCCTGCTGGTACGAGCCGCCCATCGCAAGTCGCGATGATTGCCCGACGATCGCAACGACCGGTTGATGATCAAGCTTCGCGTCGTACAGTCCGTTGAGAAGATGGATCGCGCCGGGTCCTGAAGTGGCCAGGCACACACCGGGCTCGCCGGTGAACTTCGCGTGCGCGCAGGCCATGAAGGCCGCCATCTCTTCATGCCGTACCTGAATGAAATCGATCTTTCCCTCCGCGCGCTCCAGCGCGCCCATGATCCCGCTGATGCCGTCGCCCGGATAGCCGTACACGCGGCGCACACCCCACTCGCCGAGGCGTTTGACGAGAAAGTCGCTGGTGGTTTCAGCCATACTTCAATTGGAAGCATGACCCGTACCGCGCGGTCAGGCCGGCAGAAGGTCGGCGAAAACGAAGCCGTCGCGCTCCACCACCACCCCGCCCGCGATGCGCAGTGGCGACGCGAACATCGGGCCGCAGTAGGCGAAGGTATGAAATTCGCCGCGCTCGCCGCACGGATCGACATTGGGCGGAAGATCGCTGAGCAGATCAGCATCGAATTCGCGTCCGGCAAATGATGGCGGTAGCAATCGGGGATCGACACAGGTGAGCCGCGCTCGTAGACCTCCCGCAATCATTTCGCGCGCGAGCTCGAGTGTGTCGCGGCCCCACAGCGGGAACACGGGCCGGAGCTTCGTGGTCGCCAATTGCTTTTCGCGATAGGCACGAATGTCTTCGAGGAAGAGATCGCCGAACGCGAAGCACTCGACGCCTTCGGCTTCGGCTCGCCCGATGGCTGCCTGCATGACGCATTCGTATTGCGCGTTCGAGCACGGACTCGGAATTGGCAGCTCCCACAGCGGGAGTCCGGCCGCATTGGCTTGCGCTCGGAGCAGCTCGGTGCGGACTGCATGCATCGCGACCCGGTCCGCCGCGACGTTGATGGTGGTCACGAGCCCGACAACTTCGTATCGCTCATCGGAGCGAAGCTGATGCAGCGACCAGGCGGAGTCCTTTCCACTGCTCCAGGAAAGAAGAGTCTTCAGCCGGCGCATCGCCTGATCAGTCCTGCCAGAATTTCCAGCGATTCGACGAGTCGAGGCCCCGGCCGATTGAAGAACTGATTGCCGTCGACGATGAAGACGCGCTCTTCGCGGACGGCGCGCAGTGAATGCCACTCCCGATGCGCGGTGAGCAGATGGAAGTCGCGCTCCGAATCTTCGATGCGAAATCCACACGGCGCCACCACGATCATGTCCGGATCGGCGCGCACCAGATCGTCCCACGTGATCCATGCCGAGGGCTGTCCGTCCTCTCCCAGCACATCGACACCACCGGCCATCGACACCAGCCTCGGCATCCAGTTGCCGCCAGCCATCAAAGGCTCGATCCACTCGATGATGACGACTCGGATTCTTGGCGAAGGTGCGCAGGATGCGATCGCATGCATCTTCGATCGCATGGCGTCGACGAGAGAATCGCCGTTCGCTCCCAGGGCGGCACCGGTGCGGCGGATGTCATCAAAGACATCTTCCAGCGACTGTGGATTGAGCGGGATGAGCTTTGGCGCGATGCCAGTCCACTCTGCGATCGCCGCTTCGACATCGCGCAAGCTCACCGCGCAAACGTCACATTGGATCTGCGTGACGACATGCGTCGGCTTCAGGCGGCGGAGCAGCTCGGCATCGACGCGGTAGACGCTGATGTCCTGCTGCAGGATCGCTGAGACGCTGGCGTGGATCGCGCGACTGTCGCGACCGCCGACCTTCGGCTCCGTGCACACCGGCAGAAGCTGCACGCCGACCGGGAAGTCGCACTCGTGCGATCTGCCGACCAGCGCGTCCTCGAAGCCGAGGGCGCAAACGATTTCAGTGGCGCTCGGAAGTAGCGAAACGATGCGGGTCATAGCTTTCCACCAATGCGAACGTCCCGAAGAAAATCGCGCTGTAGATCGCATCGGAGGCCAGCGTGTTGCCGAAGTATGGAATCGCGGCGATGTAGCAGGCGGCCAGTCCCGCGGCGGTCTTGGCGTAGGTCGTTCCCATGGCCCACACCGCGAAGTTCGTGGTGATGTAGAAGATCGTCGAGGCCAGCAGCGAGCAGCTGCCGATGGCGGCTATCGATGGGCGTCGATCGCGCAGCAGCATTCCGATCACGGTGATCAGCGCGTATGTCGCGTAGATCACCGGCATCAGCGAATGAAATCCGATGAAGGCATCGCCGATGAGCATCGTGATCATTGGAATCGCGACGCCAAGAGACCGCCGCTCGAATCGCGCGCCGCCGAACAGCGCGATCGCGCCGATCGGCGCAAAGTTCCACGGGTGTGGCAGTACGCGCAACACCACACCCGCGACGACCAGAACGAAAGCTAGAAAAAATCGAGGAGTGAGGATCGTTTTCATGGTCTTGGGCTCCTTCAGCGCGAAAGCGAGTAGCGGACGCCGATGAGAGCGCGCCGTGTCGGCGACGGAAAGCCGAACACTTCCTGATAGCGCGTATTGGTGAGGTTCTCGATTTTTGCGTAGGGCGCGAATGCCGCCAGGTTCCATCGGAGCGTCAGATCGGCTAGCGTGTATGCCGAGTTGGTGACCGTTCCGAAGGGAAATAGATCGTTGACGTCAGGTCTGCTGCCCACTCGCGAAACGACGACCTGCGCGGTCGCGGCAGCATGCTCATATCCGATGGCCAGAGATCCCGAGTGCCTCGGACGGCGGACCAATTGTCTTCCCGACGGCTGTTCGGTCGCGCGCAAATAGGTGTAATTCAGTGCGGCGCTCCAGGGTCCGCGACGGTGATTGGCCGCGATTTCCAGGCCGCTCGATCGCGCGTGACCGACATTCGCGAAGCGGTTCGCAGCCAGGTCGTAGATGATCAGGTCGCGGAAAGTGCTGCGAAACGCCGTAACCGACAGGCTCGCGTCCGCGCCGAAAAAGCGGTCATATCCAACCTCTCCGCTCCGACTGTGCTCGGGGTGAAGGTCCGGATTCCCGAAAAACGGCAGATAGAGCTCGCCGATCTGCGGAGCGCGAAACGCCTGTCCGTATGCCGCGTGCAGCTTGTGCCCGGCGCGTGTCCACGCGACTCCAATGCGCGGTGAGGTCTGGCTGCCGAACGAGTCGTAGTGGTCGTAACGCGCCCCGGCCGACAGTTCGAAGGCGCCGCGCGAGAGTCGGTCTTCGACGAACAGCGCGTTGCTCGAGCGATGGCGCTTGGTGATGTCGAGGCCGAAGCTGTCGCTGTTCTCGGCCTCGCTTTTTTCAGCTTCCGCTCCTGCCACGATCGTTCCGATGGCGGTGGCGCGGCGGGCGCTCAGATGTGCGGTGCGTCGCGTGGAGATCGTCGATCCGAACGACTTGGCGTCGGGATCCTCGTTGTGGTCATCGCGATGGCCCTGCGAAAGGCGCAAGTCGGTGTGAATCGCCCCCAGCTCCGCGCTCAGTGGAAGAGCAAGCTGCCACTCTTTGCCGTTCTCGCGATGGTGGGGCGTTGCGACGTAAGCAGTCGCGAAATCATTCGTATTGCGCGGGACGCCCAGATCGTAGTCGGCCATGCGCCCGGTCAGACCGATGGAAAAAGCTCGGTTAGGCGCGAATGTCACTCCGCCCAGAAACGAGTTTTGCCGGTCGTTGTCGTTCCGAGCGAAACCGTCGTCCTGCCGATGCTCGGCGGCCAAATTGAACGTCGCAGCGCCGGCGGTTTGACCCACCGACACTACGCCATTGAACAATCCACGGCTGCCGGCGGCGAAATCGGCTTCGGCGTGATCGCCTCCGCCGGACGTGATGATGTTCACCACGCCGCCGACCGCGTCCGCTCCATACAGCGACGAAAACGGACCCCGAGCCACTTCGATGCGCTGCACGCCCACGGTCGAGAACTGTCCCCAGTTGTAGCCCGAAAAATAGGGATCGTTGATCTCGACGCCGTTCCAGAGGACAAGGGTCTGCTTGGAGCTCGCACCGCGAATGAAGACCGAGGTGGTCTTTCCGAGTGAGCCGGTGCGGCTGACGCTCAGTCCCGGGACTTCGCGCAGAACGTCGGCGACGTCGCGGGCGGCGCGCTCGTCGATGTCCTTCCTGGTGATGACAGTGACGGTCGCCGGCGTCGACTCGACGGTCTCCGGCAAATCGGACGCTGTCACGATGATGGTTTGGCTTAGCTGTTGTTGGGTGGCGAGGAAAAGAAGAATGGCCAGGAGATTCACGACGACTTCCCTCCGAAGTTGTGAAAGGTTGCGTCCGAAACGGCCGGTCTCCTGGCTTCCGGGTCGTCCTCCTCACGCCTCCCTTCCCGTCCCGCTTTGCGGGACAGTGGGCGCTACGAGCGCAGCGTGAGTCGTCGCCGGTCACAGTGGCGGGGGCCGCGCCGGTATTGCACCGGCTTCCCGTTCACCGATTCAGACTGGTTGTTAAAGAGCTAGGGCGATTCTATACCGGTTGTCGGCCCGTCAGGGCCGCTTCTTGAACTTCTCGTAAAGCAGCGTCTGATACGTATCGAGCGGAATGTCTTCCCCTCCGATGAAGAGGCGCTTGACGTTCGTGACGATCTCGAGCGGATCGCCGTCGGTGGCGATCACGTTTGCGATTTTGCCCACTTCCAGCGAGCCGACGCGATCGGCCACGCCGAAGATCTCGGCCGGGAAGATCGTGATCGACTTCAGCGCGACGTCTTTGGGCAAGCCGAAAGCGGCGCACATCGCGGCGTGATAGGGCAGATTGCGCGCGTTGTGGGCATCCGAGGACTGGATCGAAAACCGTATACCATTATCGTATAACAATTTGGCATTGGCGAAGATGAGATCGTACGGATCGTCTTCGCGAGGCGGCAACGCCAGGATCGGACCGAGGATCACCGGGATGTTGCGCGACTTCAGATCGGGGATGACCTGCGCGACGTCGTCGGCATCGGAGAGGATCACCTTCAGCTTGAACTCGTCGGCGAATTTGATGGCGGCCTTGATGTCGCGGACGCGGTTCGCGTGCATGACCACGGGCTCGCGCCCTTCGATCGCCGGCACGAGCGCTTCCAGCAGCACGTCGCGATCAAATCGGCGGACGCTCGAATCTTTCGTTCGCGCCGTGGAAGCCTTGGCGTAGGCCTGCGCATCGCGCAGAAGGTCGCGAATCTTGTCGATCTGGCTGGTGTAATTCTTCTTGGCCTCTTTCTCGGCCTCCTCGTCCTGCGGCTGCTCGTCGAAGGCCGCGGTGCGCAGGCGAGGGAAGTGAATGTGCATCGCGAGCGGCGCCTTCAGCACCATCTCTTTCGGCGTCCAGCCGGAGAGCTGGATCAGCGCCGACTGCCCCGAGATCACGCCGCCATCGGGCTCGACCACCACGGTAGTGATTCCGTTGACGCGCGTGACCGGGATCAGATTGCTATGCGGGTTGACTGCGATCTCAGCGCGCGCGTTGGGATTGAGGTCGCCCAGCTCCGCCACGTCGTTCGTACCGGCGACCGAGCTGACTTCCGTCAGGCCGACCTGCGAGCCTGAATCGATGAGACCCGGATAAACCGAGAGTCCGCTGCCGTCGATCACCGTCGCGCCCGCCGGAATCGCAACGTTGGTTCCGAGCGCGGTGATCAGGCCGTTTGCGAAGACGACCGTGCCGTTCGCGATGGGAGGCGATGTCACCGGATAGATGGTCGCGTTGCGGATCGCGATGGTCGGCTTTTTTCCCGGATTGTTGAGGATGACCGATTGTGCGAACAGGGGCGCGCACGCGAAAAAGAGAAAGAAGAGGCGCCCACTAGTCATTGCTGGCCTCCGGCTTCTTCTCTTTTTTCTGCTTCGCTTCCTCGTCCGCTTCCTTCTTCAGCCGATCCGCTTTTTCTTTCGCGCGATCCTTTCGCAGTTGCAGATCGCGCTCGCGATCGAACATCACCTGGCCGTCGACGAAGGTCGTATCGACGCGCGAGTAGGTCGAGAAAGGATGTCCGGTCCAGATTGCCAGATCCGCGTCCTTGCCGACATCGATGGATCCGAGGCGCTTGTCGAGACGGAGTTGCGTGGCCGGATTCAGCGTGCACAGCTTGAGGGCTTCCTCTTCTGTCAGGCCGCCGTATTTGATGGCCTTGGCGGCATCGAGATTGAGTCTTCGCGCCAGCTCGTCCGAATCGGAGTTGACCGACGTCAGCACGCCCGCGCGCTCCATGAGCGTCACGTTGTACGGAATGGCGTCATAGGCCTCGGCCTTGTAACCCCACCAGTCGATGAACGTCCCTCCGCCAACGCCGTGTGCCGCAATCTCCTTTGCGACTTTGTAGCCCTCCAGCACGTGCTGCAGCTCGCGCACCTTGAATCCCAGCTCGTCGCTCAGGTTGAGCAGCATCAGGATTTCGTCGGAGCGATAGCAGTGCGAGTGGACGTCGACGTTTCCTTTCAGAATGTCGGACATCTCCTCCATCAACAGATCGCGGCGCGGGGGGATGGGATTCTCGCCGCGTTTCTTGCGGGCGTCATACTCATCCCACTTCGCCATGTAATCCTTGGCATCGAGGAATGACTTGCGGATCACTTCCTCGACACCCATGCGCGTCGACGGATAATGCAGCGGGATTCCTGGAGGCGGGCGGAAATTCGAGCTCTTCGGATTCTCGCCTAACGCGAATTTGATCGTCCGCGGAGCATCATCGATGGGCCACTCCGATGCCGGCCGTCCCCACCGCCACTTCACGATCTGGCTCTGACCGCCGATCGGATTCGCCGAGCCGTGCAGGATCAGCGCGGTCGTCGTTCCGCCGGCCAGCTCGCGATAGACGTCGATGTCTTCGGGATTGATGACGTCGCGGATGCGGACCATGCCGCTGTTGGGCAGCGAGATTTCGTTGACGCTGCCTTCGACCGCGGTGTGGCTGTGCGTGTCGACGATTCCGGGCAGGACAAACTTGCCGGTTGCATTGATGACCTGCGCGTCGGCGGGCGCGGTGATCTGATCGCTCGGTCCCACCGCGGCGATCTTCGTTCCGCGGATCAGGACCGAGCCGTGCTCGATTTTTCCGTGCGAGACGGTGAGGATGGTGGCGTCGCGGATGAGAACGACAGAGGGTGTGGCGGCGGGCGCCTCGCCCGCCGCTGAGCGGCCGAGGGCGGCCGCTCCTACACAGATCAACGCAAGAATCGATTTTTTCTTCATCGCGATTTGCTCCCGCTGAACGGCATCGTCCCGAGCTGCGTGCTGACCGTCCCGCCCATTGTTGAATCGCGCAGCGTGCCGTGGAAGACCCAATCGCCGGTTTCGTCGGGCCGTCCGCGGACCGAGATCGTGAACTCGACCGTCGCTCCGTCAATCGAACCGTTGCGGATGTCGCCCGAGCCGCGATCCCCCGAGAATGTTCCGGTCATGCGGCCGTTTTCGACGTGCAACGTGGCCGTGATGTTGGCATCGCCCTGGGGCGTTCGCACGGCCAGGTTCCATGTGCCTTCGAGCGGCGAGGTGGCCTCGCCGGTGGCTCGTTTTGCTTTTTCCTCTTCGCTTGGCAGCTTCGCTTCGTGTCCGTCGATGAAAACGCGCTTCACTTTCGCGTCTTTGTCGAAAATCGGCTTGTCGGTGACCACGACGTTCGCGATCTTCCCTTTTTCGAGAGTTCCCAACTGCCGGTCGACACCCAGGATGCGCGCGGGCGAGAGCGTGACAGCGCGCAATGCGTCGTCTGCCGAGAGCCCGTTATCGATGGCCTTGCGAATGCCGGGAATGAAGTCGCTCGTTTTTCCGGCGCCGCTGACCAGCGCGAATGCCACGCCATTTTTCGCGAGCACCGACGGCGTCGTGGGCGCGAGCTGCCGGTCGCGGATCACGCGCAGCGGTTGCTCTTCGCGATCGTCCTTGTTCGTCGGCGGTGCCGGCCATTTCACGGAGACCAGGACCGGCACATTCGCCGATTTCAACTCGTCGGCTATTCGGTAGCCCTGACGCGCGCCGGACAGGATGTAGCGGACATTGAGCTCGCGCGCGATCGCTTCCGCGCGCCGCATCATCGTTTCGGAATCGGCGATGAAAACGACCGGCACTTCACGGCGAAGTGCAGGCCCGAGTGCCTGAAGCGATGAGTTGTCTTCCGGGCGTCGATAGCCCGCGGGATTGCGATCGTAGATGGCGTGTGCCGCCGCGGACTGCTGGGCATCGAAAAAAGTCTGCTTGATGTAGGCGACCACGCCCATGAGCGAGTCGGGGAAGGTCCATGCCAGCCGCGGATTGAACGAGATCTGCTGCGCTGCCGGATCGCGCACGATCAGCGAGGCCGTCTCGCCGCCGCCGAGGTTCAGGATGACTGATTGGCCGTTGAAGATGCCGAAGGCCGGCGCGGAGAGAATCGTCGTCACGCCCGTGCCGCGCTTCGACTCGGCATCATCGTCGCTGAGTTTGATCTCGCGCGCCGCGACGTACGCCGGCGAAGTTTCGGGGAGCTGCGGCGGCGGGGTTTGCGCCGGGCGCGCTGCCGCCGCGCCACGACCGCGCCGCGGCGGCGCTGCGGATGGGAATCCCAACGATGTCTGCGCGTCGATGAGGCCGGGATAAACGTGGCTTCCCTTGACATCGATCGTGCTGGCATCGGCCGGGATGGCGACATTCGCGCTCACCGACTCGATCAGCCCGTCTCGGATGACCACGACGCCGTTGGCGATCTCCGGACCGCTGACCGGATGGACTGTGCCGCCTGTGATGGCGTAGACGCCGGGGGCATCCGCCCATGCTGGAAATGCGACAAGAATCGCAACAAAACAGAGGACATATCCTCGTGACATTCGGACCTCCGCGGCGCGAAATCATACTGTGGTAACCTCGATTCGCTCCATGGTCCTCTTCAACTACGCGACGAAGGAGATCACGGCCAAGATCGTTTACTACGGGCCTGGTCTTTGCGGAAAGACGACCAACCTGCAGTTCATCTACGAGTCGCTTCCGTCCAATCACAAGAGCAAGATGCTCTCGCTGTCGACCAAGACCGACCGCACCCTCTTCTTCGACTTCCTCCCCCTCGACCTCGGAAAAATTCGCGGGATGCGCACCAAGCTCCAGCTCTACACCGTTCCAGGTCAGGTCTACTACAACTCGACACGACAACTGGTGCTCAAGGGGGCCGATGGAGTGGTCTTCGTCGCCGACAGTCAGGAATCGGCGATCGACGGCAACCTGGAGTCGATTCAGAACCTGGAAGACAACCTCAAGCGGCAGGGAACGAAGATTCGCGACGTGCCGTTCGTCATCCAGTACAACAAGCGCGATCTTCCGAATGCCCTTTCAATCGACAAGCTCAATCGCGAGCTCAACAAGCACGGCGCTCCGTTTTTCGAGTCGGTGGCCACCACGGGAGTCGGAGTGGAAGAGACGCTCAACGGCGTCACGCAGCTCGTCCTGACCAATCTGGTGAAAAAGTACGGCCTGGAAGGGGCCGAGCCCCTCGATCGCGAGGTACAGCTGCTCAATCCGCCCACTCCCCAGGCGGTTGCCCCCGAAACGCTGTGGGATGACGAAGATCCGACCTTGCCTCTGTCGAGCAAGCAGATGGCGCAGATGGCTTCGATCGAGATCCCGCTGCCGGATGAGGTCATGAGCTCGCTTCCCGACGTCGGGAGTATCGCGGTCGCGGATGAGGGGAAGGCAAGCGAAGGGCTCGTGAAGGAAGTGACGGTTCCACTCACGCTCACCATCGCGGAGATCCGGCGCAGCCGCAAGCTGCGGCTCAAGATCACGCTCGACGTGACGATCGATTGAAGGCAGAAGGCAGAAAGCAGAAGGCAGAAAGCAGAAGGCAGAAGGAATGATTGACTTCTGCCTTCTGCTTTCTACCTTCTGCCTTCCAAGGAGGAGTGGTCGAGTGGTTTAAGGCAGCGGTCTTGAAAACCGCCGTACCGGGTGACCGGTACCGTGGGTTCGAATCCCACCTCCTCCGCCAATGCAGCATCAGTTCAGCTTGAAATTCATCGTCAGGTTAAGAACCACATCGACCGGCTTTCCGTTCAGAGTCGCCGGCGCGAACTGCCACTGCCTCGCGGCATCGACGGCCCCTTCGGCCAAGCCAGAAGCGAATTGTCTCCTGACCACGACTTGTCGCACTGCGCCGGTTTTGTCGATGAGGAGCTGGAGAACCACGATCCCTTTGACTCTGTTCATCCGCGCCTCTAATGGATAAGCAGGCTCGACCCGCTTGATGACTTGCGGCGCCTTTACGTCGTGGCCGACCTCATACGCGCCGGAGGCATTCATCTCCAAGGCGTGCGAAGGTCCCCGCCAGCCGACGCGCAGTGAATCGACCATCGCGCCCTGACCGTCGATGATGACGAAATCGGCGGCGCGGAAATCGGCGTCGGCAAGATCCACATACAGCAGGATGGTGAGCTCATATCGCAAGCCATTTTTTTCCATCGTCGACACGAGTTTTGAATCGTCGCCCGCGAGATGCGGCTGCCAGATGACGGTATGCGTCGAGAGATCGGTAATCGAGGCGTCGCACTCTGCCTTGTCGTTCGCGAGCTCACGGACGTCGAGCGCAATGGAATATCTCTCTCCGCGCGCTTCGAGTTTGTACGCGCCCTGGATTTGAGCGAACGCCGAAGCAGCGACGAAGGCAACGAACAAAATGAGTGCGTTTCGCATCGGCAACATCCGGCGCAATTCTGCGCGCGTACGAATTTTCTGGCAATCGTCAGCGCGGCCATGGGGTGGGATCCATCAAGGTCCCAATCGTCTGTCGATATGGATTGCCCGCGCTCCTGCTGAATCGCTCGATCGACCTCTGGAACATGCCGAGGATTTCGCGCGAGCGACGGTCCGCGAGCCGTGCGATCTGTACGGACGAGGCTTGCAACGTCAAGTCCGCCTCCGCGTGCCGCCGCCGCGACCATTCATCGACGTCGCTGACTTCCATCGGAATGTTGATCAAGCCCTTTCGCAGATCTTCATCCAGATCGCGAAAGGTCGAACACCACGCCAGCGCGTCGATCAAGGCCGGGACATCTTCTGCCCGCGCCCGTGATCCGGTCACGATCAACATCAGCTCCACCGACAGATGAAACGTTCGACGGAGGTGTTCGTCGATCTCTTCGGATGTCCACCTTGCGGAGTCGAGAACGCGCTCGCGATCGCGCCGCATCTCGTGGACCAGCGCGATGAATGCATTTTCGGCGTCGAGCCTGCGCAGTTCCTCGAACAACACAGTCGAGGAGAAGTTTCTCGACAGGAACTCGTCGACGACTTCCAGCGGTTCGCGTTTCGATTTGCGATCGCCGTCGAGCAAGTCATCAATCCATTGGGCCGTGCAGAAAGCGACGCGAACGACGCGGAGCTCGCGCCAATGCAGCAGAGACGGCCCCCAGATTGCCGCGAAGATGACCACGTACCGCCTGTGCCGCATTGAGAAGCGAGCGCACTGCTCGAGGCACCACAGCTCGGTCCACAGCAGTCGCCGCTTCTCACGATTTTGCAGCGGAACGTAAATCGAGCGGAGGCAGATGGCGGCCAGTGCCGCTCCGCTGGCGAGATCGAGCAGGTGGTGTTCCCAGATCAACCATGCCGATGCGCTGACGGCCAGGCACCACGCCGCGAGAAGCAGTCGCACCGGGAGTCGCGATCGAGATCCGTAGGCCCATGCCGCCGTGCATGCGAAGGCCACATGGAGCGACGGGAATTGATTCGATTGCAGGTTGAGCGTGTCGGCGAAGCGAAAGATGGTGCCGATCCATCCGGGCGTCGGCGGCCGCACGAAGGCCGTCGTCTGCGGCATCAGGAGGAAGAAGACGCTCGCGACGATGGTCTCCACGCACAACGTAAAGAAGATCGGCGTGATCGCATCGCGGCTCGGGAAACGAAGGGGCGCCAGCATCAACGCGGGGATGATGGTCAGATACAAAATCGCGGCGGCGGGGATGAACGGCACGCGCGATTCAAACGCGAAGTGCCATGTGGCCGGAAGCGTGCCGTGGATCGTCGCGAGCCACGAGGCTCCGCTGTAACAGATTCCGAAAAGTGCCGAAAAGAATATGAAGAGCGGAATCGTCTCTCGCTTCACGGCAGCGGCCTCGGTCCCCGCCACATCATCAAGTACATTCTCCAGAAGGCCGGCCTCTCAACGTCCCCACCGACGAAGCGGCCGAGGTGAAGCCAGGGGACGTGAGGATTCTGATGGTGGGCGAGGTGGTGGTGGTAGTTGAGAAAGAAGAGTCGCGTGATCGGATTCACGCGCAGATTCCACGCGCCGGTTTGCGCATCGAGCGGCGAAAAAGCGTGATCGGCGTACTGCAGCGAGCTCCAATTGATCGCGAAGGCCGCGTAACAAGCGAGCCAGCCGGACCACCGAAGATGCAGCATCGAAAAAAGAAGCACCTGAAAGGCGGCGGTGAACAGCACTTCCATCCGGATCCTGCTTTTGGGCGCGTTTTCGACGTTTGAAAAAATCGAAGCGCCGCCGGTCTGCCGCGCCAGCCGCGATGCGCTGGAGCTCAGCCAAGGCTTGGTGAAGAGCGACGGCCAGATGGCGTACGCCACTGCGCCCACCGGAAGAAAAATCCAATAGACACCGGTCAGGATCGCGTACCACTGCGCCCGCTTGAGCAGCGGACGATCCGCCGGATCGATGTAATCGAAGTGCTCGGCAATTCTGTTGTGCGCGTGATGCGCCAGATGAAACACGCGTTGGATCGAAAGACTGGTCGGAAAGAAGGCCGCCGCCGCGACTCCGATCAACTCGTTCAGGCGGCTGTCCTGATGCGCGATGCGATGCACCGACTCGTGGAGCAGCGAGAAAACGGTGTTGTTCACCATCGAAAACACGCATGCCGCCAGGATGACTTGCCAGGCGCGGCCGTGCGATGACAGCCACAACATCGCGCAGCAGATCGACTCCGCTGTGACCAGGAGGCCGACGTTGAGCGTGCCCGGGATCCGCAGGCTCAGGCGGTCCTCTTACGCCGGATGAACATGCCCAGGAGAAGCCCGACGATGAGGCTCACCACGGCGGCCACGATCCCGGCTGCCATCAGAAAATGCTTGATCCCGCGATCGATCGGATTGTTGAAGACGTTGGTGGAGTAATGAAAGCTGGCGATCAGCCAGCGATCGCCTTGCCGGACCAGGGTGCAGCTCCAGCGGCCGTCGATGTCGAACTTCTGGCCATTGGTAAGGTCGTAGTGATCCTTGGAGCTGCCGTACGCGATGCCGGTATCGTCGCCGTAAAGGATGGTGAGCGCGTCGGCTTCGAACGACGTGTTCACGCTTTTCACGATGTGACCGGGCGCGCGCATCATCTTCTCGAAATACGCCCGGATCTGTTCCCGCCCTCGGCAGACGTCTCCGTTCATGGTGGTGAAGACGATGTCGGGAGTGACGTTGGCGACGATGGTGTCGACATCGCCCTCGTTGAGAGCCTTCGACATCGTGGTCTTGAGTTGGCGCAGCGCCTGATGGACGGCGTGATTCGGCTCCTCAATCGCGAAGCCGCCGGCCGCGGTGAGAAAGAGAAACAGCGTCAGAAACAACTTCTTCATCGTCCCTCCGGTACGCAGGAAGCTCACAAAGATGGCGGTAGCAGGCGCTGATGGTTGGATCGTGCGGGTCGACGTAGCTTGCGGGAAAACGGATTCCGCGCAGCGCTTTCAGATCGCGACGCAGAAATGCCGTGAAGAGGATTCTCGCCAGCGGCGCATGGATTTTGTGCAATCCGATGCGGCTGCGAGCGACGGCGTAGAGAGGAAGGATCGAGACGCCCTCGCGCGTCGGCCGCAGACTGACGATCATGTAGCTCCGCTGACGTCCGGCGGTGGCCTCGATGATGATCATCGTCCCGCCGGCACACGTGACGGTCACCTCGATGTGGTTTCGCGAGAGCAGCCGCATCGCCCGATCGCTCCAGCTTTGGCCGGTGACCCCCGTGGCGTATCGCGTGACGAAGGTCATGGCATTTGGTTTCGTGGTTTCGGGAGTCGTCTTCAGCTCGCGCCGATGCACCGTACGGAGGTGCGTCATGTCGAAGGCGTTTGCGACCGGGACATACCATGGGCAGTCGAGATCGACTGCTGTTCCGGGCTCAAAGCAGAGCGTCTCGGAATCGACGGACTGAAAATTCGGGATGGGGAGCAGCGGAAACTCGCCGGGATGGAGAAAGATCATCCCGTACTGTTCTGCGACGACGTAATCGCGCGAATGGCGGTATTCCCAATGATGCAGCGGACAGCGGATGCAGTCGCCGATGACCTCACCATTCTTCAGATCGACGCCCTGGTGCAGGCAGTGCGCGGGCAATGCGCGAATCATGCAGTCCTGTCGCCCGCGAAAAAGAACGATTGGAAGGTCGCCCAGGTCGAAGCGGAGAATTTTGCCGGGCGCGAGCGTTTTCGACGGCGCAACCATGTACCACCAGGGGACCAATTCCGGTGGCCGCATATCGAATGATAAGGCAGAAGGCAGAAGGCAGAAGGCAAAAAGCAGAAGTAAAATCGTCGTGCGCCGGAATGATTTGTTCTACTTCTGCCTTCTGCGTTCATACTTCTGCCTTGGAGCGGAGAGATGGGTGAGTGGCTTAAACCAGCGGTTTGCTAAACCGCCGTAGGGTCATAAAGCTCTACCGAGGGTTCGAATCCCTCTCTCTCCGCCAGATTCCTTCCTCCTTCTCACGAGATTGCATGGCAATCGGGCACATTTCGTGAACCGCTGAGTCTCTCTGCCTCACGCAGAGGTCGCAGTACCGCAGTATCAACTTGAGTTCAAGGAGACGAGGAATGGCAAATACGAGCAAGCGCGGTTTTGCGTCAATGGATCCGGCCAAGCAGCGTGAGATAGCGAGCAAGGGGGGGAGGGCGGCGCACGCGAAAGGGACCGCCCACGAATTTACGACGGACGAAGCGCGGGTCGCCGGCCGGAAGGGTGGAGAAGCTGTCAGCCGCGATCGCGCTCACATGTCGGCAATCGGTCGCGAAGGTGGCCACAGTCGCGGACGTTCGCGACAGACGTCACCACAGAACGTCAGCGTCGGATCGGCAATCGACACCGAGCGTCCGAGCTTGATGCACGAGCGTGCCAACGATCGGGGAGGCGCCAACATCAACGCCTCACAGCGCTCGGAGCGGAGCGCCACCGAACCGATTCGGAGCGAGAACGCTTCCCTTTCCAATCGCTGAAAGTAGTCTGCAGTCCTCCTCGTAGTAGCATTCGCGCTCAGCTACGAAGGAGGACTGCAATTTGATCAGAATCATCTCGACAGCGCTGACGATCGTCTGCATCGCCGGCCTTCCCGCCCAAGAAACATTCGCCGCAAAGAAGCCTGCCCCCACGAAGAAGGAGAGTCGAAAGATGGCGAACACCGACAAGGTGGCGGAGCTGCACACGACCGCCGGCGAGATCGATATCCGCTTTTTTCCCGACATCGCCCCCAACCATGTCAAGAATTTCATCGATCTGGCGCAGAAGGGCTTCTACAACGGAACAAAATTCCATCGCGTGATCCCCGGATTCATGATTCAGGGTGGCGATCCGAATACGAAAGGCTCCGACATCAACTCGTGGGGCGTGGGTGGATCAGGGAAAAACGTCGCGGCGGAGTTCAACACCGTCAGCCACAAGCGCGGCATCGTGTCGATGGCTCGCGCCAATGATCCGAACAGCGCGTCGTCGCAGTTTTTCATCGTCGTGAAGGACTCACCATTCCTCGATCGGCAGTACACAGTGTTCGGGCAGGTGACGAAAGGAATGGATGTCGCAGACAAGATCGTCAATGCACCTCGCGGCGCCAATGACCGGCCCAACGAGCCGACCTCGATCACCAAAGTCGTGATTCGCGATGCCAAGGACGACGAAAAAGGACCGACGCCGAAATGACGCGCAGACGTCATCCTGACGCCGAGCGAAGCGAGGGGGAAGGATCTCTGTTCACGAGATCCTTCGCCGTCTGCGCGGCTCAGGATGACGAATGACCGCAGCGGCACTCCCCGACGAAGCGGCGGCATTTCTGAGGGAGTGCTGTGGCGACCAGTGGACCGTCGAGCCGCTGCCCGGCGACGCCTCGGTGCGCCGCTACTACCGGATCCGCTTTCCAAACAGCTCCTCGCAGATGCTGGCCTACTATCCGCACGAGGTCCGCGCGCAACTCAAACAGTTCCTGGACGCCTATCAGGCCATCCTGGAACAGGCCCGGGTCCCGAAAGTGCTGCATTACTCGGACGCCGCCGTCCTGCAATTGGACGTCGGCGATGAGACTCTGTTCGATCTACTCCATCGCGACCGCCAGCGCGGCGTGCGGCTCTACCGGGAGGCCATCGACGCGCTGGTGACGTTCCAAAGGGCGGGTGAAGTCACCGTCAACCCGCCGTTCTCGTCGGACTTCTTCTTCAAAGAGCTCGAGATGACGGGTGAGTTCTATGTCGAGAAGCTGATGGGCCAGAGCGAGAGCCGGCGACTCCTTCCGATTTTCCGCAGGCTCACCGACAAGCTGCAGCAACATCCGTACATGTTATGTCACCGCGATTATCATGGACAAAATATACACATAGTAAATGATAGTCTTTTCATCATCGACTATCAGGATCTGCGCCTGGGTCCCGACACCTACGACATGGCGTCGCTCCTTCGTGACCGCGGCGTGGCGCGCATCCTCGGTGAAGAAACGGAGCTGGAATTGCTCGAGTATTACGGACGGGCTGAAGCCTGTCCGGCATCCGACCTGCGCAGGCGGTACTTCGAAACCCTGCTGCAGCGGTCGATCAAGATCATCGGCACGTTTTCGCGCCAGCCCATCGAGCGCGGACGCATCCACTACCTCGAGTTCATTCCGCCGACGCTGGAGAGCGTCGAGTGCTGCCTGAGCGAGCTGCCGGAGTTCGAGGAGCTGACTCACATTTTCCCGCTGCAGTTTTCCCTTGACCAGGCACGGCGGCGGGTGGAAGGAATGATCGATGCCTCAGCACAGAATCACGCTGCTTCCCGGTGACGGCATCGGTCCGGAGGTCACCGCTTCGGTGGTCGCCATCATCGAGTGCGCGGGCGTCAACGTGCATTGGGACAACTACTTCGTGGGTGCCGAGGCGGTGTCGCGGTTCGGCGATCCCCTGCCGCAGGAAGTGCTCGACTCGATTCTTCGGAACAAAGTCGCGCTGAAGGGGCCGGTCACCACGCCGGTCGGCACCGGCTTCACATCGATCAACGTCCGGCTCAGAAAAACGCTCGACCTCTACGCCAATCTCCGTCCGGTGAAGTCGATGCCGAACATCATCACCAAGTTCGAGAACGTCGACCTCATCGTCGTGCGCGAGAACACCGAGGATTTGTACAGCGGGCTGGAACACGAGGTCGTGCCGGGCGTGGTCGAGTCGCTCAAGATCATCACCGAGCGCGCCTCCACCCGCATCGCGAAGTTCGCCTTCGAATACGCCCGCACGCACAACCGCAAGAAGGTGACGGCGGTCCACAAGGCCAACATCATGAAGATGTCCGATGGCCTTTTTCTCGATTGCTTCCGGAAGGTGGCGAAGCAATATCCGAACATCAAAGCCGACGACAGGATCGTCGACAACCTGTGCATGCAACTGGTCATCGATCCGAACCAGTTCGACATCCTTTTGCTGGAAAATCTCTACGGCGACATCGTCTCCGACCTGGCGGCGGGGCTGGTGGGAGGGTTGGGCGTGGTGGCGGGGGCGAACATCGGCGAGAACGGCGCGGTCTTCGAGGCCGTCCACGGCAGCGCGCCCGACATTGCCGGCCAGAACAAGGCCAATCCGCTCGCGCTGCTGCAATCGGCTGTCCTGATGCTGCAGCACATCGGCGAGATGGATGCTGCGCGACGCATTCAAAACGCGATCGTCAAAGTCCTGGCCTCGGGACCCGAGCATCGTACGCGCGACATCGGCGGCCGCGGGAGCACCTCGGACTTCACTGCCGCCATGTGCGAGACCTTGCGGCGTGGAACGCGCGCCGGTGATTAGGTTGCTCGGTTACTCGGTTGCTGAGTTGCTGAGCAACCTAGCAACCTAGCAACCATGACGAAACCCGACTTTAAGACTTATTTCCTGGAGGGCATCCACAACTTCAATTCGCGCAAGTTCTGGGAGGCTCACGAGTCGTGGGAGACGCTGTGGCTGGAGGCCGAATCGGATCTCGAACAGTTCTTGCAGGGCCTCATCCAGATCGCGGCGGCGTACCACCATATCCAGCGCGGCACTTACCGCGGCGCGCCACGATTATTGGCAGCAGGGCTCGGACGTTTGGAGGCCTTTCCGCTGGTCTATTGCGGGCTGGATCGCACCACAGTCGTTGCCGCCGCTCGGGGACATCGCGACTGGCTCGAAACGGCTCCGAAAGAGCCGCTGGCCGCCGGCGAATACCCGAAATTGCGCGTCCCCGATGAAGCAGAAGTTGCACCGACTCCGTTGCAGTGGTGACAGCCAGGCGATCCAGATACAATTTCACTACTCATCCGATTCCGACAAATTGGCGTGTTGGGGGGACCCAGATGCAGGACATTGATCAACGGGACCGGGAGCTGTTGGGCGCTCTGCAGGGTGAAATCCCTCTCATCTCCACTCCCTTCGCTGTCCTCGGCCAGATCATCGACATGTCGGAGAAAGAGGTCATCAAGCGCACCGAGCGTCTCAAGCGCGAGGGCGTGGTGCGTCAGCTCTCCGCACAATTCGATGCCCATGCCCTCGGATATCGATCCTGTCTCGTGGCGGCAAAAGTGGACACCGATCGCATCGATCAATCAGCGACCGCCGTCAACGCTCACCCCGGCGTGACGCAGAATTACCGCCGCAACAACGATTTCAACCTTTGGTTCACCATTGCCGTATCCCCGAATTCGCAGCTCGGCCTCGAGAAGACGGTCCAGATCCTCGGCGATGAGGCCGAATGCGACACGGTGCGGCCGCTGCCTACGCTCAAACTCTTCAAAACAGAAGAAATCCACAACGAGGAGAGCACCGG
Organism: Thermoanaerobaculia bacterium; assembly: GCA_035636095.1. Lineage (GTDB taxonomy): Bacteria > Acidobacteriota > Thermoanaerobaculia > Gp7-AA8 > Gp7-AA8 > Gp7-AA10. The sequence goes on from DASPZU010000025.1 coordinate 69,303, forward strand.
GGACACGAAGTACGTGCCGCTCACGCCGCTGGAAGTCGAATGCGTCCGGCTGCTGCAGCGCGATCTGCCGCTGCAGCCGCGGCCCTTCGATGTGCTGGCCAAGAACTCCAGCGTCGCCGCCGACGAATTGTTGTCGACTGCCCGCACGCTGCAGAAGCGCGCTCAGATCCGTCGCTTCGGTGCGATTGTGCCATCGCGCAAGCCGGGATTCTCTGCCAGCGCGATGGGTGTGTGGGTGGTTCCGCCGGTGCACGTCGACGAAATCGGGGCACGCATGTCGCAGAATCGCGCAGTCTCGCATTGCTACCTGCGCCCGGTTTATGAGGACTGGCCCTACAACCTCTACACCATCGTTCATGGGCGCTCGGTCGACGAATGCGAGTCGATCATCAACGACCTGGCGGCCGATAGCGGCATTCGCGAACGGCAGGCGCTCTATCCGACCAAGGAGTACAAAAAAGCGCGCATCACGCTCTTCTCGCTGGAAGCCGACGAGTGGGAGGCGGCGCACGGCGCGAAACGCGCCGCGACCGCGGCGTCGTAGGGCCCACGCTGCGCGTCCCTACTTAATATTTTCCGGGTAGACCGCGACTTTGCTGTTCGCGCGCAGCTCGTCGGTCAGCCGGGTTACCTTTGTCATCACGTCGGAGGCATGCTGGTTCATGAGATACCCGCGAATAGTCGGACGCGCGTGCTCGAAGGTCTCCCTTCCGGCCGGCTGCTTTCCTTCGACAAGGATCAGGTGATATCCGAATTTCGTCTCGATGATTCCGCTCACAATGCCGGGCGGTATCCCCCAGGCGGCAGCTTCGAAATCGGGATCGAGCTGTCCCTTCGCGAGCCATCCCAGGTCGCCGCCGGATTGGGCGGCGGCATCTTCCGAATATTGCCGCGCTAATTGGGCGAACTGGCTGATGCGTAGCTGCGCGGCTGCCGTCGGATCGCTTACTGCGCGGCTGGAAGCATTCAGTCCATGAAGCTGCGTGGCGACGCCGGTGATGATTTCGCGCGCGCGCTCTTTCGACTTCGCGTGGGGGCCGGCTTCTCCGGCGGTGATGACGATGTGACGAACGTGAACTTTCTCCGGATCCGCAAATTGGTCCGGATGTTCGTCGTAGAACTGGCGCAACATGGCGTCGGTCACGATGCCTGCGGCCAGGACGTCGTTGACGTACCGGTTGAAAATCGTGGTCTCCTTTGCCGTTTCGATTTCCGCCTGCACCGAGGGCCGTTTGTCGAATCCCGCCTTGAGTGCGTGCTGTACGAGAAGGCGCGTTCCAATGTAGTTGTTCAGGAACGCCGCCTTGCCGCCGTCGCTTTCGTATTGCTGATGCATTTGCACAGGGATGCGTTCGTACATTTCGTCGAGTTGCTGCGCGGTGATCGTGTCGCCGTTGATGACTGCAACGATCTTTTTCTGCGCGGCCGTCTGCTGCGCGAGCGCGGGAAGCGCAATGACAAAGGCGAGGACCGAAAGAATTCTTCGCATCATGACGCTGCTGACCAACATGTCACGGAAAGACCGCATTCCTACTCCTCGTAGACTCACCTCATCCTGATCCCGCGGAGCGGGAGAAGGATCTCGAGATGCGATCACCGCCGCCGAGATCCTTCGCCGTCTGCGAGGCTCAGGATGACGTTGCCGTGTCAAGAAGAATTTTCGTTTTTCCGCCGCTGCGGAAAAGTTCTGCTACTCTGAGACGACTCCCCGAGCGGTCGCTGCGGAAAAAGTGTGGAGGGGTTGTGCGTATCGCGGCTGACGAAAAATCCGTACGTAGAATGCGCGCCATCGTTCAATGACTGCGGTCCAACTCGGTACTGTTTTGGATCGGCCGCTGCCGCAAAACCCAGATGCGGAAAGGGCAGTACTCGGATCGATCCTGATCAATAACAACGCGTTTTACCGCGTGGTCGGGCTGATCGACACCGAGGATTTTTTCAAGGACGCGCATCGGTCCATTTTCGCCACCATGCGCGCGCTGGCGGAGCAGAGCCGCGAGATCGACACGCTGACCCTGAAGGATGAGCTCGGCAAACGGGCGCAGCTCGAACAGGTCGGTGGTGCCGCGTATATCTCCTCGCTCTCCGACGGCATCCCCGACATCGCAAACGTCGAGCGTTACGCGCGCATCGTCAAGGAAAAATCGATGCTGCGCCGCCTGATCGTGATGGGTAACTCCGTCATGCGCGCCGCGTTCGATGCGCCCAACGAGCCGGCGGAAGTCCTCAACATCGCCGAACAATCGCTTTATCGGATCGCCGAAGGAAGTATCGACAAGGGATTCGTGGCCCTCGATCGGATCACCCGCAAAAACATGGAAGCGATCGAAGCGCTGCAGCACGCCGGCAAGCTGATCACCGGCATTCCGACCGGCTACGACCGCTTCGACGAATTCACCTCCGGTTTCCAGGCCCAGGATCTGATCATCATCGCCGCGCGTCCATCGATGGGAAAGACCAGCTTCATGATGAACATCGCCGAGGCCATCGCCATCCCCGATCGCGAGGGACAGGCGCGAGCGCCCTCGCATCGGATGTACTCTGTCGGCGTTTTCTCGCTGGAAATGTCGAAAGAGCAGATCGGACTTCGCATGCTCTCATCGGCGTCCGGCGTGTCGAATCACCTGATCCGGGCGGGCATGCTGAGTGAAAGAAACTGGCGCGAACTCGCCGAAGCATCGACGCGTCTGGCCAAGGCGAAGATCTATGTCGACGACACGCCCGGCATCGACGTCATGGAGCTCCGCGCCAAAGCGCGCCGGCTCAAGATGGAGGCCGGCCTCGACCTGGTGATGGTGGATTACCTGCAGTTGATGGCCGTCAAGGGCAAAGTCGAATCGCGAAATCAGGAGATTTCACAAATCTCACGAGGACTGAAAGGGATTGCCAAAGAGCTCAACCTTCCGCTCATTTCGCTGTCACAGCTGTCACGCCGGCCGGAGCAGCGCACCGGCGATCATCGTCCGCAGCTGGCCGACCTTCGTGAGTCGGGTTCAATCGAGCAGGACGCCGATCTGGTGGCCTTCATCTATCGCGATGAGGTCTACAACAAGGACACCGAGGAGAAGGGGATCGCCGAAATCATCATTTCCAAGCAGCGCAACGGCCCCATCGGCGATTTCAAACTGGTCTTTCGCAACGACATCACGAAGTTTTTCAACTACGAACCGAGTCCCGACTTCGTCCCAGAGTGACCACAGGAGGCCCTATGAGGGAGCGCGTGATCGTCAGTCAGCCCGAGATCCTGGTGTACTCCAATGACCACGGCGAGATCGTTCTCGAACAGGTCGACGACGCCATCCGCATCCCGTACGACAAAATCCACCAATTGACCTTGTGGATGCGGCGGATCGCCGCCGAATTCGAGGGGATTCCGATCCCGGATTGACATGCCCGAACAACTCTTCCACATCATCTGCGCGCTCTGCTCCTGCCACTTCGTCTGTGCCAAGCTCGAGGATGACGAGCTCCTCTGTGAGCTGTGCGGACACTCGCTCGACGACGATCACTCTGGTAGCCTGATCGAGCAGGCAGAAGTTATTTGAAATAACGCTCCCGGCCGGCTCGTTCCACTTTCGTCCCCGAAACGCATGAAGTGGAGGTACCCGGCCATACCGCGCCCCAGAGTTTTAGTCGCGGAGAGCGACGCCATCGTCCTCGCTCTCATTTCCCACATCCTCAATCGGGAGGGCTACATCGTGGATACCGCTGGGACGGTGGAAGAGGCCGAAGCTCATCTGAATGCCAATACTTACGAGGCTATCCTTCTCGATGGGAGGCTTCCTGGCGTTGACGTTGGCCGGGTCAGCCGCTGCGCCGATGGCGGCCGCCGGTTGCTCATCCTGGCGTCCGAAGAGATGGCGCCGGACCATCTCGCCCGGGCCGTCGTCCGAAAGCCGATCGAACTCGGTTTGCTGGTCGAGATCGTAGCGAGCTGTGTCACCGCCGCGGATTAGCGGCCGCGGTAGACTCGTTTCTAGAAGTGGGGTTCCGATGAAACGCACTCTGCCCGTGGTCGTACTTCTCTGCCTTCCGCTCGCTGCGCAGGCTTCCGTTCTGCGCATCCATCTCAACGACATGATTCATCCGATCAGCGATGAATACATCGGCCGCGGCCTGGCCAGCGCCGCGCAGGCGAAAGACGCGGCGGTCGTCATCGAATTGAGCACGCCCGGCGGTTTGATCGACTCGACGCGCTCGATCGTCGAGAAAATGATGACGTCGCGCGTTCCGGTGATCGTCTACGTCTCGCCGGCCGGAAGCCGCGCCGCATCGGCAGGGTTTTTTCTTCTTGAAGCGGCGGACATCTCCGCCATGGCGCCCGGCACCAACACCGGCGCCGCGCATCCCGTCATTTTCGGCGAAAAGGTCGACGACGTGATGAAGGCGAAGATGGAGAATGATGCCGCAGCGTTCATGCGTAGCATCGCCACACGCCGTGGCCGCAATGTGGCCGTGGCGGAAAGCGCGGTTCGCGAATCGAAATCATTCACGGAAGATGAGGCGCTGCAGCAAAAGCTGATCGACGTCATCGCTCCGAACCTTCCCTCGCTCCTGAAAGCAGTGGAAGGGCGTCACGTCCGCCGCTATGACGGATCGACTCTCACCCTGCACGTTGCCGGTCAGGCGATTCGCGACTACGACATGTCGGTCAAGGAACGGCTGCTGTCGATGCTGATGGATCCCAACATCGCGTTTCTGCTGTTCGCCCTCGGCGCTCTCGCGATTTTCGCGGAGCTGAATCATCCCGGGGCGGTGCTGCCGGGCGTCGTCGGCGTGATCGCGATCCTGCTGTCGCTCTTCGCGCTCAATCTTCTTCCCACCCGCTACGCGGCGCTGGCCTTGCTCATCGCCGCCTTCGTGCTGTTCATCCTGGAAGCGAAATACGCCACGCATGGCGTTCTCGGCATCGGCGGAATCATCTGCATGATCTTCGGCGCGTTGTTCCTTGTTGACGGGCCGATCCCCGAAATGCGCGTGCATCTGTTCACGGCCATGGTGGTGAGCGTTCCGATCGGGCTGATCACGATCTTCCTGATGACGCTCGCGCTGCGGGCGAGAAGAAATCGCGTTACCACCGGAAGCGAAGGCATGATCGGCGAGATCGGCATCGCGCGAACGCAGCTCGAGCCGTCCGGGAAGGTCTTCGTGCACGGCACGCTGTGGAACGCGGTCGCGAAGACCTCGGTCGCGCAGGGCGCGCGGGTGCGGGTCAGCGGCGTGGATGGTTTGCAGCTGATTGTGGATCCGATGGAGTGACCCCTCACCCCGGCCCTGACTAGGGTGGTCCCGCAGAGCGGGACCGGGTGAGGGGATACAATCCGGCCGCCCGAATTCGAGGGGGCTTCGAATGAACGTCGGCTTACTGGTCATCATCATCTTTCTCGCCATTTACCTTCTCAGCTCGATCAAGATCCTGCCCGAATACGAGCGGGGCGTCATCTTCCGCCTCGGGCGTCTGTTGCCTACGGCCAAGGGTCCGGGAATCTTTCTCGTCTTCGCCCCGATCGACCGGATGGTTCGAGTCTCTCTGCGACAGGAAGCGTTCGAAGTGCCGCCGCAGGACATCATCACGCGCGACAACGTCACGTTGAAGGTCAACGCGGTCGTCTTTCTCAAGGTGATGGAGCCGCGGAATGCGGTGGTCGAGGTCTTTGACTACCGATATCAGACTTCCCAGTTCGCGCAGACGACGCTGCGATCGGTGCTCGGCGAGGTGGAGCTGGACGGGCTGCTGGCCCATCGCGACACCCTCAACACGCGGGTGCAGAGCATCCTCGATCAGCACACCGAGCCGTGGGGCGTGAAGGTCGTCAACGTCGAGGTCAAGCAGGTCGATCTGCCGGAATCAATGCTGCGCGCCATGGCCAAGCAGGCCGAGGCCGAGCGCGAGAAGCGCGCCAAATTGATTCACGCTGAAGGTGAATTCGCGGCGTCGCAGCGTCTGGCCGACGCGGCGAAGATTCTCGGCTCCGAAGCAGCTGCGCTGCAGCTCCGCTATCTGCAGACTCTGACGGAAATCGGGGTCGAAAAAAACACCACCATCGTGTTCCCGATCCCGATCGATATTCTCAGCGGATTCATAAAACAGATGAACCGATGAGCGATGCGCTGGCGCTGATCGACGCCGCGCTCTTTCAGCTCAAGGCTGCCGCGGCCGATGTCGACGCCATGTATGCGTCGCAGATGCAGCTCATGATCAGTCTGCTTTCGAATGCCGTCGAGGCTGCAAAACAGGGCACGAGCGCGGCCACGGTCAACGACATCGAATTCGCTCTCAACGATCTGGCAGGCGTGATCCGAGAGTTGAGTGCCGCCGATGCCGACCGCATCGCGCCGATTGTCACGATGCTGCAGGACGACGTCGAGCGCTTGAAGGAAGCCACGGCGCTGCCTGCGACGGTCACCAACGCCATCCGTTCGTTTCAGACGAAACTCAAAACGCGGCGGGCCGCGATCGAGAAACAGACCTACCGGGAGGGATCACCTGCCGTGGAGCTGCCGCATGCGCCGCAGGAGCTGCAGCGCGAGGCAATGCCGCTGCGGCAGCAGCTCGCGACCGCTGGTTTCTCGACGCCGGCGCTCGACGCATTGATCGCCGACCCGGCCTCGCTTCGTTTTCACTCGATCACTGAGATTCTGAATGAGCTCGACGTCATCGTCGGCTGACTACGGCATCGACGCGCCCTACGTCATCCGAAACCTGCTGGTTGGCGGCGCGCTGGCGCTCGTCCTTTTTCTGCTCGGCATCACCGGCATCTGGTCCGGCCGCGTCGGGCCGCTTCGATTCGGCATCATCGGCTTCTTGTGGATGGCGGTCGGATTGATCGCGACCGGATTCTGGATGTGGTGGAGCAGCAGGTACGGCAAGGTGCGCGAGCGCGAGAAATTGCTGTCGAATCTTTCGTGGCGCGGCGACGAACAGGTCCTCGATGTGGGATGCGGGCGTGGCCTGCTTCTCATCGGCGCGGCCAGGCGGCTGACGACCGGCAAGGCAACCGGCATCGATATCTGGCAGACCGAAGACCTGTCGGGCAACAAGCTGGAGGCAACCATCGAGAACGCGAAACGCGAGGGGGTGGAGGACCGCGTCACCGTGAAGACCGCCGACATGCGAAAGATGCCCTTCCCCGACGCAACATTCGACGTGATCATCTCCCGGGCCGCGATCCACAATCTCTACGCGGCGGACGATCGCGCCTCTGCGATTCGCGAGATCACGCGAGTGTTAAAGCCGGGCCGACTGGCGGTCATCGATGACATACGCCATTTCCGCCAGTATGGGGCGGTGTTCACAGATAACGGCTGCGACGTGCGACGGATCAGTTCACCGGCCGTATCGACGTTCTGGACAATTCTTACTTTCGGATCGCTGCACCCTGCGACGCTCCTCGTTCGTAAATTACCCGACCGTCAAAAATCGTGATGTCGACCCTGACCTTCTCGATTTTCTCGGGCGCGATCGTAAATAGATCATCGGACAGGATCGCCATGTCGGCGAACATCCCCGGTGCGATCTTTCCGATCTCGTTCTCGCGGAACATGGCGTAGGCGTTGTTCACCGTGTAGCAGCGCAGCGCTTCCTCGACAGTGATTTTCTGCTCGGGAATCCAACCGTTCGGATTTTTTCCGTCCAGCGTCCGCCGCGTCACTGCGGCGTAAACGCCTAAGATCGGATTCAGCGGCGCGACGGTCCAGTCGGAGCCAAACGTCAGCGTTGCGCCGGCGTCGATCAGCGTGCGAAACGCGTACGTCCATCGGGCGCGCTCGTGCCCGATCTTCGCCTCTGCCCACCGCCCGTCATCGATGGCGTGATACGGCTGCATCGATGCGATCACGCGATCGGCAGCGAAGCGTTTGATGAGGTCGGGACTCAGATGCTGCGCGTGCTCGATGCGAAAGCGCCGCTCGCGTTCATTCCCGATCGATTCGTAGATCTCGAGGACTTCGTCGTTTGCGCGATCGCCGATGGCATGAATCGCGACCTGCAGGTTGTGCGCGTCGGCATCGCTGACAGCGCCTTTCATGCGGCCGTCGGTCATGGCGGCCATGGTCAGCCCGCGATTTTTCGGGTCGTCGCTGAAAGGCTCGAACATCGCTGCGGTTGAGGATCCGAGGGACCCGTCGGCGAAGCCCTTGAGTCCGCCGATGCGGAGCCGGTCGCCGCCGAATGCTTTCTCAACCGACGCCGCGACCAAACGCTTGTATTCCAAAATTGGGGTAAAGAGATAGACCCGTGCGGTCAGATCCCCGCTTTTTTCCAATCGCTGATACGCGCGGAAATCTTCGTAGGCCTCACCGCTCGACATGTCGACGAACGCGGTGACGCCCAAACGCGCCGCTTCTGCCAGGGCCGCCTTCGCTGCCGCGACGCGTTCGTCAGTCGGCGCGGATGGGATCACGGCGTCGACAAACGATTGCGCGGCGTCCTTGAGAATGCCGGTCGGTTCGCCGTTCGCGTCGCGTACGATCGTCCCGCCGGCCGGATCGGGCGTGTCGCGTGTGACGTTCGCCATCTTGAGCGCCAGCGAATTGGCGAGCCCCATGTGTCCGTCGAGCCGCGAGACAAAGACTGGATTCTGCGGCGTTAGCGCGTCGATCAACTGACGGGTCGGGAGGGCGGGCGGATTCCAGATCGTGTGATCCCACTCGCCGCCGACGATCCATTTGCCGGAGCCGGCGCGCCTGGCGTATTCGCCGATGCGCCGCGCGAATTCCTGCGGCGTCGCGGCGTCGCGAAGTTGCACGCGCGACAGCTCGAAGCCGCCCTCGATGAAATGGGTGTGATCGTCGATGAAGCCGGGAACGACGAGCCGGCCCTTCACATCGATGATCGATCCGTTCCTCCCGATTTCGCGGCTCTTGCCTACGGCCACGATCCGGTTGCCCTCGATCTTGACCGCCTCGGCCCACGGCTGCCTGGCGTCGCCGGTCCAAATTTTTCCACTGGTGAGAATCACGGCCGCCAATAGTGTCAGCATTCGCGGGATTCTATCGAAGGATGGTGAACGCTCGGTTCTAGCGCACGACGCGCATCAGATTTCTCGCTTCGGCGGCTGCGCTGCGAGCGTCGGCCCATCGCTGATCGCGATGCCGTGCGATGAGACGCAGAATGAACTGATCGACCTCGCTCGGGATCTTCGGAAGGCGCCGGGAGGGAGGGTCGGGATCGCGATTGAGCCGCGCGGTAATCCGCGTGGTCATGTCGTCGCCTTCGAAAGGCATCGATCCGGTGAGCAATTCGTACAACATCGTGCCGGCCGAGTAGAGGTCGGTTCGGGCGTCGAGTTTTTGCCCGAGGAGCTGCTCGGGGCTCATGTAGTCGGGCGTTCCGATGATCGACTGCGTCATGGTGTGATCGGGCCGCTCCGGATCGAGACCTTGCGCGATTCCGAAATCGAGAATCTTCACACGGCCGTCGGCGAGCAGAAAAACGTTGTGCGGCTTGATGTCGCGGTGCACGACGTTCAGGTCGTGCGCGGCCGCCAGGCCTTCGAAGAATTCGGCGGCCATGCGCAGCGTGACTCCGATCGGAAACGGGCCGCGTTTGACGAGCTCTCCGGCGAGATCGGTGCCTTTCAGAAACTCCATGGTTACGAATTTCAGCGTGCCCACTTCAAAAAAGTCGAAGATGCGGACGACCGCCGGATGCGAGATCTTGCGCGCCAGCCGGATCTCGCGCTTGAAATGTTCGAGTGTCTTCGGATCGCCGGTCAGTGACTCCTTCATCACTTTGATGACCACGTCTTCTTCCAGCCGCTCGTCACGCGCCTTGAAGACCTTCCCCATTCCGCCCTCGCCGAGATCGGCCACCAGCCGGAAGCGATTGCTGATCGAGATGCCGGGAGCGAGCTCACTGTACGTGACGGTGGGCTGATCGCCGCCGCCGCGCGTGACATCCGAGAGGGTGAGTCGCGCCGATGCGTCGGCAGCCGCGAAGGCCTGCCCGGTCAGCTTCTGCAGCTTCGTCAGCAGCACCTCGGTGTTGATCGGCTTGGGGAGAAAATCGGCGGCACCGAGGAGCAGACCTTTGTTCATCGAGACGGCGTCGTTGCGCGCCGAGAGAAAGACGAACGGGATCTTTTTTCCTTCGCGTTTCAGCGTGTCGAGCAGCGAGAAGCCGTCCATCCCGGCCAGCACCGTCTCCGAAATGATCAGCGAAGGCGGCTCGCGTCGGATGCTCTCCAGCGCCGCCCGTCCATCGGTCGCGACGTCGGTGCCGTAGCCCTCGTTGGCGAGGCGCAAGGCCAGAAGGTTGCGCGCGCCGGCATCACCATCGACCACCAGAATACGACCGCGATTTGCCGTCGCCCGGCCGGCGGCGCTGATCACTGCCTCGGCGGCGATGGGATGGATGTCGCCCACAACCGCGAGCTTTCGCAGTGCCAGCTCCGCCTGCGGAACGCGCGCTTCCGCCATCACCGCAAAAGCACCTGCGGCTTCCACGATCTCGAGTGGTGTCGGCGCTCGCTGTGACGGATCGCCGGGCGGAGGATTGATGACGATCGGAAATGGCGGCGCGAGCCCTGCGATGAATTCCGCGAGAAGTGCGCGGTGAGCGTCGCGCTCGTCCTTCGCTGTTGCCGCTGCGGTCGGCAGCGCCCCACCCTGGAGTGCTTGCGGAATGTCGTAGAGCGATGCGATGACGCGCGCCGCCGCGACGTCGGAAGATGTGAATCGCAGCGCCGCCGCCGATTTCTCCGTCAATTGGAGGATGCGTGCGGTGCGCTCGCGCGGCGTCTCCCGCATCGCCGCGAGTACGCCGGCAGTCGAAGCGATCGAGCGAATCGCGAATTCGACCGCGTCGCGAGGTCGAACGATCGAATCTTCGAGCACCGCCATCAGGCCCGGCAGAACGCGGATTTCAGCGTTGGGGGAATGTTTACGAAAAAGATCACGTAAATCATCACCAAGAATGGGTACGATTGCGATGATGAAGACGGGCGACGCATTGCCCAGCAGAATCGCCGCGCTTTCAGGGCTGTTGGCCACCAGCACGTCGAATCCGTCCGCCTCCAGCAGCGTGATGTACGGGGCGGGGGCGGTGGGGAGGGGAGCGTACAGGAGCGCCTGGCGACGATGCACGCGCGGCGCGACGACGGTCGGGTCGACGCGCTGCGTCGGCGCCTGCGACGTCGGCATGCCGGTCATGCCGCCGAGGCGATCGCGTCGATCGGCCACCTAGTCGCCCACCCCGGCGCTCTCCGCGATGATTCCTGACGGCTGGAGCCCATACTTTGCCGGATCCTCGGTCATGGCGATCGACCAGCGATACTCTCCTACGGGCGTCCGCTCGGCAAGATCGACCGTGCCGGACGCCTTTCCGTCGGCGCCGATGAGCGTAATGATCGGATGGTTGACGCGCTCCCCCTCGCCGCCTCCGTAGATCACCACTCCGATTTCTCCGCTGTGGAGCCGCACGACGGTTCCGATGGGATAGAGGCCGAGCGTGTTGACGAAGACTTTCATCAGCGCAGGATCGAATCGTTTGTCGCGCGTCATCATGCCGAGGGCTTCGTCGGGCATGAAGGCGTTACGCCACGGGCGCTGCGTCGTCAGCGCGTCGTAGACATCCGCGATGGTGACGATGCGAGAGAAAATATCGGGCTTACGACTGGCGGCCGGATATCCGGTGCCGTCGCAATAGCGATGATGCTCGAACGCCACCACGATTTGCGACAGCACGGTTTTGTTGAACGTTTTTTGCTGCAGCAGGTATTCGACCGATCGCATGGGATGCTGCTCGACCAGCGCGCGATCGTCGGGAGACAGCGGATTCGATTTCATCATCACGTCAGCAGGGCAGTTCTGAAGGCCGACATCGTGGAACACAGCGCCCATGGCGAGGTCTGCCAGCTCGACTTTCGAGAGACCGAGTTTTTCCCCGAGTGCGATCGCGAGGATGACCACGTTGGCGGCGTGATGCGCAGCGTACGCTTCGCCGCTCTTGACCGCTGAGACGGTCAAGAAGGTGTGATCGTCCTCGAGGCAGATGTCAACCAGCGCCTGCAGCGTGCGCGCGATCTTCTTCATCAGAAAGGCGCGCTGGGCGGTGGGCATCGTTTTGGAGGCAACCAGAGTCCGATAGAGCACGATCAACTTCGAATAGGTGAAGAATGTGTACGACCGGCGTTCGAGAGTGATTTCAGCTTTGCTTTTGTTTCCCGATCCCATCGGTTTGTTGATCCGAAACGGAACGCCGGCCGCCCTGACCGCCGATTCGAGTTTTACAAACTCGCGTTCATTGGTATAGACGAGAGCATGTAGCAGCGCGCGCACCGCGGCGGCGTCCATTCCTCCGTCGATCGAAAATCCGCCCATGCCGCGCTCTTCGAAGAATTCGAAAATCTCGCGTGCCAGATCGTATTCATCCGACGACAGCCGAAGCTTGGTGCCGTTGACGAACAACGATTTGTCTTTGGCCTGGAAGGAGACCCGCCCTTCGCGCGGGACCAGGGTCTCCGTCATCTCGACCATCGCGCTGATCGGTTTCTGCAAGGCCTGATTGTCGATGGCGTGAATCAGCGCGGTGCGGAACAGTTGAAACCACGTGTGCATGACCGCGTTTGGTCCCTTTGCGGCCCCGATCTCCTCGCCGCCCGCGTGCAGCGAGAGATCGTCGATGTTCATCTTCTGGGTTTCGCTCATCGGTGCTCCGCTGCCACCTCGACGTGCGAGATGCTTTCGAGGACTTTTTTCGCCACTTCAGCGGGCTTGCCTCGTTCCTCCGCGATGACGCGAACCCTTTCGAAGCCGGCCTCGCCGGTCGATCCGAGGCCGCACAGCGCGAGCTCGAGCATCTCGAGATCTTTCGCCTGCCACAGCCATCGCTTCGACGGAATCCAGGACTCGAAGAGCGGCGCGACATCCGCTCCGCCGATTTCGCCGAGGAGCCGGACATATTTCTGGCGTTCCCACAGCGGGCGCGTGGCGAAGTGCTCCTCTGTGACCAGCGCCTTCAGGCGTGTGGCCAGCGCGGGCCAGCTCACCGTCGACATCGCGCGGAACGCATAAAGCCGCACGGACTTCGATGGATCACTCTCCATCGCCTTCCACAGCGCCTCCAGCGCTGCAGGACCACCGAGGCGCGCGGCGGCGGCGAGTCCTTTCAATCGAATCGACTCTTCTCGATGCGATGCCAGTTGAATCAGATCGGTCGCGAAAAGTCGTTCGATCTTTTCATCCAGCAACGCCATGGAGGCCCGCACGCGCGCCGGCTCCGGCGAGGCGAGTCCTTGCCGCAGCAGCTCGCTGTTGGCCGCCATGCGCCGTCGCAGCGCCGTGAGAACGAGCGCTCGCGTTTCACCTTCCGGCAAACGCGCGAAGGCGTCGAGAAGAATGGGCCAGATGACGTCGTCAGACACGAGATCCCAGATGCGGAAGGCTGTCTGCGGCGGAAGCGCCCCGCCGACGAAATCGAGAAAGAGAATGTTCAATCTTTCGACCGACAGAAACCGGCGAATGACGTCGGCGAGCGCGGCGCGATATTCCGGGTTGGGCGCCTGCGTCGCGGCCGAATGCAGGTGCGAGAGGATGGCGGTGACACGGGTGTAATCGCGGACCGTCCAGTATCCCTCCGCGATCTGCTGGAAAACGGGTGCGATGGCGGACGGCTCGATCGTTTTCGCAGGCGAGCGCACGATCACCAGAAGAATCTCGATGAATCGTTCCACCAGAGTCTGATCGCGATCGTCGCCCAACTCGCCGCGAATCTGTTGTGTCTCGGCTTCCGCCAGACGCAAAACGGTCGGATTCTCTTCGAACGTTCGCCGCAGCGTCGTGGCGTCGTAATGCATGTCCGTCTGTCCGACTTTGACCTCGGCATCGACGACGAAGGCGTAGGTCTGGCCGGTGACCGGCGCCGCCGGATTCCTGATCTTGTCGGCCAGATCGGCGATCAGACCGTGCAGCTCGTTTCCGGCTTCGCCGTCGTCCTCCGAATCGCCGATTCCGTCGATGGCCTTGTGAACGATGCTGGTCAGCTCGCGCCGCCACAAAAGATTGACGATGTCGTCGCTCGCCAGCGCGCGCTCTTTCGTCTCCAGGACTTCCAGGAAAGCGTCGAGGTCGCGCCCGCTGATGTCGGCGGTGAATGTCAGCTCGCGCAGTCCATCGCGAAAAAGCGGAAAGAAGAAGGAGTCCTCGTGCCTGGGACGGTTGAGGATCGAAACCTTGTCGAGAAAAAGATCGGTTGAGGTGAACCTTACCGTGAAACTGTCGCCCTCGGCGGCGGCCCGGCACCTTTCCAGCAGGCGCTGACTGGCGTCCTGGTAGGCAGCATTTCCGGGATGGTAGAGGCGTCGCGCCGCGAGCGTTTTCTCGATCTGCAGGACAAAGTCTTTGACACTGTCGGCGGACGACATAGGGCGACCTGGGCGATCAACTGATTGTACGCCGTTTCAGGAGAACGGACCGGCAAGCGCTTTATTTACAGCGTGATGGCGTCAGGTCAGGGCGCCACTTCGATGACCTCGAACGTATCGGGAAGAATCGAGGGCCGCGGGCGGGGGCGGTCGGGCGTGGGGGCGGGGGGCGGGCCGAATTGGGCGGTCGGCACGAACACGTGACCCGTTTTCTCGTCGAGCGCGATCGTCCGCGCGCCGCGCAGCGTGGGGACGTTCTCAGCGATCTCGAAGTCCTTCGGCGACACTTCGCGCACGACTGTGATGGTCGCGTCCGCGCCGTTGGACGAGAAGGCCATCTGCTTTTTGTCATCAAACGCTGCGCCGTCAACGCCTTTGCCGATCTGCACCGAAGCGACCACCGCACCCGACTGGTTGTCGACCACCACCATCTTTTGATTTCCGCACACGGCAAAAAGCCGGTGGTGGGCGCGATCGATGGCCAGTCCGCTCGGCTCTTCGCATGGAGCGATAGCCCAGCGGTGCGCCACGGTGAGGTTCTTGGCGTCGATGTCGACGATTTCGTTCTTGTCCTCGATGTTGACGAACACGTGCCCGGCGCGGTCGCTCTGCGCGAACTCCGGCTTGCCGCCCAGCGGGATGGTAGCGACGGTTTTCCCGTCCCCGTCGAAGACCGTCGTGTTCTGCCCGCGGCCATTGAACGTGAACACATGCTTGGTGGCCGGGTCGTACAAAATCGCGTCTGGATTATCGCCACTGGTCTTCACTTCATTGATCGTGCTCAATTTGTCGAGGTCGAAGATGGTCATGGAGTTCGCGCGCCCATTGCTGACGAAACCGCGGTGGAGGTCGGGTGCGATCGCGATTCCGTGCACGCCTTCGGTTTTGGGGATGGTGCCGACGATTTTCTGCCGATCGATGTCGACGACTTCAACACGGTCGCTATGCGAGACGTAAAGGCGTCGTGCCGCGCTGTCGACGGTCAGGTAGTCCCACCCGCCCGTCCCCCCGATGGGAATGTGGCGGACGACGTGGTAGGCGGCCTGCAGTTCGGCGGCGAGACCCAGGGCGAGAACGAGCGTCATCTTCTTCATGAGCGCGAAAGCTATCGCGATTGCGACCCGCTTCGCAATCTATACTCGCGCGATGCGACTGATGGCGGCCGTCGCGGTCATTGCTCTTGCGCCCAGCGCCTTCGGCAGCGCGATCGTCGACGAGGCCAGGCGCTACGGACGCGATTTCAAAGCGATCGTGCTGGCGCCCGCACATTGGAATCGAACGCAATGGGGCGGCGCTGCCCTCACCATCGGCACCATCGCCGTTCTGATGCATGAAGACGAGCACATCGCGCGCTCCATCCAGGCCCGTCGCAACTCCAGCACAGACTCGATCGCCAGGGCGGTGACACCGATCGGCGGCGGCCGTGGACTCCAGCTTTCGGTCGCGATCATCGGGGTGGGCTTGCTGACCAAGAATCACGCCGTGCGAGACACAGGCCGCGACGCCTTTGAATCGGAGATCATCGCGGCCGGCGTCATCACGCCGCTGCTCAAGAAGGCATTTGGCCGGGCGCGACCGAATCAGGATGAGACGAACTCGCACGATTTCGATCCTTTCAGCGCGCAGGAATCGTTTCCCTCCGGCCATACAACCAACGCCTTCGCGCTGGCGTCGGCTGTGGCAGGGCACAGTCGTGGATGGGTCGTTCCGACAATTGCGTATACCGTTGCCTCGTCGGTGGCTTTTGCGCGAATGAACGACAACGTACATTGGGCATCCGATGTCCTGGCCGGAGCCGCGATCGGCACTGCAACCGGACACATGATCGTGCAGCGGCATCGCCCCTCGCCACAGCGCGCGGAGTGGTGGTTGCTTCCGATCGTCGGAAAGCGGGGCGGCGGTTTTATGATGCGCGTGACGACGCGATGATGCGCAGGCTCTCGCTCTTACTCGCTTTGGTGCTGAGCGCATGCATCCACATCGCGCCCAAACCGATTGTCCCCGCTCAAACAGCGCAGCAACTCGAATCGCGATCTCTCGCGGATGCCGGACTGCAGAAGTTTGTGGCGGCACATGTGTCGGGGGGGACGACGCCCATCACGCGATGGGACCTGGAAAGGCTGACGTTGGCGGCGTTCTACTTTCATCCGGATCTCGACATCGCGCGCGCCGACGCCGCGGTCGCTCGTGCCGCAATCGCCACGGCCGGCCAGCGTCCGGACCCGAGCGTGACTCTTCCCGTCGAACACAAGGGCGATCCGGGTGTCACTCCGTGGGTGCTGGTTCTCGGATTCGATTTTCAGATCGAGACGGCCAACAAGCGCGGTCTTCGCATGCGTCACGCCGAGGATTTGTCGCAGGCTGCCGAGCTTGCCATTGCCCAGGATGCGTGGCAACTCCGGAGCGCGATCCGTGCGCAACTGGTCGCGTTGACGGCAGCGGGAGAGAGCGTCGCGATCCTTCAGCGACAACGCGACGCCCAAAACGATCTCGTCGAGGCCCTGCAGAAGCGTTTCGACCTCGGTCAGGGCTCACGCGTCGAGCTGACGCAGGCGCGGATCGCGTCGCGCCAGACGGCGCTGCTTCTTCGCGACCGGCAGACTCAAATCGCGCAGGCGCGCGCACGACTGGCGGCCGCCATCGGAGTGCCTCTCAACGGCGCGAAGGATTCCGAATTCGATTTCGATCCGCGGGCTCTGCCGGCAGCGACGTTGCCCACGGATTTGCGCGAGCGCGCGCTCACCACTCGACCCGACATTCTCGTTTCGCTCGCGCAATATGCGGCCGCCGAATCGGACTTGCGGCTCGAGCTGGCGCGTCAATATCCCGATTTTCACATCGCGCCCGGTTTCGGCTGGGACCAGGGCCACCAGCGCTGGGACTTCGGATTTGCGTCGGTCGCTCCGATTTTTTCCCGAAATCGCGGTTCGATTCTGGAGGCCGAGAGACGCCGGTCGGCGAGCGAGGCGCGATTCGTCGCCTTGCAGTCGCGCGTCATCGCCGCCGCCGACGAAGCATCTGAGGTTTACCGCCAGGCACTGGCGAAGGTCGAAGAAACCGCGAGCATCCTGTCGTTGCAGAGGGCGCAGCTCGACGCCGCACAGCGCTCGTTCAACGCCGGACAAATCGATCGCGTGGCATTGCGCACGGCGGAGCTCGAGTTCGCTGCCGCGGAGCTCGCGCGAACGGATGCCGTCGCGCAGGCGCAGCAGGCGCTCGGCGCCCTGGAGGACGCGATCGAGCAGCCGCTGAGCGGCACCGCTCTGCCGGCGGCACCGCGCGTCAATCCACGGGAGAGTCAGCGGTGAATCGATCGAGCCTTCGTGTCGTGGCGATGGTGATTGCTGCAGCCGTCATTGGCGCGCTGGTCATGTATGTGATCGTTCGTCCGCGCAACGAAGCAGCGCCCGATACCGCGCCGCCGCAGCGCGTCACCGTTGAGAACGGCGAGCCGACCATCGCGGTGGACGCGGAGACGCAGCAGAAGATCGGGCTTGCCACAGCGCCTGTGGTCGGGAGCCAGCACACCGAGGAGCTGCAGTTGTTCGGCAATGTGGTGGATGTTCAGGAATTGGCGACGCTCGAGAACCAGCTCGCGACCGCTCGCGGTCAAGCGGAGCAGGCGCGCGCAAAGGCGACCTTCGACCGCGCGGAGCTCAGCAGGCTTCGTGCCCTGAACGCCGACAACAAGAACGTGTCCGACCGCGCCGTGCAAGAGGCGACATCGGTGGTGGCCGCTGACGACGCTGCGCTGGCGGCAGCCAGTGCCGCCATGCAGGCCGCGATGAGCTCGGCCACCCAGCGGTTCGGTCCTGTGATCGCGAAGGCACTCAACTCCCGATCGGCGCTCTATCAGAATCTGATCTCGTTGCGCGAGATGCTCGTTCAGATCGCGCTGCTGCCGGGTACACCACCTCCGCAGACGCTGAGCGTCGTCGCCGGCGACGGCAGCTCCGTGCGCGCGCGCCTGCTGTCGGTTGCGCCTCGCGTCGATCCGCGCCTGCAGGGCACCAGCTATTTCTATGTTGCGCCGGGTGGAAAGTTGGCGGCGGGGATGAACGTGACGGCGCACTTTGCAGGCTCACGGGCTGCTGATGGCGCCGTCGTACCGAGCGATGCCGTGGTCGCCTTCGAAGGAAAATCGTGGGTCTATGTCCGGCGCGATGCAACGCACTTCGTGCGGCGCGAGATCAGCATCGCATCGCCGTCACAAAGCGGATTTTTTGTTACGAACATTGAAGCGGGAACCCCGGTCGTGATGAATGGCGCGCAGCAGCTCCTCTCTGAAGAGATGCGCGCGCAGTTGCACGAAGCGTGATGCTTTCGGCAATCGTCAGAGTCTCGCTTCGCTTTCGTGGCGTCATCATCGCCCTCGGTGTCGTCGCCGTCGCATACGGCATCTACTCGCTCGGGACCGCGAAGTACGACGTCTTTCCCGAATTCGCAACGCCGCAGATCAGCATTCAAACTGAGGCTCCCGGACTGTCGCCGGAGCAGGTGGAAGTGCTGGTCACGCAGCGCACCGAGAACGCGCTCAACGGCGCGCCGGGAATTCAAAGCATTCGCTCCGAATCGGTCCAGGGTCTGTCGCTGATCATCATCAACTTCGACACCACGACCGACATCTATCGCGATCGCCAGGACGTCGCGGAACGCCTGGCAACACTTTCGGGCGTGCTTCCCAGCGGAACCAAAGCGCCGGTGATGACGCCGCTGACGTCGTCGACCGGCGATCTGATGACCATCGGCCTGGTCTCCGACAAGTTGACGCTGATGCAACTGCGCACGCTCGTCGATTGGGTCCTCGTTCCGCGTCTCCTGGCGGTGCAGGGCGTCGCGAAGGCCAGCGTGTACGGCGGCGACGTGCGGCAAATCCAGATCCAGATCGACTCCGCCAGGATGATCGCGCGCGAGCTTGCCATCGACGATGTCCTGAGCGCTGCGCGCCGCGCCACCGGCGTTCGCGGGGCGGGTTTCGTCGATACTCGAAATCAGCGGATCGTCATCCGCAGCCAGGGCGAAGCGCTGAGCGCCGTCGACATCGGGCGGGTGGTGGTGGCACATCAGCCGTCAGGCAACGTGACGCTGGCAGACGTGGGCCGCGTCATCGATGCGCCCGCTCCTCCGATCAGCGACGCATCGGTGATGGGTCAACGCGCCGTCATCATCAACACGTGGGCGCAGTACCGCGCCAACACCCTCGAGACAACTGCGGGAGTCGAACGGGCACTCGATCAGATGTCGCCGATTTTAAAAGCGAATAATGTGACTATATATCCTGCAGTATTTCGCGCCGCGAATTTCATCGAGCTCGCCACGCACAACATTACGGTCGCCCTTCTGCTGGGCGCTTTTCTGGTCATGGCGGTGCTGTTCCTTTTTCTCTCGAGTTTTCGCGCGGCGGCCATCTCGTGCACCGCCATTCCGTTGTCGCTCCTCCTCGCCATCGCGCTCCTTCAGTACCTCGGATACAGCCTCAACACGCT
This sequence comes from Thermoanaerobaculia bacterium, assembly GCA_035636095.1. GTDB lineage: Bacteria > Acidobacteriota > Thermoanaerobaculia > Gp7-AA8 > Gp7-AA8 > Gp7-AA10. Next base: position 89,152 of record DASPZU010000025.1, read on the forward strand.
GACCCTGGGCGGACTCGCGATCGCGATCGGGGTGGTCGTCGATGATGCCGTCATCGATGTCGAGAACATCCAGCGGCGCCTTCGCGAGAATCACGGTCATCGCCCGGTTCTCGACGTGATCTTCGAGGCTTCGCTGGAAGTTCGCGGCGCCGTCGTTTATGCATCCTTCGCAGTGGCGCTGGTGTTCGTACCAGTTCTCACGATGAGCGGGCTGGCAGGCCGGCTCTTCGCGCCCATGGCGCTGGCGTACATCTTTTCAATCCTGGCGTCGCTGATGGTTGCGCTGACCATCACGCCCGCGCTTTGCGCGCTGCTTTTGCGCGGCAAGGAGATCGAAAGGGAAGAACGCCACTGGCTGACGGCTTTGAAGTCTCGCTATCGCAGTGTTGTGCTGCGCGTCGAGCAATATCCGGGCGAAGTGATTGGGGCAGTGGCGTTCATCACCATCGCGGGCCTGGCACTCTTTCCGTTTCTGGGCCGGACATTTCTGCCCGAGCTCCACGAAAACCACTATCTCGTGCACATCGAGGCGGCCCCCGGGACGTCGATCCAGGAGTCGGCGCGAATCGGGGCCATCGTGCAGCACGACCTCATGAAGTTGCCGTTCGTTCGTTACGTCGGACAGCGCGTCGGCCGGGCTGAATCGGATGACGTATACGGACCGCAGTCGAGCGAGATCGAAGTCGATCTGAAACCGGATCCGCCGGAAGACTCGCTCGACAAAATTCGCGACACGCTGAACGCGATTCCCGGCATCGCGTCGGCCATCAACACCTTTTTGGCAGAACGCATCGAGGAGACCATTTCGGGATACACCGCGCCGGTGGTGGCGGAAGTGGTCGGCAACGATCTCGACGTACTCGACGCGAAAGCGCAGGAAGTCTCGCGCGTTCTGTCGCAAGTGCCGGGAGCGACCGACGTTCAGGTGCAATCGCCCCCCGGTACACCGGAGCTGGTGGTGCGGTTGCGTCCCGCCGATGTCGCTCGCTGGGGATTCGATCCGGTCGATGTGCTCGACTCCCTTCGCGTGGCGTACAGCGGCGATGTGGCCGGCGAGATCTTCGAAGGCAATCGCGTATTCGACGTCGCGGTCATCCTTCCGCGCGAGCAGCGCAACGCCATCGATTCGATCGGCAGCCTGCCGCTGCGAAGTCCGAGCGGGACCTACGTTCGACTCCGCGACATCGCAGACGTGGTGCAATCGTCCGGACGCTACGTCATCCTTCACAAAGCGGCGCGCCGCGTTCAAACGATTACCTGCAACGTTGCCGGACGCGACGTCGCCTCTTTCGTCGCGGATGCGCGGCGTGCCGTCGCGGCAAAGGTGTCGCTTCCGTCCAGCGCGTACATCGAATTCACCGGCGCCGCCGAGGCCGAGGCGCGTTCGCGGCGCGACCTGCTGATTCACTCCGCGATCGTGCTGGTCGGCATCGCCTTGCTCCTCACGATCGTGATGCGGACGGCCCGGAATCTCGCGCTGGTGGCGCTGAATCTGCCCTTCGCTTTGGTGGGAGGCGTGATCGCGGCGCTGATCACGCGCGAGCCGCTCTCAGTCGGATCGATGGTCGGCTTCGTGACGCTGTTCGGCATCACGCTGCGCAACTCCATCATGATGATTTCCCACTATGACCATCTGGTGGCAGTGGAAGGCGCCAGCTGGAATCTCGACACCGTGATCCGCGGCGCGTCGGAACGGCTGGTGCCGATCGTGATGACGTCTGTGGTGACGGCGCTCGGACTTTTGCCGCTGGCCATCGGACGCAACGCGCCCGGCCGCGAAATCGAGGGCGCCATGGCCATCGTCATCCTGGGCGGCCTGGTCACGTCGACCATCCTCAATCTGCTCGTGCTGCCTACCGTGGCCCACCGCTACGGACGATTCGGCCACTAGCCCGGGAACCGCCCCCGCCCGCCCGTCCCGCGGCCGCCCCGGCGCGGATAGCCGCTGTCCTGCCGCCGCTGCGCGCGGCGCTCCTGCAACTGCTGCTGCAAGGTCTGCCACTGATCCTGCGTCAGGATCATTCGCTGCGCAGCGAGCAATGCCATCTGCTTGTCGAACAGAGTATCGCGCAGCGCGCGGACGCGCTGGCCGGCGGTCACGATGTCGTCATTCGAAGGTTGTTTCGAATCGAGAACCGACCGCACATCGCGCACCGCAACCATCATGTCGCGCTCCAGACGCGAGCTGTCATCCTCCGGGATTTTGTCGAGCGCAGCGATTTGATCGGGGGTCAGCCGCACAGCATCGGCAAGCATCGGCTGATGCCACCAGCCCGCAGGCGGCAACATGTCCAATCCGCCTGCCGCCGGACGCGCGTCCATGGGCGGTGGGCCGTTGCGCGGCTGATAAACCGGTTGATCGTAGTTGTCAGTCGCACAGGCGCAGACGAGAAGCGTGAGAACAAGCAGTCGTTTCATACGATGGTGTACGCCGGACGCCGCGGAGCTGTTGAATTAATCGCGCAAGAGCAGGCGCGCGGCGTTCCCGCCCAGAATCGCCGCGCGATCGGATTCGGAGAGATTGAGCGCCGCGATGCTGTGGAGCATCTTCGGCAAGCTTCCGATCTGATGGGGATAGTCGCTGCCGGCCAGGATGTGGTCCGCGCCCGCGAAGTCGATGGCCAGCTGCAGCGCGAGGACGTCGAAGTTGACGGAGTCGTAATAGAACTCCTTCAGGTATTCGCTGGGCGGGCGATCGATGTTCGCGCGGCATTCCTTGAAAGCATAGAAGCCGCGATCGAGTCGCTCGACGAGGTACGGAATCGCGCCGCCGAGGTGTCCCAGGGCCCATTTGATGCGAGGGAAGCGATCGACGGTGCCGCTGAAGACCAGACTGGCAGCGGCGAGGGTGGTGTCGAGCGGAAACCCGACCAGCGGCATCAGCCAGTAGTCCTTCATCGCTTCGACGCCCACCGGCGAGGTCGGGTGAATGTGAATCACTGCACCGAGATCATTCGCTGTTTCCCAGACGGGACAGAATCGGTCATCGCTCAGCGCAACGCCGTTGATGTTGCTGAAGACCATCGCACCGCAGAATCCGAGCTGACGACAGGCGCGTTCGAGCTCCTTCGCTGATGCATCGGGATCGCTCAGAGGAAGCGTTGCCACAGCGGCGAAACGGCCGCTCGATCCGCGCACGATGGACGCGAATCCATCGTTGACCAACCGCGCCAATTTCACCGCTGTGGCCGGCTCCTCAACGTGTGTGCCGGGCGTGGTCAGGCTGAGGATTTGCGTATCGACGCCATGCTCGCGCAATACCGTCTCGCGATACGCGATATCGCGATGTCCCCGCACTGCGATGTTGTAGTCGCCGGGATAGTGGAGGACCGGATTCCCCTCTGCATCGACCGTGACGCGTACGTGGCTCGATCCCGATCGAAGCGCATCGAGATAAGCCTGCGGATAGAAGTGATTGTGGAAATCGATGACCCGCATCAGTCCTCTGTGACGGTGAAGTACACAGCGACCGGTGCGAGAATCAGCCACGCCACGAAGGCAAAAATGGGAATTGTGAGCAGCGGCCGGTAGTCGATTCGAGGAGGCGTTGCGCCGAGGACCACAACTGCCACGATGATCGCGACCGCGATCAACGCGACCTGAACGAGTGTCGCGGTCCGAACAAACACGCGTCTGGCCTGCTGCCGCGCTCGCATGTTGGCGCGCCACCACACCAGACCCGAGCTCGGAATCGTCGCCTCACGCATCAGCGTGCGGCGGTCATCAGCGACCGCGGAGGCGACGGCGAGCAGATCGGCGCAGCTTGCGCACGATGCAACATGGTTTCGAAGGTCGTCATCGATATACGCGCTCGCGACGGCGCGGAGGACATCATTCTCGCGATTGCAGTTTCTGTTAAGCACGGAGCAACTCCGCCAGCTTTCGCCGCGCTCTGAAAAGCAGCGACTTGATGCTCTTGCTGCTCACTCCGACGATCTCCGCGATTTCAACATGCGACGATCCTTGGGCATAGGCCAGCCACAGGATCTGGCGCTGCAGCGGCTTCAGTCGCGAAAGCGCACGAGCCAGGTCGGTGCGCTGGTCGTGCCGTGCGTCGAGCGATTCGATCTCATCCGGCAACGGTACGTCGATGCCGCGGCGCTGCCGCCGGCCGTGATCGCGCACCAGATTCGTCGCGATGCGGAAAAGCGAGTTGCGACGATGCGACTCGCTCTCGTATTGCGTTCCCGCGCGATAGAACCGGAAGAAGGCCTCCTGCAGCAGATCGTCGGCGACGTGCGCGTCTCCGGTCAGACGGACGAGGTAGGCCCACACCTGGCGCGCAGTCCGTTCGTAGAATGCGCGGAAGCTCTCCTCGTCCATCCGCGCCGGCGCGGCTTTCGCCTTCGATTGCTCGGCCAGCAGCGTTGTTTCGAGCATCAGTGTGCTGATCGCCATCATTCAGATCATGTCACGATTCGCTTGGCCTGGCCCCGGTTCCGTTCCACAGGCCAAATCGCCGCGAGAGCACATAGAAGATGATTGCCGAGATCACCAGGGCGATTCCAACCATTAATCCGATGATGCCGATTCCGTACAGTCCCTCTGCTGCCGGCGGCTTGACTCGGAGGCTGACCAGATTGAACCCGATTCCGAGCGCGATCATCACCAGGCCGGCCTGCAGCGACCAGAAAATTCGGCCGATCGGCGCGCTGATGGGTCGTGGTCCGGCTTCGAGTGGAATCGGCGCAGACTCGAAGAAGCGTTTTCCGGCCGGCGTCTGGATGTAAGCCAGCAGCTCTTCGTTCGACGTGAATCGATCGAGGAGCTTGCTGTTCACTTCCATCTGCACTCTCGAGAGTCGACTCCAACGACGCTGCTCGATCAACGTCTTGACGGCCCAGATCAGCACCGAAGTGACGACCAGAAAAACGAGGAAGCCTGCCACATCGCCCATGATCAATCGCCATGCGCGCATCGACACCGGATCGTCGCCCTCTCCCCCGATTGAAACCTGCTCCAGATAATAGGAAGGGTTGTGCGCGACCTGAGGGTGCTGGCCGACAAAGGTTCCCAGCGCCGGGTAGTTCGCGAGGTAGGTTTCGTTGTTGAACAGAGTCGGATCGAGTTTCAGCACCTTTCCGAGCTCAGGCGGATAGCGGCGCAAGAGCGCCTTCATCTCTTCACGGGTCTGACGGCTGTCGGTGTCGTCGACCGGCGCCGCGGCGACGCTCGCCGTGGCGGTGGGGGGGGCGGGCGTGGGGCGGGCGGCGATGGCGCTGGTCGCGATCACCAGAAGAAAGGCTCCAACGATTTTTCGAATCATGACCGGTAATACGCTGGGATCCTCCAAAGGTGCACAGTCGATGAAACCCCCCCTGGCGGCCGCTGGTAAATACTGAGCGGAATGGATGTCGACGATTTCGAGGCGCTATTCCGCAAATACCAGGGCGAGGTTTACGGCTGGATCATGCGCATCGTTCGCGATCGGACTGTAGCGGAGGACTTGACCGTGGAGACTTTCTGGCGGATCTGGAAAGCGCGCTCGCGATTCGATCCCAGGCGAGAATTTGCGCCGTGGGCGCGGAGAATCGCGTCGAACGTCGCGCTCAGTCATCTGAGGCACCGGCCCCGCGAAATCTCGCTGCTGGTCGATCCTCCCGCCGCGCCGTCCGCCGATCCCGCAGTGACCAGCGATACGCTCACGAAGGTTCAGCGTGCCTTCCGCGAGCTCCCGCCGAAACTGCAGGCGGCGGCAACGCTCGCCCTGATCGAAGAACAAAAGTACGAAACGATCGCCGCAGCGCTGGGGATCTCGGTCGGAGGCGTGAAGTCGCGCGTCTTCCGCGCCGTCCGGATCCTGCGAAAAAAACTCGAAAGGCTTGGAATCAGACCATGAACGAAGAGCAATTGCTGAAAGCAGCGTTACCTCCGGTAAAGGATCTCGAACCGCGGCGTGATCTCTGGCCGGCGATGCGACGGAAGATCGACGAGCAGACGATCCGCGTCCCGATCTGGGATTGGGCGCTCATCGCCGCTGTCCTTGCGTCGATCGCGATGTATCCCCAGGCCGCGCTCGCGCTGCTGTATCACTTGTGAAAGGAAGCCTATGAATCAGCATCCGTATCTGCGCGCATACATGGCGGGCATCGCCGTTCCGACCATGTTCCTGCTCGTCGGCAGCACCGTTTTCACGTTAGTGCGCTACGTCTACAACGTTCCGATTCCGATCGAGCGCATCATCGTCTTTCCAATGGCGGTGGTGCCGAATCTGTGGGGCCTCTGGAACATCTTCTGGCTGATGTCAGGGCGGCGGATTCCGATCGGGCTGTTTGGTGCGATCCTTCCTTTTCTCCTTGTCCCTGGCGCGTGGCTGATCTCGCATCTAATCGATTTTCCGGTTCCGGCATTTGTGCCACGGCTCCTGCCGTTCATTTTTCCAGTGGCGTTGGCGATCTACTACCTGGCCTGGAAGTACCTCGTGGCGTCGCTGAATCGGATCGTCGGCATTCCTACAACGGCGTAGCGATGTACCAGTGATTGCCGAACGGGTCGATGACGAAGGCGTTTCTCTCGCCATACGGCCTGTCGGCGGGCGGCTCCACCGATCGCGCTCCTTCACGAACGGCTCGCTCATAGCTGGCATCGCAGTCGTCGACGAAGAGGTGCATTTGCATCTGCATCGGCTTCCACTCGCCGTGGGTCTCGCCGAGCTCCACCAGTGAGCCGCCGATCTTCACCGACGCGTGTGCGATGAGCCCATCAGGAGTCTTGAAGGGGGCGTCGAACTCGGTCGCGCCAAACGCGCGCTTCAGGAAGTCGAGGAACCGATCGGCTCCGCGTGGATGGAAGAACGGCGTGATGGTGCGGAATCCCGGCCGCACAGGTCCGCCCTCGAGCCACGTGGCGATGTACCAGTGATTGCCGAATCGATCCTTCACAGCCGCCGAGCGCTCGCCGTAGACCTGATCCATGGGCGGATGCAGCGAGGTGCCGCCGGCCGCCAGAGCGCGCTGGTAGACAGCGTCGGTGTCATCGACGTAGACATGCATCCCGAAGGCGCGGTCCGAATATTCGGTTGCTTCGCCCATCTCGACTGTCGAATCGCCGACCTTTACGGCCGCGTGCATGATTCTTCCGTCGGGCGCGGGAAAACGTGCGACCTCCCTCGCGTCGAATGTCTGTGTGAGGAATTCGATCAGATCGGCGGCGCTGTCGACCACGAAGTAGGGGATGACGCTCTCTTTGATTGCTTCCATTGTTGCTGTAGGCATGAGTTCTCCTTTCAGACTCGATTTGAAATTCGGATCAGGCAGGTCGCGGAGATCGGCGGCCAGGACGAGCACAGACGCGAGCTCGGGATCGAATTGCGCACTCTGCGGACGGCCCGCGAGAAGGGCGTCAATGGCCTGATCGAGCTGTTCGATGAGGTTTCGCTCAGCCATGCATTTGCGCGCGCAGGTTCTGCAGCGCTCTCCATTGAAGCTGCTTGATGGCCCCCTCGGATTTGCCGAAATCTTGGGCGATCTCACGAATACTTCGCTGTTCCACGAAACGCATCGCGATCACACGCCGCTGCTCTTTCGGCAGCCGATCGACGCATTGCGCCAGCGACGCGCGGCGCTCCGCATCCGCCATCGCGTCGTCTGAAACTTCCTGGGCGGGAAATTCTCCTGCACGCGCTTTCTCCTGATAGTGATCGGCGACCGCATTCGCCGCCATGCGGTACAGCCACGCCGCGAACGGTGCGCCGCGCCACTCGAAACGCTGCAGATTCGCCAGCGCACGATGAAAGACATCTGAGGTCAGGTCCTGCGCTTCCTGACGGTTGCGGACGCGGCGCGCCACGAACGCGTATACGCGGTCGAAGTTCGCTTCGTACAACTCGGCGAAACGGCTGCTATCTTTCTGAGCCGCTTCGATCAGCAGCCGCTCTTCCATGTCTCGACTGTATCAACCTGTCGCAGGCTGAAAAGTTACGGTTGAAGCGGGCTCAGCAGGCGAAATTTTTTTGTTCGCTATACTGTCAAAAGAGTCTCAATCGTCCAAATGAAGCGACTTTTCCTCGCAATCGCGATTGCGTTTGTCGGCGCGACAAACCTGCTTGCCGCACCGGATGCGCTCGTTACGACGCTGGTGAGTCAGGCGCCCGGCCTGCGTGCCGATGTACTGCGCCTCGCGCTCGACGCGGCAGGCTCGGCTGCGAAGCGTGGTCTAGTCGGGCGCCGCAATCTGCTGACAGTGATCGATTACTCGCTGCCATCCTCGCAGAAACGGCTCTTCGTGTTCGACCTGGCCGCGAAGAAACTTCTCTTTCACGAGCTCGTCGCCCACGGCAAGAACTCGGGTGGCAACATCGCGAATTTTTTCTCCAACGACCCCGGGAGTGAAGCCACCAGCCTCGGCCTTTTCGTCACCCAGGACACATACGTCGGTCACAACGGCTACTCCTTGCGACTGCGCGGACTCGACGAAGGTGTCAACGACATGGCGTCGGAGCGCGCTATCGTCCTGCATGGCGCGTATTACGTCAGCCTGGAAGCCGTTCGCGTCCTGGGCCGCCTGGGCCGGAGCTGGGGATGTCCCGCCGTGCGTTCCGAGATCGCCCAAAAACTCATCGATACGATTCGCGGCGGCAGCGCGATCTTCGCGTACTATCCCGATCGAAGCTGGCTCTCCAACTCGGTGTATCTGCGTCACGCCCTCGCGGGAGTGGGTCGTAAAGACTCTTCGAACGCGTTGACGTCCTCGAGATAGCGGCGCGCCATCGCCGCGCTCGCCGGGTTTGTGTAGATCTCGGCGACCGGCCGTTCGATGACTCCGGCAATCGCAGCGGCAACTTCGTCCGCGCTTTGGGTCGGACTGTTGGTGGACCATACCGGCGCGACGCCGCCCGAGCTGCCGATTGCATTTTTCGCAAATTCCGTGGCGACCAGTCCCGGCATCACCAGAGATACATGGACTTCTGGGTATTTGGCGGCCAGGTCGACGCGCACGTTTGCGGTCAGCGCGTTGAGTGCCGCCTTGGCGGCGTTGTAGGCCGACCGGTGCGTCGCGATCGGAACGCGTCCCAGGAATGAAGAAATGTTGATGATGTGTCCCTGCCGCCGCTCCACGAAATGCGGCACGATCGCCTGCATCCCATAGAGCGCGGATTTCACGTTGACCAACATCATCTCGTCGAACTCGGCGTCGGTGAGGTCCAGCGCCGGACGACTGATGCCGCGGCCCACGTTGTTGATCCACACGTCGATCGCGCCGAATGCGCGCAGTGCTTCGTCTCGTAGACGATTCACGTGTTCGCGTCGCGTGACGTCGGTGACGACCGTGATGACGTGCGACGTGATTTCGTGTGCGACCGCGTTCAGCGCTTCCGCGCGTCTGGCCGCCAGAACGAGATTGTGTCCCTGACGGCCGAGGTGGCGGGCGAGTGCGGCGCCGATTCCGGAGCTTGCTCCGGTGATGACGATGGTCTTCATGGCGAGCGCAACTCTAATGCAAAACCCCTCACCCCGGCCCTCTCCCCGCAGGCGGGGAGAGGGTGAGGGGAGGTGGCTAGAATCGCACGCCCACCGACACTCGATACGTGCGCGGCAACTGATAATCGCCGCCCGTGAAGAGCGAGGTCGGATTTTGTGCCTTTCCGAAATCGTCGCCCTTTTCCCAGTTCACTCCTTCCACCGGAGTCTGGGTGAACGGATTGAACGGCTTCAACACGTTGACGTCGGTGTTGAACGAAACGCGGCCGTGCCGATTGAACACGTTGAGCGCCTGGGACTCCACGAAGAGCTGCGCATTGCGAATCGGGAAGAAGTAGTTGAGCGCCATGTCGGTCTGCGTGATGTTGTCGTAGTGGAACTGCCCCCGTTGCGAAAAGAAGTAGTTCACATTGTGGGGCGGATTGAGATAGCTGTACTTGCTCGGATCGACGCACTGCGGGCAATCGTCGCTCTGCACCGGATCGATGCTGCCAACCAATGAATAGGGAGTGCCGGAGTCATATCGCTGCAGCAAGCTGACGTTGAACGTTCCGAATCGGCGGAACGGCAGATCGTAAGACGCCCACGCCCGGAGCTTGTGACGCTGATCCTGGGGCAGGTAGCCGACCGGATTGTTCTGCGGGAAGCCCTGGAATTCCGGATATTGCTGCGGACCGCCGGTCGGGACCGGTCCCGAGTTCGCGGTCTCGCCGATGATGTTTCCGCGCAATCGCGAGTAGGTGTAGTTGCCACCGATATTCAGACGGCTGAAAGGTTTGTAACTGCCCTGCACAATGACGGCGTTGTACGCGCGGTTCAGGTCGTTGCTGTTGACGAGATCGCTCAGATCGATGTCAGCCCCGACCAGCGGATCGAAGACGTGACCGGTTTTTTGGTTCGTCACGCTGGTATAGAAATCTCTGTACTTTCGATATTGATAGTCCGCTCGCAAAAACGCGTTGGGTGTCAAAGTTCCACCCACGCCGAATGTGTACTCGGTGACGGCCGGCGTCTTGAGTGGATTCGGAATGCGCGTCGTGATGCCGGCAGTTCCGCCGCCAGCCAGAAATTGTGTGTTGTTCTGACCTCCGACGCCGTCGAACCATTTGAAGATCTGGCGCAGGGCCTCCGGACTCGAGACACCCTGGATGGTCGGGCCGGCGTAGATCCAGTAAAGAATGGACGGCGAACCGGCGGCCGAGGTGGCATCGCCGATGTTGCCGTTGGCGATCTTCGACGAATACACGCTGTAGCTGGCGTTGAAACGCAGACGGCCGTTGCCGAAGGCGTCGTAGATGGCGCCCAGTCGCGGGCTGACCAGGGAATCATCGGCGACCTTCGCGCGCGCCTGATTCACGCCGCTGTTCTTGTCGTAACGCGCGCCGATGTTGAAGCTGAGGTGATTGTTGTAGTCCCACTTGTCGTTCACGAAGACGGAGCGGGTCGTGAAGCGGTTGCCCTGAGTGTGCTCGAGGATCGGCCACCACACTACGAATGCGCCGCCCCGCGGAAAGATGGGCGTCACCAGACCGCTCGACTGAACCTGCGGCTCGCGCACGGTGAAGATTTCCCAGTCGCTGGCCGATTGATGATTGTCGCCTTTGAGCATGTCGGCGAAGTCTTCGTAGCCCGCGCTGAGGTTATGCGTGCCCAGCCCCTTGGGCGACCAGAAGTAGCTCCCTTTGATCTTGGCGTTGCGATTGTTGCGCTGCTCCGGCGGCGCGCAGCCGTTGCAGAAGGGCGCGAATCCCGCGATGCTGCCCTGGCTGGTGACGATCACCGAGCTGGTGGCGCGATCGCCGGTCGGGAAGCCGCCGCCGCCGACAAACTTGAAGAGCTGCCGCGCGTAGCTGGCTTCCAGCGCGATGCTGTTGGTCAGCAGTCCGTTGTAATTGAGCGTCGCGAAACTGTTAGGCAGCTTGCGCGGGCTGTCGAGAGAGCTGATCTCGTAGCAGTTGCCGAAGCAGTTGTTGATCTGGTCGCGCCTGATGTCGAGATACGAGCTCACCAGCGAGTGTTTCGGCGTGATCTGTGCCGTCGCCTTGCCTTCCAGCCGCTTTTCCGTGTCTGCGAATGTGTAGGTTTTTGTCGGTTGCCGGAAGAGCGATTGCTGGCTGTCGCGCTTGCGATAGCGTCCGGCGCTGAAGAACCACAGCCGATCTCGGAGAATGCGGCCGCCGAAGGTTCCTTCGTAGACAGGATTGATTTTGCTGTCCGGCCGCGGCTCTTTCAGCGGAGTCTGCGCCGTCCACTTCGGATTGGTGAGGGAGTCGCGGAGTGAGCCGCTGAAATCGTTGCCGCCCGACTTGGAGATGGCCGTGACGACACCGCCGGTGAAGCGGCCGTATTCCGCGGAAATTGCGCCGGTCTGCACGGTGGTCTCCTGCAGCGCGTCTTCGATGAAGAGATTCTGCGGTTGCCCGCGCAGCACTTCATTGATGACGGAGCCGTCGACATAGAACGTGTTCTCGAACGACGGAGCGCCCGAGATCGTGGTCGCGCCGGACGGTCCGGTGGTTGTCGTCCCGGGTGCGATGTCGATCGTTCCGAGCAGCGTCCGGCTCAGCGGCAGCTTCTCGACATTCCTCTGCGCGAAGTTCGTCTGGATCTCGGTCGTCTCCAGCACCGTCGGCGCGGCCGCGGTGACGGTGAGCGATTCCGAGACGGCGGCGACCTTCAGCGCCGCGTCGGCGCGAGCCGTTTGCGCCAGGCTCACCCGAACGGCGCGCGAGACAGACTGCATCCCTTCCATCTCGATTTTCACGGTGTAATCGCCGGGCGGCAACCCCGTGAAGTTGTAGTTGCCGTTGATGTCGGTGTTGGCTGTGCGCGAACCTTGCAGGTTCGGCGACGCTATCGTGACCGGCACCCCTGGAATTGGAGCGCCGTCGCTCGTGACCGTTCCGGTCAGGTTCGCCGTCGTCTGCGCGAACGCCGGCACGGTCAGCAGTAACAAAATTGAAAGAATGGTGGAGAGTCGATTCCGGTTCATTGTTCCTCCTGCATCGATGAATGCAACGGAGGTTCTGCCGAAACATGTTGTTGACAACGTGGGTAAGAACTGCGCAGCGTAGCCATTAGCTGTACCCGTGCGTGTCGGCATTGCCGCGACACTTCGGCGTACCGAATCCGCGAAACGCTCTGTTGAATTGGAGGTTTTTTGTGCGTCGCTTTTTTGTCACGATTTTGCTTCTGGTCGCCTGCGCGGCTTACGGACAGGAGCCGCCGCCTCCCGGACAAACGTGGGCCGGAAACTTCGGAGCGGGGTTGTCGCTCACCAAAGGAAACAGCGACTCGAAGAATGTGAATCTTTCACTGCAGCTCGCGCAGCGGATCGACGCGAAGAATCTGGCGAAGTACGACGCCTTCTATCTTCGCGGCGACAAGGACGGCGATCTGATCGTTGATCGCACGACCTTGGGAGGGCGCGACGAATACACCATCTCGCCGCTGATGTACGCCTTCGGCGACCTGCACTTCCTCCGCGACAAGTTCAAGGAGATCGACTACCTCGTCACGCCCACCGTTGGCGCCGGATATCACTTCATCAAGGAGAAGGAACTCGATCTGGCAGCCGAGGGAGGGTTGGGATTGGTGGTGGAGAAGGATGCCGGCCTTTCGCGCGAGACCAGCGGCGCGCTGACTGCCCGGCAGCTCCTCACCTGGAAATTCTCGCCCACCGCCACCCTCGGCGAAGTTGCTTCGGGACTCTGGAAAACAAAGAGCCTCGGCGACGGGCTCTATCACGTCGAGGCCTCGCTGGCCAGCGACCTCACGCCCAAGAGTCAGTTGAAGGTGTCGGCCATGGATGACTACAAGACGCGCCCGCCCGCGCCGGCGGTCAAGAAGAACGACATCAGCCTCATCGCGGCGATCGTGATGAAGTTCTGAACGGATGCGCCTCGGTATTGAAGATCACAAAGCGTAGTGTATTATCATCACTAAATAGCAGATATAAATATTTCAGCGTCTCGGCCAGGAAGTAGCTCGGCATCAGATCGCCCCTCTCCTTCGTCACGACGCTCTTCAGATTGGTGTAGCCGTTTTCGGTGCGGCAGTATTTGAGGAGATCGTCGAGAAACGTGCGGCCCATGGTGCGGTACTGCGGATCATTCGTGTAGTGACGGAGGTAATACGCCGACTCGATGATCTCCGGGCGCAGGGGATAGCCGGGATAGATCACCTTCATGGTTTTGTAGTCGATGACCTCGGGCTCGATGCCGTGGAGTCGCCACATCTTGTAGGCCGATGCCTCGAGCCGCCGCGCGCGGGGCACGTCGCCGCCTAACGCGAGCACTGCCGGAAGGAACGCGTGCAGCGCGCCGAATTGCGTGGCGGTGCGCTTTCCGCTGTTCATGTCGGCCTCGCCATACCACGCTCCGTCGGCGAGATACTGATTGACCGCTCTGATGCTCGTGCTCCACATCGACTGACAGTCTTTGTCGCCGAAGAGCTTCGCGCATTTGAGGAGGTACTCGTAGTACGAATCGATGCCACCGCCGACGTGGCTGTTCGGGTTCGTCCACTGCCCGCTCTCGACGTCGATCTCTTCGCCGACCAGTCCGATTTTCGAGCGGCGGTTGTAGAGCTGCACAAGCGCGTTCTTGGCCTTCTCGAAGTAGACCGGCTTGCCGGTGTGTTTTGAAAGCGTTCCGAATTCGAGGATCAGAGTTCCGATCTCGGCAGGATTCGATTTCGGACCGCTGGTCTTGCCGGTTTTCAGATTCACGAAGCGGTAGGGCATGCCGGTCGGCGAATTGAAGACCGGCAGCAGGCGCGTGCCGAGGTCGTCGGCCAGGCGCAGGAGGCGCTGGTCGCCGGTCATCTCGTAGGCCGACAGGAGTCCGCCTAACAGCCGAATGGTCACCTCGAAGTTCTGCACCGAAATGTCTTTGTCGAACGAAAGACGATCGACGATCAGCGCCCGCGCTTTGTCGGCTTCGTCTTTGAGTCCCATCAGAATCAGCGAGTCGAGCGAATCGACCGGGGTCATCAGAAGCGACTGGCCGTACCAGTCGCGCGGCGTTTTGCTGATCGGCTGCAGCTCGTCATGGCCCCAGGCGTACTTTTCGTAGGCCTGCCACGAGAACAGGAGCTCGGACCGGACCCGATCGGCCAGATCGTCGGCGGCAGCGGCCTGGGCGATGAGAAAGAGAGCGACCACGAATTTTTTCATGGGACGAATGCTCGCGGTTGCGCTGGAACTGCGTTGATTGTGAGGACTGCGTCTTTCAGACCATCCGACGATGCTCGCAACACGATCGGACCGGCGTTGCGAGACGCTTGCACAAGCACCTGACATTTCCCGCCGAACAGCCGCCGCTGCCACCCGCCCTGGAGAAACTTGTCGGGCTCATGACTGGCAGGACTCCCGTTTCCCACTCCAATCATTGCGCCGCTGCCTTCGATGGTGAAGTGAACCAGGTTGTCTGCATTCGGAACCTCTCGATTCTTCGCGTCGACAGCCGTGATCGAAACGACCGAAACATCTTCGCCGTCGGCATTGATGGCCACTCGATCGGCAACCGCGCGAATGGACGCCGGCGCGCCGGTAGTTTCGATTTTCGCCAACAGTAGTCTCCCGCTGCGTCGCGCTTTGGCCTCGAGTTTCCCAGCCGCGTAAGGCACACTCCATTGAAGATGGGAATTCCGCTCCATCTTCTTTGATCCGAGGCTGCGCCCATTGAGAAACAACTCCACGGAGTCGGCGTTGCTGTTGACCCACACGTCGATCGGCTGTCCTTCCTTGTCGGACCAATTCCAATGTGGCGAGATGTGTAGCACGTCGGCATCTGACCACCAGGCTTGATAGTAGAAGAAGGTGTTCTTCGGAAAGCCGCACGTGTCGACGATTCCGAATTGTGAGCTGATGTTCGGCCATTGGTAGGGACTCGGTTCGCCTCGATAGTCGAAGCCGGTCCACACAAACGCGCCGGCCAGATAAGGTCGCTCGGCATAAAACTTCCACCAGCGTTCGGCAGTTGCACCGTAGTCGGGAGCGTTGACGTCGTAATCGCTCATGAACCCTCGTCCGGCGTCGTTCGCATACACCCCTCGCGTGCAGTAGGCACTCGCTTCCTCGGTGCCGACCATCGGTTGATCGGGATGCTCGCGGTGATACTTGTCGATGTCGCCTCGCCCGATGTAATTGACGCCACGCACATCGACCACGCTGTTGATTCCTTCATAGCGGTCGCCGTTATCGGCGGCATAAGTGCTGAGCCGAGTCGGATCGAGCTCTTTCTGCAGGCGCTTCATGGTTCGAGCGATTGCCGCGCCGACATCCGTGTTCTGCATCGACCACTCTTCATTGCCGAGGGACCACAGAATCACCGAAGGATGGTTCCGGTCGCGGAGGATGAGTCGCCGGAGATTCTCGAGCAACTCCGGGGTACTTCCCATCAACCGGTTTTCATCCAGGACGAGCATGCCTGAGCGGTCGCAGATATCGAGCAACTCTGGAGTTGGCGGATTGTGGCTCGTGCGATAGGCATTTGCGCCCATCTCTTTCAATCGGCGGATTCGAAATTCCTGCAATGCATCGGGGAGCGCGATACCTGTGCCGGCATGATCCTGATGATTGCAAGTGCCCTTGATCTCGACGCGCTTTCCGTTCAGGAAAAAGCCCTTCTCTTTGTCGAAGGAGATCGTGCGAATTCCGAAACGCGATTCGACGCGGTCTGTCCCGATGCTCGAGACGAGCGTATAGAGATGCGGTGATTCGAGTGACCACAACTGTGGATTGGAGATCTCCATCGATTGTGTGACGGTTTTTTCCTGATGCGGCGAAAGTGCAACGGAGTCGCTGACGCTGTTGTCGCCGATGACTGAAGAAACGAGCGTTGCGGTGACCGGCGATTCGCTGTCGTTGACGATCTGGGTGGTGATCGTCACCTTCCCGCCTTCGGATCGCACGAAGACGCCGTAAGGAGGAATATGCAGCGGCGGACATTTGAGCAGCCAGACATGCCGGTAGATTCCGGCGCCTTCGTAGAACCAACCTTCGTATTGCGTGGCGTCAACGCGCACGGTGAGCACGTTTTTCTCACCGAACAACACATAGTCGGTGACGTCGAAGGTGAATTCGCTGTAGCCGCTGGCGTTGCGACCGAGAAAATGGCCATTCAGCCAGGCGATGCTGTCGCGAAAAACGCCGTCGAACTTGATCGCGAGCCTTCTGCCTCGATCTTCACTCGAAACGACAAACGTCCGGCGGTACCAGCCGATGCTGGTCTTGGGAAACTGCCGTCCGATGGGCTTGTATCCGTGACTTCTCAGAGGAAATTTGTCGCCGTTGACGAAATCGAGCTCCACCGCCCAGTCGTGGGGGAGATTGAGTGTTCGCCAACCGCTGTCGTCAAACTTGAGCTGCGCAGGAGCGGGAGCGACTCCTGCTTTTGCGTAGGCCGCATGGTCGCTGCCGAAGCCGAAATCGTCGGCCGGCGAGGCAGCATCTCCAAAATGAAACTTCCAGCCAAAATCGAGAAGCAGCGCCTCGCGTTGATCCGCTGCTGTGGCGGTCCCCGCGATCAGAAGGAGCGCCACGGCGAATTTCTTCATGCAGAGACGTATTCTATGCAGCCGTGCGGGAAGCGCGCATCGATCCGACCTTTGAGAGCTGGCAATCGGCCGCCCGTGGGTTATTGCGGGAAGGCATTCCGCCGGCCGAGGTGCAGTGGAATGATGGCAGCATCGTTCAGTCTTCCCTTCTTGCCCTGACTGCGCCGCGTGCGATGGAGCCGGTGACCGAGTATCGCGTGCCGGCGCGATTCATCGAGCTCGCGCAGCGCGCGGCCGTGAATCGCGACCCTGGCCGTTGGGAGCTTCTGTATCGAGTCTTGTGGCGGATCGTTCGCGAGAATCACGAATTGCTCGGCGCCGAACGCGACGCCGACGTGATGCGTCTCATGGAGCTGTCGCAACCGAGCGCGCGACCGTTCGTGCCGGACACAAAATCAGTCGAAGCGTTGCGCGAGGCGGTCAAGAGCTGTCGCGGTTGCGAGCTTTACAAATACGCCACGCAAGCGGTGTTCAGCCGCGGTCCGCAGGACGCGAAGATCGCATTGGTCGGCGAGGTTCCCGGCGATCAGGAAGACCTGCGTGGCGCGCCATTCGTCGGGCCCGCAGGCGAAGTGCTCGATCGCGCGCTCGCTCAGGTGCGATTGAATCGCGAAGAGCTGTACGTCACCAACGCCGTCAAGCATTTCAAATTCGAGCGCGTCGGCAAGCGTCGCATTCACAAAACGCCGACGCCCATCGAAGTGGCCGCCTGCCGTCCCTGGATCGAGACCGAGCTCCTCCTCATCCGCCCGCAAATCGTCCTCTGCCTCGGCGCCACCGCCGCGCGATCGATGATCGGCGATCAGTTCCGACTGATGAAACAACACGGCCAGTGGCTGAAGACGCAATGGTCGGAACAGACCATGGCGACCATTCACCCCTCGGCGGTTTTGCGCGCGGATGATCCCTCGATGCAGGATCGCAATTACGCGATCCTGCTCGAGGATCTGGGCAAGGTGGCCGCTGCTGTCAGAACTTGACGCCGAGCGAGAAGCGGAAGATGCGCGGCGTCTGATAATCGCTCACCCTCTCCGGTTTTCCGAAGCTGGCACCTTTGATGTAGTTGAGACCTTCAACCGGCTTCTCAATGAACGGATTGAAGGCCTTCAAACCTCCGGCCGGACAAGAGGCCCCTTGCGTCGACCCGCCGGGGCAATCTATGGCCGTCAGCACTTCCTGATTGAACGATTGCACGCCGTGCTCGTTGAAGAGATTGTAGATCTGCGGTTGGATGAAGAAGTCGACGCCGCGCGCGAGTCGGATCTTGTAATTGATGGCCAGGTCGGTGCGCGTGATGTTGTCGCTTTTCACGGTGCCACGGCCGCCAAAGAAGTAGGCGACGCTCGCCGGTGGGGTGAGATAACCAGGATTGGTCACATACGGTCTCGAGTCAATGAGGCCGACGACGGAGTACGGTGAGCCGGAGTCGAAGTTTTGCAGCAAGCTGAAGTCGAACGCGCCCACGCGCGTCGACAGATCGTAAGAAGCCCAGAGTCTGGCGCGGTGACGCGTGTCCGCTTCCAGATCGCCGGTCGGATAATCCCAGCTCGCCTGACGATATTCGGGATACCAGCCCTCATTGTTGTCGCCGACCAGCGGACCACTGCCGGTGTTTTCGCCTATCAGATTGCCCTTCAGGCGAGACAGTGTATACGTGCCGCCGAAGTTGATCTGCTGTAGCAGCCGATAGCTGAACTGGGTCTGGATTGCTTTGTAATCGCGATTGTAAATTCCATTGTCGCTGCGGACGACGGCAAGATCGTATTGAGTTCCGAATTGATCGTTGCTCTTAGCAGTCGTCGTGTTGCGGTAGGAGCTGTAGAAGTTATCCCACTTCCGGTAAACGAAGTCTGCCCGAGCAAAGCCACGCATTCCGAACATCGTTCCGGCTCCTAAAGTCCACTCTTTCGTGTTGATTGGATGGAGTCCCTTGACATCGAGAATGCTGTCGATGCCGGGAATTGATGGACTAGTGCGGAACGGGCGCCGGTCGAGACCGCCATTCGCGAAGAACCAGTCGAAGATCATCTTGATGGCTTGAGCGGACGGGATAAGCTGGCTGGTAGGGGCGTTCACGTCATTGTTGATGTTCGGTCCGCGATAGTCCCATTGCAGGGTGGCATTTCGGCCGGCCGGATCGCCCTTGTTACCTGCTCCTTCTGACAGACGGCCGAGGTACTTGCCGTAGCTGGCATTGAGGATGAAACGTCCGCTTCCGAAGATGTCGTAATGCGCCGCCAATCGAGGACTGAACGTGGAATCATCGGCAATCTTGAAGGTGTGGTCGCCGCTGATCGCGTTGTCTTTGTCGTAGCGCGCTCCGATGTTGAATGTCCAGTGGGGATTCAGAATCCAGCGGTCATTCAAGAATAGTGATTTTGTGTTGTAGTTGGACCCTTTGCTCAGCACGAAGATCGGCAACCAGCTGATGCGCGTCTGAGTTCCAGTGGCGCCGCCGGGCATGCGTGGGAAGATCTGGTCTCCGCGGATGATCGTGTTCGGCACACTGATCCGGTAGTCGCTGCCGTTCTGATAGTTGTTGACCCGCCGCAGCTCGCTGAAGTGTTCGAAACCGCCGAGAATCTCCTGGCTTCCGAAAGTCGGATTGGACCAGAAATATGTTCCCTTGAAGGCGTAATCCTGAATATTGCGCTGCTCGCCTTGTGGTGTTTTTCGGAAGGTCGGAGACCAATACCGTCCTCCGCGAGCGCGATCGGTGATCAGTGTTCCTTTGATCAGGTCGTAATAAGGTGACCCCGAGCCGACGAACGAAAATCTCTTCTTCGAATACTGTCCTTCGATGAAGAATTTGTCGGTTAGGACACCATTGTAATTCAGAGCCCGAAGTGAGCTCGGCGTCTCGCGACTGGACACCAGGCTGTCCAGATCCATGATCGTTTGGCCGGTCTGGTTTGTTTCACTTGACTTGACGTCGAGGATCGACCCCACCAGCCGGTGTTTACTGCTGATGGCGCCCGTCAGTTTCCCTTCCAGACGATGCTCTTTTGTGCCATGCGGATAGGAAAGTGGCGTCAACGGCGTGCCGATCGCGATCTGATTGCCATTGGCGTCCTGATCACCGGCTCGCGCCGCGCCGGGCACCGTCTGTTTGGCGTCATCCAATTTTGCATAGCGTCCTGCTCCGAAGAACCACAGACGATCGCGAAAGAACGGCCCGCCGAGCGTTCCTTCGTAAACCGGATTGATTTTGTCTTCCTGGTCGGTCGTCAGCGGGGTCTTCGCGTACCAGCTTTGATTGGTCAGGCTGCTGCGGACCGTTCCCTTCAGGTCGTTGCCGCCCGACTTGGTGATCATCGTGACCACGCCGCCTGTGAAGTGTCCATATTCCGCTGAGATGGCGCCGGTGAGAATGGTCGTTTCTTGTATGGCATCCTCGATGAACACTGGATTCGTGTCCAACTGGCCGCGCAGATTCTCGTTCACGATTGCGCCGTTGATCAGATACAAGCTGTCAAACGACATCGCGCCCGAGATCATGATGTTTCCGCCCTGCACGTAATCGGGACCCTTGTTATTCACGCCGGGCGAGAGAAGGGCGATGCTCCGCGGCGTGCGGTCCGTCGGAAGCGCCTCGATCATCTCTTGCTTGAAGTTCGTGCTGACCTGAGGTGACTCGACTGTAGCAGTCATGGGTGTTTCGGCCGTGACCGTGATCGCCTCCGACATGGCAGCCGGACGCATGTCGACGTCGATGCGATCGGTTCGAGTTGCGGCCAGAACGATCTTGCGTGTCACGCTCGCCATCCCAGCGAGCTCGAACTTCACGGTGTAATTGCCGGGTGGTAGAAGAGCCATGAGATATTCACCGGTCTGGCTCGTCTCACTCGAACGACTTCCTTGCAGATTCGGTGAGGTGACGGTAATCGTCGCGCCCGGAACGGCGGCACCATCGGCGGTAACTCTTCCGATCAGCGTGGAGGTGGGGATTGACTGCGCCATCGCGAAGCCGGCGATGAGAGTCACGATGAGGAAAACGACAAATCGCTTCGTCATTGAACCTCCCTCTTGTTGGATGGAGCGGGGGCAACGCTCCAAGTTGTGGTAGTAATCCGAACCAACCTACCACATGCTGCAGATCGACTCCAAAGCATTCGAGCGCGACGGCCATATCCACGTCCACGGGCTGGCCTCACGCCACGCGATCGCGCAATACCGAGCGGTCATCGGGGCGGTAGTGGAAACGGCCAAAGATCAGCCGCAGGGACGGATCGATGATTACTCGAAGTTGTTCACGCAGGTGACGAACCTCTGGCGCATCAGCGACGCCGCCCGGCAGATTGTCTTCTCGCGCCGCTTCGCGGAAGCTGCGGCGCAGTTGCTCGGCGTCTCCTCGGTCCGTCTCTACCACGATCAGGCGCTGTTCAAGCCGCCCGGCGCCGATCGCACGCCGTGGCATCAGGACCGTTACTACTGGCCGCTCGATAGCGATCGGACGATCACGATGTGGATGCCGCTGGTGGATGTCGACATGCAGATGGGATCGATGATTTTCGCCTCCGGTTCGCATCGCGCCACCGGCCTCGGTGACCTCATCATCTCGGGCGAGACCGATCGCAGCCTGACATCGATCATCAAAGAACGCCGCTGGCCGGTCTGGAGCGAGCCGGTGAAGGCAGGCGATGCGACCTTCCACGCCGGCGGAACGCTGCACTCGGCGGGGGCGAATCGATCGGATCGCGTCCGCGAAGTGCTGACCATCATCTACTTCGCAACCGGAACGCGCGTCGCGCCGCCCGCGAATCCGAATCAGCAGGTCGATCTGGAAGTCTTCCTCCCCGGTGCACGACCCGGGGAGGAAGCGAAGAGCGAGTTGAATCCGGTCCTCTACTGAAGGACTTCCGCGAGGGCGTCGAGCCGCTCGCCCCACCACGCTTTCATTTTCGCCGCTTCAGCTTTGTCGGGAAGCTTCTGGTGCGTCACTGCCACGGCACTTTTCCTGTCGCCTTTCGACAAGAACATAACCTCGACAGTCGTGCCGTCGTCCCATGCGATGCGCATTCGCTTGTTAGGCGTCGTGCTGCGGACGTCAAAGTTCGCCAATTTTCTGAAAGCGGAGAACAATTTCTTGACGGGCACCGCGAAGGTCTTGCTTTTGCTGGCCTCATATCCGCCGCCGCGACGCTGTCCGCGGTCGCGCAGTCCGCGAATACGCTCGTAACCGACAGTCACCGTCTGACTCCACCAATCGGGCGTTCCGATCGAAGACACGTACTGCGCGATTTCGCGGTGCGGTTTCGATATCGCACCGGCGTCGTCCAGCAGCTTGACCCACTCCGCCCACGAACGGCCGGTTGCTCTCTGAATCGCGGCTTCGCTCATTCCGGCGCGCTCCGCGAAATCCCCTTCTTTTTTCCTGACGATGTGAAGACGGGCGGCGGTGTACGACTCGCCTGTCTTGTGCATGCGGGATCGAACGATCCGCTTGAGGTCTTTTTGTTTCGGCATCACGATCTCCTTCGTTCATGCCGCGAGCGAAGCCCCCCAGCAGCGCCGTCCGCGACGACGAAGGTTCGTCATACCGATCCGGGAGTATGCCCCCCTTTGCCTCTGCGCGGTCTTCGCTGGGGGAAGACAACCGAGGTTAGGCGCGGATCAGCGCCGAGGGGGAATCTAGCTCCTTCTACGAGCGATGTCCAGTGTGGGAAGATCGCTGGATGATCATTGCGGCGATCGTTATGGCGGCTGCCACAATCAAACCCTCCCAAGACCGTTCGGCATTGATCCGCGGCAACACTACATTCGCCGTCGATCTCTACCGGCTGGAAGCGGCGCAGCAGAGCGGCAACATCTTTTTTTCTCCATACAGCATCTCCACTGCCATGGCCATGGTCGATGCCGGCGCGCGCGGCATGACGGCGACGGAAATCGAGAAGGCGATGCGGTTCCCGTTTACCGAGAAGCGCCTGGCGGAGGCATGGGCCTCGGTTCTCGACGACGTCAATCAGCACAAGGGCGGATTCGATCTGCTGACCGCAAACGCGCTCTGGGCCGCGCGCGGCATCGAGTTTCGTTCGTCGTTCCTCGCGACGGCACGGGGAGAATTCGGCGCACGAATCGAGGCTCTGGACTTCGCACATGCTTCCGAGGCCGCGCGCGAACGGATCAACAAATGGGTGAGCGACACCACCAGAGACAAGATTCGAGAGCTGATCGCGAGGGGCATGCTGACCAAGGACACGCTCCTGGTGCTGACGAATGCGATCTACATGAAAGCGAAGTGGGAAGATCCCTTCCCGAAGTCGGCGACGGATGTGAAGGGAAAGTTTCACGCGCCTGGTGGCGACGTGACGGTTCCCATGATGCACACGACCGAGACGTTTTCATTTTTCAAAGGAGAGGGCGTGCGTGTGCTCGAGCTACCGTACCAGGGGAACGAGCTGTCCATGGTGATCGTGCTCCCGCAATCGACCGCCGGGCTGGCTGTGATCGAGAAGGACCTGACTCCCGAGAAAATCGAAGCGTGGCAGGCCAAGCTCACGCCGGCGCGCGTATCGGTGTCGTTTCCCCGCTTTACCAGCGAGATGACTCTTGACCTCAACGATACGCTGCAGGCGATGGGCATCAAGCGGGCGTTCCAGATGACGGGAGGAGCCGATTTCTCGGGGATGTCGGAGAAAGAAAAGATCGCGATCTCGCGCGTCATCCACAAGGCGCGTGTCGATGTCGATGAGCAGGGGACCGAGGCTGCGGCAGCGACGGCGGTGATCGGCGTTCGCTCGGCCGCGATTCGACCACTGCCGCCGCCGGAAGTATTTGTCGCGGACCACCCGTTCCTTTTCATCATCCGCCGCAACGGCAGCGGCAGCGTCTTGTTCCTCGGCCGGCTGATGAAGCCTTAGAACGAGCGAGCAATCTCCAGTGTCGCGTCGACTTCTTCGGGGCTGTTGTAGAGGTGCGTCGACTGCCGGACCATTCCCTCGTCGACGGACCGCACGCGAATCTTGCGGCGATTCCACAGCCCGTCCATCAAATCGGGGCCCTTCACGCCATCGAGTCCCCAGGTGACGATGCCGCATGTCATTTCAGGATGGGTGGGCGAGTAAATCTTCGCGCGATCGATTTTCTTCAAACCGTCGCGGAGCCGATTGGACAGCTCCATCACGCGCTGTTCGATGCGATCGGCGCCGATGTGCTGATGAAAATCGATGGCGGCATCGAGCCCGACCAGGAGCGAGAGATTGCCGGTGCCGTACTGCATCAGCCGGAAGACGCCGTCGTTGGGTTCGTAATCGTTCCAGCTTGCACTCGCCAGCGTCGGCCACAATTCCTTCTGGCGATCGGAGCGGACAAAGAGCAATCCGTTTCCAGGCGGGGCCAGAAGCCACTTGTGCGGGCTGGTGGTGTACGCGTCGCATCCGATCGCCTTCACGTCGATGCGCTTCTGACCGATGACCTGTGCGCCATCGACCAGAAAGAAGATGTTCTTGTCACGCGCCAGTTGTGCGATGCGGGCCACCGGCATCACGATGCCGAGCTTCGAGGTGATCTGCGGCACGTCGATCGCGCGCGTGCGCGGCGTGATGGCATCGGCGAACACGCGCACGACCGAGTCGGGGTCCGGCGGTGGGGTTCCGATCGGCAGCTTGCGAAGGACGATCCCTTGTCGTTTTTCGCGAAGCTCCCACGGTCCGCGATTGCCGACGTGTTCCTGATCGGTCATCAGCACTTCGTCGCCGGGCTGCAGATTGAGTCCATTTGCGACGAAGTTCGTTCCCATGGTCGCATTCTGCGTCAGCGCGATCTCGGGGCCGGTGGCGTTGAACAGCGTCGCGATCTTCGCGCGCAACTCTTCCTGCTTGCGATATCCCGAGAAGTATTCAGGGTGCTCGGGACGGTAGTCGTAGTGCGCGATCGTCTTTTCGATCTCGCGCATGTGCGCCGAGAGGATCTCCATCACCGGCCGCGGAACCGCCCCCAGCGTGCCGGTGTTGAAGTAGGCCTCATCTCTGGGAATGTCGAATTGACCGCGCACCCAGCGCCAGAAATGCGGATCCGTCGCGGCGGGCCACGCCATGGCGTGAGTTGGAGAAGGCGCGATGTCCTTCGTGAACGGCCAGAGGCCGATGGCCGCCATGGAGCGGATAAAGTCTCGACGCAACATATTCGGGGTCAGGTCTTTGCTTCTCGATAGCGTCTACACTGTATAGAAAATCTCGTTAGCCATATTGTATGAACAGTTTACGCGCCTTCTGCGCAAGTACGAGTTTCTTGATGCCGTCGACGCTACTCCTTGCTTTACGGGCGGTTACCCTTGGCTTCTACATATCGTAGACGAAAGCGAGAATCAAAGACCTGACCCCACTCAGTCGCAACCAAATCCGGGGGTTCTGGGCGGCGTGGGGTGGGTGGACGCTGGACGGGATGGATTCGTTCATCTACGCCCTGGTACTCGTGCCCGCGATCACGGAGCTGCTGCCGCGATCGGGGATCGCAGCCGACCTGGCGCACGTGGGCTACTACGGCAGCATGCTGTTCGCGTTTTTCCTCGTCGGTTGGGGACTCTCGATGGTGTGGGGACCGGTGGCGGATCGCTTTGGCCGAGTCCGCACGCTGATGCTCACCATCCTCTGCTATTCGCTCTTCACCTTCCTCGGCGCCATCGTCACCAACGTCTGGCAGCTCGCGGTCTTTCGCTTGCTGGCCGGAATCGGCATCGGCGGCGAGTGGTCGACGGGCGGAACGTTCGTGGCCGAGGAGTGGCCGGAGGAGCGGAGGAGGATGGGGGCTGGCCTGATGCACACCGGCTACTATTTCGGATTTTTTCTGGCCGCCATCGCAAATTACTTCGTCGGCGCAGTGTACGGATGGCGCGCGATGTTTCTGGTGGGCGGGCTTCCGGCGCTGCTGGTCGGATTCATTCGATACGGCGTGCGCGAGTCGTCACGGTGGGAGCAGCGCCGCCGGCCGGCGATGCGCGAATCATTCGCGGCGCTTTTCTCATCGAGCTACGCCCGACGCACGGTCCTCAATTCGATCTACCTGCTCGTCTCGATCATCGGCCTGTGGGCGGGATCGGTGT
This sequence comes from Thermoanaerobaculia bacterium, assembly GCA_035636095.1. GTDB lineage: Bacteria > Acidobacteriota > Thermoanaerobaculia > Gp7-AA8 > Gp7-AA8 > Gp7-AA10. The sequence continues at coordinate 115,171 of DASPZU010000025.1, forward strand.
ACGTGCCGGCGTCGATCACGCAGATCGCGACTCGCGAAGGTTACGCCCGCGCCGATGCGGTACGCCTCGCATCGTACGGCACGATGCTTCTGTCGGCCGGCACGATTCTCGGCTGCATTCTTCTGCCCTTGATCGCTGAAAAGCTCGGACGCCGCGTCACGCTCGGACTCTATTTCGCGTTGATGTTTCTCGCGATCGCGATCGGATTTGGATACGTCTTCTATCTGCCCAACGCGCTGCACGATTTCTTCATCGTCCTCTTCTTCCTGGGATTCGGCGGCGCCAACTTTGCGATGTACACGCTGTGGCTGCCGGAGCAGTACTCGACCGAGTGTCGCGCCAGCGCGTTCGCGTTTGCGACGTCGATCGGGCGATTCGCGGGCGCCGGGATCACGTTTCTGGTCGGTGCCGGCGTCGCGCACTATCACACCATCGGCAAGCCGGTGGCGCTTACCGCGATCGCATTCTTGGTCGGGATGCTGCTGTTGCCGTTCGGCGAGGAGACGAAGGGGAAGCCCCTGCCCGCGTGACCTCGTTCTCCATCCACTTATGCGCCCAATCGCCAACCGCGTTGAGCGCTGTCGCGAGCGCGCGTCCCTTTTTCGTGATGGCGTACTCGACGCGGACGGGCGTCTCGGGAACAACGGTGCGCTCGATGATCCCCTCTTTTTCGAGCTCCTGCAGCCGCTCGCTCAGCATGCGATCGGTGATGCCGGGGATGGCATCGCGCAACGTCGAGTATCGGCATCGCGAGCGCAGGAGCAGAAACACGATCGCGCCGGTCCACCGCCGCCCGATGAGCTCGATGGCCCGGTGGAAGGTTTCGCAGAGGACCGGACTCGTATCCATCTGCAGATAAGAATACAGTTATCGGCACGGGAATTCCTATCAACATCTTTTTGTATAGTCACATACGAAAGGATAGTCATATATGAATGAAGGACTGTTATTGGCGCGATTGGTTTTCGGGCTCGTCATGGCTGCCCACGGCGCGCAGAAGCTCTTTGGATGGTTCGGCGGATACGGCATCGCCGGCACGGGCGGCTTCTTCGAATCCCTAGGCTTCCGTCCCGGACGGCTCTTCGCCGCGCTGGCAGGCCTCGGCGAGTTCGGCGGAGGCTTGCTCCTGGCCCTCGGCTTTCTCGGTCCCATCGGGCCGGCGCTGGTGCTCTCGGTGATGATCGTCGCTGCCGTCACTGTGCATTGGGGCAAAGGCTTGTTCTCGACCACCAATGGCATCGAGGTTCCGCTGCTGTACGCAGCAGCCGCAGTCGCGCTCGCCTTGACCGGCCCGGGCCGCTATTCGATCGACGCAGTTGTGGGACTGACGTCGACTCCGGCTTTGGCGTGGACCGCGATCGCGATCGGCATTGTTGGGGCTGTCACGAATCTGGCGTTGCGCCGCAACCCCGCGCCCGCGACGGCGTAAGAATGACGCATGCATGCGCTGCTCCTGGCGTCGCTGGCGATTACACACGTCGCCGTCATTAACCCAGGGGAGGCGACGCCGCGCCGCGATGTGACGGTGGTCGTTCGCGACGGCCGCATCGCGGAGGTCGGAAACGCTGTGCCCGCCGACGCTGAAGTTGTCGACGGGCGCGGCAAGTTTTTGATTCCGGGCTTGTGGGACATGCACGTCCATCTGAGCTGGACGACCTGGAGCGCGTTGCCACTGCTGGTCGCGAATGGGGTTACGACTGTTCGCGACATGGGCTCGGCGCTTTCGGAAATCGACGACTGGCGTGCACGAATCGCGGCCGGAGCTCTGGTCGGACCTCGAATCCTGCGCGTCGGTCCCATTCTGAACGGCAAGAGCTTCAACAAATATCAGATGGTTCCCGGCAATCCCGACGCGACTCGCGGTGCCGCTCGCACGCTCAAGTTCATCGGCGCCGACTTCATCAAAATCCATCGACGCTTTCCTCGCGATTCTTACTTCGCACTTCTCGACGAAGCGAAGCAACTCGGAATTGACGTCGTCGGCCACATTCCGATGACCGTCACTCCGGAAGAGGCGTCGGACGCCGGACAAGTGACGATTGAACACACCGAGACGTTGTTCGAAGGCACATTCTCGGCTGCGTTGAAGGGCAAGCTTTCCGATGCCATCCGCCAGTTTCGCGAGAGCGATGCCGACAAGCTCTTCGCGCGGTTCGTGAAGAATCACACCGTCGTCGATCCAACGATCGGCGCGTGGAATGTGGTCGTTGATCCGGGTGCGAAGAACGATCCGCGCCTGCGCTACGTCGCCGCCTCGATCAAAAAAGCTCCACTGCCTTCGTTATCGGCCGAGGAGCTGGCGGAGATGCGGGAATTGGTGCCGGAGTATCGCGAGGTGGTCAGGCAGATGCATCGCAACGGCGTGACGCTGGTCGCGGGCACCGACATCGCCGCGACGAGGATCCCGGGATTCACGTTGCACGACGAACTCGCGAGTCTCGTCGAGTGCGGCCTGACGCCGCTGGAGGCGCTACGGGCCGCGACCGTGACACCCGCGATCGTCACGCACCGCGAAAAAGACCTCGGCACCATCGAGTCCGGGAAGATCGCCGATCTGGTTCTTCTCGATGCCAATCCGCTCGAAGACATTCGCAACAGCGAGCGGATCGCTGCGGTGATCGTCGGCGGACGCCTCTTTCGCCGCGCCGATCTCGATGCGCTGTTGCGCCAGTCGGAAGAGTTGGCGGCGAAAAACTAGCGATCGTACTCGTCGTGACGCCGCACCCAGTACGGGCCGCGGCCGTCTTCGTCGCGGCCCTTCGGCGTCAGATCGAGAAGCTGGTAGTCATCCATGAAGGTCTCGATGCCGCGCGCGTACGCCGAGTAGGTGTGAAAGACGTCGTTGCCTTTCTTGAAGAAGACGCTGACGCCTTCGCGCTGCTCCACACCGGGATCCTGAGTCGTGTAGTTGTAGAAGGCTTTCTTCTTTTTCAGCTCCTCCGGTGTGAACGAGACGTGGTAGTCGTAGTTGAAATCAGCTTCCGACGACGACAGCCATTTGAAGTTCCAGCCCATCCGCTGCTGGTACGCTTTGAGCTTCGGGTAGGGCGCTTGCGAAACAGCGACCATGGTGACGTCGCGGTGGTTCAGATGAATGATGATGCCGGCGAAACTGTCGGCCACGTGCGAGCAATGCGGTCAACCGGCCTCCCAGCTCGGATCGAACATGAAGTGGTAGACCATCAGCTGACTGCGATTCTCGAAGAGGTCGGCCAGCGTCTCCTTTCCTTTCGGTCCGACGAAAACGTACTTCTTCTCGACTTTTTCCCACGGCAGCTCGCGTCGCTGTCGAGCGAGATCATCCTTGAGTTTTGTGAATTCTTTTTCCTTCTTCAGCAGCGCCACGCTGGCTTTGAGCCATTTGTCGTTGGAACGACGGGATGTTCCGCCATAGGGCGGCATCATATCGCCGGCGCGCAGCAGGTTGCCGAGCAGGCTTCCTGCTGCGGCAGGTTGTCCTGCAACACCACGAACGCTTCCCATTCGTTGCCATCCGGATCGGCCACCCACGTCTTGTTCTGATTGGCGTAGCAGCAGTTGGTGTCCATCTCGTCGCGCGTGATCAGGCCGGCATCTGCCCACCTCTTTCGGAATGCGAGCACGTCGTCGGTCGAAGAAACCTGGAATCCGAGATGCGAGAGGGCGCCCGGACCGGGGAGGGTGGGGACCTCGTTCAGCGCGAGGTTCAAGTTGTCGACATCAAACTTCGCGTAGCCTGTGCGGATCTTGGATGGTTCGATGCCGAGCATGCGGCGGTAAAACGCGATGCTGCGGTCGATGTTGCGGATATTGATCGAGACGTGGGGCTTGAGTACCATGAGGCCTCCTCATATTTGCGTTGACAAATATGAATCTGTGAATCATATTTGTCAAGACGCATATGAAAGATACCGCGCACGAGCTCCAGACCCTGTTCCAGGCGCTCGGCGATGCCACGCGATTGCGTCTTCTGAACCTGATGGAGGCGGGCGAAGTGTGCGTCTGTTTTTTCATCGAGGTCCTCGGCGAGCCGCAACCGAAGATTTCGCGTCATCTGGCCTTTCTCCGCAAGGCCGGACTGGTGCGCGTGCGCCGCGATGGGAAGTGGATGCACTACTCCATCGGGCAGCCGAAAGATGAGACGGCGAAAAGGGTTTTCGCAAATGCGCTCGCCGTTCTGGCGCGCGATCCGGAGATGCAGCGAGAACGCGCGGCGCTCGCCAAAGCGTGCTGCTCGCCGCGCGTTCCCGAGCTCCTCAAGCGAGCGCCGAAGCCTCAGGCCTTTGCCCGGAATTTGTAATGGCCGGCCATCGGTGAACTGACGAAGCGAACGCACTCGAAGCCGGTCTGCCGCCCTCCGGTGTCGTCGAAGAGACGCGCTCCATCGCCGAGGAGCAGCGGCACGGCGTGGATCTCCATCTCGTCGATCAGCCCTTCCTTCAGATACTGCTGCGCGACATGGGCGCCCCCGGCCAGGGAGATGTCCTTGCCGCGGGCCGCTTTTCTGGCGCGCTCCAGTGCGGCGTGAATTCCTTCTGTGACAAAGTGGAACGTCGTCCCTCCTTCCATCTCCAGGGCGTTGCGAGGGTGATGCGTGAGGACGAAGACGGGCGTGTGATAGGGCGGATTCTCTCCCCACCAACCCCTCCACAACGGTTCTGCCCACGGCCCCTCGCCGCCGCCAAACATGTGGCGGCCCATGATCGTTGCGCCAATGTCCCGGAACGACTCCGCGAAGATGTCATCGTCCGGACCAGACGCGCCCCCTTCCATTCCCTGAAGCTCGCGAAAGCTTTTCGTCGCGAAAGCCACTTGTGGAGCTCGAACCCGCCCTCGCCGAGCGGGTTGGTGACGCTCTGATTGGGTCCGGCGACATGGCCGTCGAGCGACATCGCGATCTGGAACCTGAGCTTCGACATCACGCCCTCGCCAAGTACGCTTCGAGCTGATCCATCGTTCCGGTCCAGCCCTCTCTCATGCTGTCGCGGCCCGCTTCGAATGTCTTCCGCTCCGCTTCGGTCGCGTTGTACGCATTCCAGCGGACGGTGACCGTCGTCTTGCCTTGGCGATCCTCGAAGGTGATCGTCGAGAGCATTTCGCGCGGCCACTCCGGCGCCATCGGGTGGCGCGTCACGCCGGCATTGACATCGGAAAACGAAACGATGAACACCAGCCGCTCGGGCTTCTTGATTTCGCGATAGACCCACTTGCCGTAGTACTCCGCGCCGTCGGGATTGCGCAAACCGTAGTGATAGATCCCGCCGATGCGCAGATCATTTTTCGAGTAGAACGTCTTGACGCCCTTGGGCCCGAACCACTGCGCCAGCCGATCCTCCTCGGTCCACGCCTTCCACATCAGATCGCGGGGCGCGTCGAACGTCCGTGACATCACGAACTCAAATCCCTTCGACAGCGCATCGCCGAGGCGCGCCAGGGTCTGGTGGAGACCTTCGAGCGCTCCGTATTCTTTGACCGTCCGGTCGCGCAGCTCCGCGGATTCGAACAGCATCCGCACCTCGACGCGCGTCTTGCTGCCCTCAGCTGTGAACGTCACGGTCGCTTCGAACAGCGGGCCGGAGACGTGCGAGTAGACCAGGCGCTCCGGCTTGACGATCTCGCGATAGATGCTCTTGTTCTGGTAATCGCGACCGTCGGGACCGTGCATCACGAATCGCCACACGCCGCCCGGGCGGAAGTCCATCTCGTGCATCGTGGTCGTGAAGCCGTTCGGGCCCCACCAGTTCACGATGTGCTTCGGATCGCTCCACATCTTCCAGACCAGATCGCGGGGAGCGTCGAACACGCGGCTTGCCGTGATCTCGCGTGCGGCGGTGTCATTGCTTTTTGCGACGGCTGCGGACATTTTTCTTCTCCTTCTTTTTCAGGTTGGTGAGGTATTCGTCGAGACGATCGAAGGTGTCTTCCCAGAAGCGGCGGTAGTGCGAGACCCAGTCGGCGACTTCCTTGAGCGGGCCGGCGTCGAGGCGGCAGGGGCGCCACTGGGCATCGCGGCTGCGCGCGATCAGGCCGGCGTGCTCGAGCACTTTCAGATGCTTCGAGATGGCGGGCAGGCTCATGTCGAACGGCTCGGCCAACTGCGTCACGGACGTCTGGCCCGACGTCAGACGCGCCAGGATGGCGCGGCGGGTCGGATCGGCCAGGGCCGCGAAGGTGGTGTTGAGGATGTCCTCGTGCTTAACCATACAGTTAATTAACTCATAGGTTAAATATAGGCCGCACAAAGAAAAAGTCAAGAAAACTTTCTCTTCGCGGCCCTCTACGGAGTGAAGTTGACGGTGATGGTCACGGTGTCAGAGTACGGGCCCGCGGGAGGTGTCTGTCCCGATGGGATCCGTCCGAACGCCGTGTTGCTCTGTGCCGAGCCCGTACCGACCTGCAACAGCTTACCGTTCAGGCCGGAGCCCCACGGTGTCGTGCGGCCCGAGTCCTGATAGAGATCGTAATTGATGAAGTCGGCGGTGCTGTGCTTTATCCTTCGCTGACTTCCCGACGCGTTCAGGCCGTTGTCGAGATCGATCGAATAGGCCGCCGCCAGCGTACAGGTGACGCTGAAGGTGCCCGATCCGTCGGTCTGCGGCAGCGTCGAGCTGTACGTCAGCGACGATCCGAAGTTCAGCGTGCCGCCCGCGACACTGCACGTGTTCAGGATGGTGGCGCTGATGGCCAATGTTCCCGTCGCGGTATCAGCCGACGCGACTGCCGCACCAAAAAGACAAAAAACCGCTGTAAGGACGAATGTTTTCCTCATGATCTGCTCTCCCTCTGCTTGAAGAGGCCGAAGAGAATACTGCATTCATTAAATGCAAGGCAAGCTGCCAACGCTGGATATCCCCTCCGTCTCCGGAACGACGAGGACGAATCGGCATGGCGAGTAGCCCTCCTGGCTGGCGGTGACGCGATATCGGCCCGGGCGCAGGCCTTCGAGATAAAACTCTCCGCCGCGCCCGGTGACCGAGGTGACGACGCCGGCCGGCGTCTCGATTTTCAATTCAGACAAAGCCACCGGAACTTGACGTCCTGCGACGGCCCGCACGATCGTCCCTTCGAGGGCGCGAAGCTTCATCACATCGAACGTGATGACGTCGCCCCCGCGATAAGGCACGCGCAAGGATCTGCTCGTGTTTGTGACCGAGTATTCAAGCGGTAGATCTGGAGTTTGGATGTCGAGCTGCTCTTCGTAGTAGGGAATCATGGAAGGCACCAGCAGCTTGCTGCCGGCCGCGGTCACACCGATGACCTGACTCCGCTGCAGAACCTTCACGCCCTGGAGATCACTGACGCTGACGACAGCAAAGCCTTCCTGAACCGGACGGCCGAGAACGAGTCCGCCATCAATCCATACGATGCTTCCGGCCGCGTGCAGATCGTATTGGGCGGTGCCCTGCCGATCCTGGACAGCGACGCCGATGATTCCGCGATTCCCGCGATAGTCGACCGACGCCTGGCGCGAGGTCAGCGAATCGGGCGTCCGCTCCGATTCGACGATGTATGAAATGCCCGTGCCGAGCGGAATCTGATTCTCGAGGCGGGTGGAGAAAGTTTTTCTGCTGTCGGGATCGACCGACATGCGCGAAGTCGAGAAATGTCCGTGGCCAAGGGGGATGGTGAGAAGCAGGAGCGAGTCGCCGGGCTTCTTCGCAATCAGATCTCGAGAAGTCGAAGCCAGAAGACTCATCCGCCGGAACAGGGGCATCGTCAGAATCAGGCCGGCGTTGCGGCGCGACGGCAGGTTGTAGCGATCGATCTCCGAAAACCGCACGCTCACGTTGGCCGATCGAAGATGCGAGGTGACCTGCAAATCGTGTTGCGCCTTGATCCGCTCGTCGGTCGTCGAGAGATTCACGTATGGTTGCGTGAATCGCGCCGTGGAGAGAAGCGCGCCGAAGTGCCGCCCTTGAAATAGATAGCGAAGCGCTCCACCGTAACCGTTCGTGCCCTTATCTCGACTTGCCGCCATCACGGTGCTGATCTGACCGATGCGGCCGAGGACGAATGCGCCGGTCAGGCCGCCGCTCTGTCGGTTCTCGGTGGCCTCGAGTCGATATCCGCCGGTGAAGCGGCGCGTGATCCCCATTCGATGAAAAGCGAGAAAGGCGGGCTTCCTGCCGTATTGGGGCGTTCCGTCAATTCGATCTTGTCGCGTGTATCCGATGTTGTACGAGTAGTCGTGGAGGCCGGGAGCGAGGAGCGAGATGCCGGAATAGTACGGATAATCGAGGATGCGCGTCCGTCCAAAGGCATCGCGAATTCGGAGCGTGACCGTGCCGCTACCGGTCATCGGGACCAGGTTGCCGAGCTGAAACGCTCCAGCCGACAACTGCTCGCGCCGCAGCAGTGCGCCGTTGACCCACACTTCGACTTCCGACGGACTTTCGAGGAAGCCTCCGAGATCGAGCCCGGGAAAGCGGATGAAAAGGGGCGAGAGGTCGAAATTCTTCGAGAGGCTCATCCCCGCGAAACGGCCGGCGGCCCCCAGGTCGCCGGTCTGCGCGAAGAAATCGCCGGCGACGAATCGCATCATCCGGTTGGGATCGTCCCAGTTGAGATTCGAGATCGCGCGCGTCATCCGTCGCTGCTGGGAATTCTGTTTCGCCACGAACGTCGAAAACGCGAGCCAGTTGCCGGTGCGCGCGCTGAGCTCCCACGGCAATTCCCACGTCGACGTCCCGTCGCGACTGTTGCGCCGGTTGGTAAGCTGGTAGTTCAGTAGGGCGGACTTTCTCCTCGCCAGCGGGACTTGCGACCGCGGAACACCGAGCTCGAGATTCTGCCGAGGCAGTAGCTTGGGAGGGATCAGCAGATCGAGAGTGACTGTGGCGGCGTTGAAGCCCTGCCGGATTTCGGGCGACACGGCCCGGATCGAAACGAATTGATCATCGGGCAGGTGCAACAGCGCCGGCCCACCGAGGCCAAAAGCACGAAGGTCGGCCGCCCGCATCATCATCGCGCCATTGCGTTCGCGCCTTACGACAAAGTCCCCCTGCTCGGCGCCATTGACTCGAACGCGCACGGGCAACTCTTCCTCAGCCGCCGCAAAGATGATCAGCGGCCAGAGCAGTGCCATCGCCGCCAGGCGGAGAGTTTTCATCATGTGGCGGGGCGAGCAACGCAGACCGCGTCGCGTGGCTCTTCCTTATAGAGTTGGACGCCGCCGAGGTCGACCCAGACTCTCACGCTGGCAACAGCGCCACATAATCCCGATGGCACTTTCAGCGTGAAGGCACGAACGCTCGCCGCGAGGACATAGAGATCGCGCCGCTCAGTGCGAAAGACCTGTGCTCGCCGAGCGTCGGCGGCAATCACTGTCATCGACGAGATATGGGCGTGCGAATTCCCGCCGTTGCGAACGACGATGGTCATCTGATCGTTGCGAATGGAAACGCTGTCGATCGCTCCGTTCTTCGAAGGACGAGCGGGGCTCGCGAAAAGCGGGACGGCAAGACGCAGCGTCATCCTGACGCCGTTTGCGCTTGGGTTAACGGGCAATTCATCGACGAAGAGACGGTACGAGGTTTCGACCGCCGGATCGTCGCGGAGCGTGCGAAGCCCAACGCGAATGATCTGTTTTTGTCCGGGGGGTACCGTGACGATTTTGGGGAAAAAGACAACGTCGTCGGTGTCGGCGAAAGAATCGATTCCCTGGATGTCCTGCTGCCATTTCTTCACTGTGATCTGGACAGCGGTGGCCTCCTTACCGGCGTTCGTGATCGAAAGGGAAGAACTTCGGTCGCGACGGCTCAGCAGGATCTTGAGCGGATAGACATTCAATGTGCTGCCGGAAACAGCAGCCGTCTCAAAAAGCAGAATGAGGAACAGTGACCGCCTTCTCACTTCACACCCACATTTAGGCGATCGGGCGCCAATTGCTGTCAGTGATTGCCGTAGCTAGTCAAGCACAGAACGCGAGGAGCGCGCAAGCGCGCCATCGATGCTCCACGCGCCCGGACCGGCGACCATCAGGTACAAGAACAAAAAGCAGTACAGGATCGCGGGGATGCCCTGGTTGGCAGTGGGGAAAAACGATTGCGGTGCGTGAAACTGAAAATACGCGACCGCCATTTCGCCTGCCAGAACAAAAGCCACCGGCCGCGTGAACACGCCCAGGACGATCGCCAGACCTCCCACAATCTCGAGTATGCCGCCGATGCCCGTTTGCGACATCAGCTTGAGCGGCGGCATCGGCATTGGGGCGGGTGGGTAGCCGAAGACGATCGTCGTCCCGGCAGTGATGAATACCAATCCTGCCACGATGCGAAAGACGGCCAACATGCGTTCGGGCCAGGGCGATTTGGCGGGCTCAAAGATCGACATGGGGCGAAGGATACGCGAGCGCCGCACCTTGCGCCAGACCATGACGATCAGTGCCCCGCTTAGAGCGCCGACTGTGTCCGGAATCAGGTCTCGCATGGGACAGTGATGATTCCTGCTGACGCCCTGTGCCAGCTGGATGAGAAAACCCATCCGAGCGATCGGCCACATCAGTGACGGACGCTTCGGCGACGGGAGGATGTCGGAGCCGGAGATAAGGTAAAACGCAGCACGCCCGCCGGCGAGGCGGTCTGATTTCCGGCGGAACTCTGATCGACGTGCACCACGCCATCGGTCAGCACGACCGTATAGCGCGCGCCGGGAACGACGCCCAAGAGGGTATGCGACGCAGCGGCGGATCCATTGAAGTTATAAGAGGTCGAGGTAATGGGCGCGGGCACCTGACCGGGCTGATTGTTGAACAGAACGATGCTCTCAGCTCCGATCGCAACGCCCATCATCTTTGCGTCGAGGGAAGAAATCTGCACGTCGCTCGGCGGCGCACTGCTATTCGATCCCGGCCGCAGCACCGCCAGGAAGGGGATGAACAGTGGGTTCTGAGGGTCGCTGACCTGGAGGCGAAATGTGGCGGCATTAGCGCCAAACGGAACGCAACCCGTGGTTGACCCATCGCACGGATCGGGATTCTTCCACTCGTCGACAACCGCCAGACTCGCATTTGCGGGCAGCACCGTGTCGATGAAGAGCCGCGACTGTCCATAGTCAAGACGCGCGATCCTCCCCGTGATGTCGGGCTTGTTGGGCAGGTGCCACCGGATGTGCTTCTTGTACGCGCCCCTGGGATTGCTGGATGGCTTTGCCTGGACCTGGTCGAAGACGACGAATGTGTTCGATGCCCGGAGATAGAGGAAATTGCGATAGAAAAAGTCGAGCTTGCGATTCGGCGTATCAGTTTGATCGCCGGCGCGATTGTAGGCCGTCGAGAGATCGCTTCGGACGTAGCTGTAATCCTGAGTCAACTCGTCCGCCACGACTTGATCGATCCCCACCGCCGACTGTCCGCCGCTGCCACGATCGTCTGCGCGCTGGAAATCGCCAAAGTCATCGAAGTAGAGCGTGTTGTTGAGCGAAGACTGCAGTTCTTCCAGAGACTCGCCGAGGATGCCTGAGCGGCCGTAGATGGGATTGCCGCTCGCATCAGTCTCAAACTTCCAATCGGTGGCACTCACCAGCAGATAGTCGCTGCCGCGAGCGATGATTAGATGGCCCGCGTCGTAATGCTGGTGATCGTCCCACCATTGCGATCCCATCTTGATGGAGGCCCAGGTGGCATTGGGACCCCAGTCGCTGCGCATGATGAAGTACGGAATCGCGCCGTTGGTACCGGCCGGACTGGTCGCCCCCTGCGGATAGTTCGGGCCGAATCCGGTGTAGTACGGCGGAAGTAGAAGCTCCACGGAAGGTCGCGAAGGATTGCCGAAGAAAAAATCCACCCATTCCGGCGGAGAAAAGACCTCGGCGTTGGGAATGGTCGATGGCGCGATTTCCGAGTACGCGAAAGACTGCGCGGCCGGCCCGTCGGCCGCCCCGGCCAGGATGAAGGCCAACCGGATGGGAAGTGCCCTCAGGATGATCGCGCCCTGAAATCCTCCCCAGTCGCCGGTCGGGTCGATCATGAATCGATTCGGAAAGATTGCGTGCTTCTCCGCGCGGAGGATCTGGGAGAACCAGTTGATGTGGGGCGCGATGATGTCTTCGCCGGTGGCGCTCTTCACGGTCAACAGGTAGTCGATCATCCGGCTGTATTCCTCCGAACCGTAGGACCAGGCTTGGAAGTCGAAGCCGCCTTTGAACGGATTGCCCGTGATGTTCGTCGGGCCGTTGAAGTCGAGCGCGACTGCGGGAAGCTGCCCCCCTTCGAACGATTGCGTGCGCCAGGCCTGCGGGATCTTCGATGGGATCACTGTCGGACCGCGCGTGCCGTCGAAACGGATCCGCGCCCACTCGATCATTTCCTGCGCCCGCGGATTGTCGCCAAACGAGGCGTAACCCATCAGGGCCACACCGTACAGATGACCGCCGAAAAAGTTGCCGTCGGCGGCCCAGCTGTAATCCTGGGCCTGATATCCGTTGGCGCTCAGATCATCGTAGTAGTCATTCATGAGCGCGACCATTTGCGACTTGAGCGAGGCGCTGAGCTGGTCGTAGCAAAAGTCGTAGATGAACGCCAGCACCGACGCGAGGTTGCGCGACGGGTAATAGTTGTCGGGGCGAATGGGCGGCTGCCCGTTGGGCGGAGCGTTGTCCGGATCGGTCTGAGCGCGGATCATTTCCTGAACAAGCTCAATCAGCTTGTTCGAGTACTTCGTGTCTCCGGTCAATTGATATGCAAACGCCAGCGGCAGGGCGGTGTCGTACCAACCCTCACCCTGGTAGGTGTAATAGATCGTGCCCGCCGGTGCGTCGTTTCTGCTGGCGAACTTGTATCGATTGATCGAGTAGGTCGCGAGCGTGTCGGCGCGTGCTTTCAGCGCCTGCCACGACGGGTCGTTGGCGTTTTTCTTCGCGAGAAGGCGAGTCTTCTCTGCCGCCGTGAGCAGCAGCCGGGGGTGTGTTGCGATTACAGGATCGGCATTTGCCTGTACGGCGAAGGCAAGTGCCACCGCGGCGAGAGCCGATCGAAAGCCAATCCTGAACATTTCCGCGCAGTCTAGCGCATCAACAAGTACCGGCTGCTGCACTGAAAGTTGAGCGATACACTCTCGCGATGCGATTGGCCACCGTTGCGCTCTTGCTCACGATTGCAGCGTCGCTCAACAGCCAGACCGTTCCGCTCTTATCTGACACGCAGATTACGGCGCTATCCGCTGAGATGTCGGGCGAGTCGGCGAAGCGAAATCTGGAAGGGTTTTCGCGACTCCATCGCATGCGCGGTTCACGCGACTTTCATCGCGCCGCCGATCAGATCCTCGGCGAGCTCCAGAGATACGGGTACACAGACGCGCATCTCGAGAGACTGCCGGCCGACGGAAAGATCTTCTACGGAACGCAGCGATCGCGTCCCGCCTGGGATGCCGATTTTGCCGAGCTGTGGCTGCTCGATGCCGATGGAAACGCAGCGCGAAGGCTCGCGAGTTGGGACGCCGCGCCGATCACGCTGGCGCAAGATAGCGAAAGCGCCGAACTGACCGCGGATCTCGTCGACGTTGGCGAAGGCTCGGAGGAGAAGGACTACCTTGGAAAGGACGTCAAGGGCAAGATCGTGCTGAGCGGATTGCAGCCCGGCGCCGTGCAGAACATCGCTGTTGCCAGGCACGGCGCGGTGGGCATCGTCAGCTACGCACCGAATCAGCGCACGGCCTGGTGGAAGCAGGACGAAACGCTGGTGCGATGGGGACATCTCGACACGTTCAGCGCGACGACCACATTCGCATTCATGATCTCACTCGGCGAGGCGCGTGTACTGCGCGATCGTCTTCAGAGAGCGGAGCGCATTCGCCTGCACGCCGTCGTGAGGGCCGGGCAGCATCCCGGCTTCTACGAGATCGCCACTGCGACGATTCCCGGAGTGGATCCCGCCGTCCGCAACGAGGAAATCGTCTATAGCTGCCATCTCGACCATCCGCGGCCGGGGGCGAACGACAACGCCAGCGGATGCGCCACCATCCTGGAAGTGGCGCGCACGCTGCGAAAGCTCATCGAGGAGAAACGGATCGCTCCGCCCCGGCGCACGCTCCGCTTCGTCTGGCCGCCGGAGATCGAGGGAACGATGGCACTCCTCAACGGGCGACCAGAGCTGGCGGCGCGCATCAAAGCAGCGATTCATCTGGACATGGTCGGCGGCGCCAGCGAGACCAGGACCATCTTTCACATCACACGGGGCCCGGCGAGCCTCCCATCCTTTGTCTATGACGTCGCGGCCAAGATCGGAGCGTTCGCCGACGAGCAATCGTCGCAGTATGCGATGACGGGCAGCGCGCGGTGGCCGCTGGTCGCACCAGAAGGCGGACGCGAAGCGCTTCGAGCCGCGTTCGTCCCGCTGACGCTGGGCAGCGATCACGAGGTGTACGGCGACAGCTCGTGGGGAATCCCGTCGATCTATCTCAACGATTGGCCCGATCCCTTCATCCACACCAACGCCGATACTCCCTCGAAGATCGATCCGACAAAGCTGAAGCGCGCCGGGTTCATCGCAGCCGCGTGCGGCCTGGTCCTCGCGAATGTGAGCGCTGCCGATGCGCCGGAGATCCTCAGCATCGTCGAGGAGGAGTCACTCCGCCGTGCGGCCGATGTGAAAGCGCAAATGTACGGATTACGACCGAGCGAGGCCGCGAACCTCCAGCGCTTCCAGAAATGGTACGAGGAAGAAATGGTGCGTTCGGTCTCACGTCTCTTTTCGTCGTCTCCACCGGCGGCGACTCGCGGTCTGTTCCGTCGAAATCCGGCAGTGCGCGGCGGTCTCGACGCCTTCGGCTATGACTACCTCACCGATCGACTCGGCTCCGCCCGCGTGGAGAAGCTCGAGCTGTTGCGCTTCAGGGGCTTGCGCGGTGGCGGAGGGGATTACGCCTACGAAGCGCTGAACCTCGCGAACGGATCGCGTTCGACGACCGAGATTCGCGATGCGCTCTCGGCGATCTATGGCCCCGTGCCGCAGGAACATGTCGACGCGTTCCTGTCGGCGGCTGCCGATGCGGGTCTGCTGCTGAAGTAGCTCTTGTTTCTCAAAATGCTGGTGGCGGATTCGCGCTGGGCCGAGCCACTGCCTAACGGTGTGGTGGCCATCGTTCATACGCATCCGAACTGGGAGCGCCTTCCCTCCACGATCGACATCCGCACGTCACAGCGAATCCACTTGCCTGTTTACGTCGTCACGGGCCGTCATGACATTTCGGGGACCGGTATAGACTCGCGTTCTCCAGGCAGGAGTGACACTCCGTGCACCGTGCTTGCGCTCGATCGGTATTGCATTCTGAAGTCGCGCCGGGGCGAGGAGCGATGACATTCTCGCGCGTCGGTGAGCGCACCGTCGTGCGGCACGCATACTCCACCAGTCCTCTCAAGCTGCTCAATCCTCAAAACCATAGCGCGGCCGCGTGGGTCTACCTCGCCAACTATGGCGGAGGCCTTGTCGGCGGTGACGCGCTTCGGATCGACATCGACGTCGAACGCGGCGCGGCTGCGGTGATCTCCACCCAGGCTTCGACCAAGGTCTATCGCTCGCCGCAAGGGGCGAGTCAGCAACTGCGCGCCGCCGTCGCCGACGACGCCCTGCTCGTGCTGGCGCCCGATCCGGTCGTCTGCTTCGCGCGATCGAGCTACGCACAGGACGTCGAGATCCGACTGGCGCAACGCGGTTCTCTGGTCCTGGTCGATTGGCTCGGCGCGGGGCGGGTGGCATCGGGTGAACGATGGCAGCTCGACCGCTTCAGCAGCGTGACGCAGATCTGGATCGGAAAGCGCCGTCTGTTGTACGACTCGCTGCGTCTCAATCCCGAAGACAGCGATGTTGCTCAACGCATGGGACGCTTCAATACGCTGCTGACCGTCGTGGTGGCAGGACTGGCCGACGACGCCGCGCGAATTCTGCAGGAGGTTGGAAGCATGCCGCTCCACAAGAGGGCTGACCTTCTCATTTCCGCAAATCCCCTCGCCGACGGTGCACTTCTTCTCCGCATCGCCGCAGTGTCGACTGAGAGCGCGGGACAGACGCTGCGTCGCATGCTCGCTTTTCTCCCGCCGAAGATCGGCGACGATCCGTGGAGTCGCAAATGGTGAAGCCATGCATCTGACACCGCAGGAAGCCGACAAGCTGACATTGCATCAGGCCGCGTACGTGGCGCAGAAACGACTCGCGCGCGGGCTTCGCCTCAATTACCCCGAAGCGGTAGCGCTGATCGCATCGCAGATTCTCGAGCACATCCGCGACGGCCGATCCGTCGCGGAGCTCATGGACCTCGGACGGCAGATGTTGGGCCGTGCCGAAGTTCTCCCCGGCGTTGCCGAAATGCTGCAGGAGGTTCAGGTCGAGGGAACCTTTCCCGACGGCAGCAAACTCGTCACCGTGCACCATCCGATCGTTGCCGAACACGGCGATCTCCAGCTTGCTCTGTATGGAAGTTTCCTTCCTGTTCCGTCGCGCGAGAGCTTCGGTGACGCGTCGAATGTGACGGAGCACAACGTTCCCGGCGAGGTACTGCCTGCTCCTGGAAAGATCGTGCTCAACGAAGGACGCCAGACCATCTCGATCGCCGTGACGAACACAGGAGACCGGCCGATCCAGGTCGGGAGCCACTATCACTTCATCGAGACGAATCGGGCGCTGCTCTTCGACCGTGCCGCGGCGTATGGCCGGCGTCTCGACATCCCCGCTAGCACCGCGGTGCGCTTCGAGCCCGGCGAGACGAGAACGGTCGCGCTGGTGACCATCGCCGGAAATCAGATCATCCGGGGCGGAAACGCGCTCGCCGACGGCAAGGTGTCGGCCGAGAACCAGCACAAGACCCTCGCTGCGGTGCGCGGCCGAGGGTTTGGAGACGAGAAGAAGTCATGAGTTATGAGATCGATCGACGCCACTACGCCGATATCTTCGGACCGACCACCGGCGATCGCCTCCGCCTCGGCGACACCAGCTTGATCGTGGAAGTCGAGCGCGACCACGCCGTCTACGGCGATGAGTGCAAGTTTGGCGGTGGCAAGGTGCTGCGCGACGGAATGGGCCAGGCTGCAGGCGTCAGCGAGGCCGATGCGCTCGACTGCGTGGTCACCAATGCGCTGATCGTCGACTACACCGGAATCATCAAAGCCGACGTCGGCATCAAGAACGGCCGCATCAGCGGTATTGGCAAAGCCGGCAATCCCGACGTAATGGCCGGCGTCACGACCGGCATGATCGTCGGCGTCACCACGGAAGTCATCGCCGGTGAAGGGATGATTCTCACCGCCGGCGCGATCGACTCGCATATTCATTTCATCGCGCCGCAGCAGATCGCGGTGGCCCTGGCGAGCGGTGTGACCACATTCATCGGCGGCGGGACCGGCCCAGCGACAGGTACGAAAGCCACGACCTGCACGCCTGGCGGGCGCCACATCGAGCTGATGCTTCAGGCCACCGATTCGGTGCCGATGAATTTCGGATTCACCGGCAAAGGGAACTCTTCCAAGCCCGCCGGCCTCGTCGAGCAGATCCGCGCCGGTGCAATCGGGTTAAAGCTGCACGAGGACTGGGGAACGACACCGGCGGCGATCGATTGCTGCCTGAGCGTGGCCGACGAGTACGACGTGCAGGTCACCATTCATACCGACACGTTGAACGAGTCGGGCTATGTCGACGATTCGATCGCGGCGTTCAAAGGCCGGACGATCCACACCTATCACACCGAAGGTGCCGGCGGCGGCCACGCGCCCGACATTATTCGCGTCTGCGGTGAGCCGAATGTTCTTCCCAGCTCGACGAATCCCACGCGGCCGTGGACCGTGAACACGCTCGACGAGCATCTCGACATGTTGATGGTTTGCCACCATCTCGACCGCAACATTCCTGAAGATGTCGCGTTCGCCGAGAGCCGCATCCGCGCGGAAACCATTGCCGCCGAAGACATCCTCCACGACATCGGCGCCATCAGCATGATCTCCAGCGACAGCCAGGCCATGGGTCGAGTGGGAGAAGTGATTGCGCGCACCTGGCAGAGCGCGCACAAGATGCGCGATCAGCGCGGACAGCTCGCGGTCGAGCAGGGAGACAACGACAATGTGCGCATCCGTCGATATGTCGCGAAGTACACCATCAACCCTGCCATCTCTCACGGCATCGCGCACGAAGTCGGTTCGGTCGAGAAGGGGAAGCTTGCCGATCTCGTCCTGTGGAAGCCGGCATTCTTCGGCGTGAAGCCGGAGCTGGTCATCAAAGGAGGCTTCATCGCCTGGGCACAGATGGGCGATGCCAATGCATCCATCCCCACTCCGCAGCCTTTGCGAATGCGTCCGATGTTCGGAGCGTTCGGAAGCGCGCCCGGCAGCATCTCGCTGGCATTCGTTTCCCGGCGCTCGCTCGATGAAGAGGTGGCGCAGAGCTACGGACTGCGCAAGCGACTCGAGGCGGTGCGCGGCTGCCGCTCGCTCGGCAAGCGCGACATGAAACTGAACGATGCAACTCCGGTGATGCGGGTGGATGCCGAGACATATACCGTCAGCGCGGACGGCGAGGAATTGCGTTGCGCGCCCGCGTCGCGGCTGCCGCTCGCGCAGCGCTACTTCATCTTCTGATCATGGACTGGCTCATCTGGCAACTCGCAGATTCCGCATTTCCGTCCGGCGGCTTCGCACACTCCGCCGGACTGGAAGCGGCCTGGCAGCAGGGTGAAGTCGATGGAGTGGAGCATTTCGTCCGTCAGGTGATCACGCAGTCCGGATATGGAGCACTGCCGCTGGTCGGGGCCGCGCACGAACGGGCCGCAGATCTGGCCGATCTCGACGCGCAGTGCGACGCCTTCCTGAGCAACTCTGTCGCGAACCGTGCCAGCCGAATTCAGGGACGCGCCTTTCTGCTCGCGGCGCGGCGAGCATTTCCCTCATTGCCCGAATTTTCAGCGATGCACTACGCGCCGCTGTTCGGCGCGATCTGCGGAGTGATGGAAATCGACCGCCGCACGACGCAGGCGCTTTTTCTCCAGATCGCGTGCCGCAGCGTTCTCGCGGCAGCGGTACGACTCGGCGTCATCGGCTCCAACGCGGCGCAGCGACTGCAGGCCGACCTGGCGCCGCATCTTCAGGAGACGCTCGATCGATGCGAATATCTCACGCCTGACCGGCTGGCGCAGACGGCTCCGCTGATCGATCTCTGGCAGTCGATGCACGACCGCATCTACTCGCGACTTTTTCAATCGTAAGAGGACGACATGCATACACATACGCATGAGCATCACCCTGGTCTGTTTCACGAGCGCGATGCGCCGCTCGACCGCGATTACAGCCAGCGTGCGTTCACCATCGGCATCGGCGGTCCGGTCGGCAGCGGAAAGACGGCGCTGCTCCTCGCGCTATGCCGCAAGCTCCGCGATCGAGTCCAGCTCGCGGTCGTGACGAACGACATCTTCACTCGTGAGGACGCGGAGTTCCTGGTGCGCAACGAGGCCCTGCCGCAGGAACGGATCCGCGCCGTGGAGACCGGCGGATGCCCACACGCGGCCGTGCGCGACGACATTTCCCACAACCTCGTCATGCTGGAACGGCTGATGGCTGAATTCCGGCCCGACCTGATGTTCGTGGAGAGCGGCGGCGATAATTTGGCGGCACAGTTCAGCCGCGAGCTGGTCGACTACACCATCTATGTGATCGATGTGGCCGGCGGCGACAAGATCCCGCGCAAGGGCGGGCCGGGGATCACACAATCCGATCTCCTCGTCATCAACAAGACCGATCTCGCGCCCCTGGTGGGCGCCGATCTGTCGGTGATGCAACGCGACGCCTACAAAATGCGGAGCGGCGGGCAGGTGGTCTTCGCGCAGGCGACCCACGACGTGGGAGTTGACGACGTCGTCCACCACATCCTTCATACCTGGAAAGAGGCTGTGCGCCTCAGGGTGACGGGTTACTGACCGGCAATCCGATACAGCTCACTTCCGGCGAGCAGCAAGGCACCCACACCATAAATTTCCGTGCCCGATGCCGACGTGTCGCCGGGCTGATCGCCGATCCGCTGCACGTAGCCGAGCATCCCATCAGGCTGCATGGCCCGCACGAGGGCGGCCCATCCTCGCTGCAACACCGGCTCGTAAGTCGCTCGATCGAGCAGATTCTGATTGATTCCGCAAGCGAGCGCATACACATAGAACGCGGTGCCGCTCGTTTCCGGCTGCGGCGTACCCACCGGATCGAGGAGGCTGGAACGCCAATAGCCATCGCTCTGCTGAAGCGTCGCGATCTTCGCGGCCATCTCCCGGAAGAGGACTTCATATCGATCGCGCTGAGGATAGTCGCGCGGCATCTCGCTGAGCACTCGCGCCAGTCCCGCCAGGACCCAGGCGTTGCCGCGACTCCAGAAAATCTTCCGCCCATTCGCTGCACGCTGATTGAAGAAGCGACTGTCACGGTAGTAGAGATGCTCTTCCTTGTCGTACAGATAGTCGGTCGTCTTCCACCACATCTTGTTCATGAAGTCGAGGTAGCGGCGATCGCCGGTGGCGCGAAACGCCATGGCGAACGCGGGGGGAGACATGAATAGAGCATCGCACCACGTCCACTGTCGCCACGTCTTCTCGCGGTGATCGAATTCGAGCGACTCATCGAACGGATAGAGCATGACCTGGTCGAAAAGGCGCAGCGAGGGTTCGATGATGGCGGGATCCGGCTGCACACGATGCAAGGCGAAGTAGCTCTGCGCGATGGCATGGTCGTCTGCGTACAGCGGCCGCAATCCCGGCCGCCATCGGTTCTCTTCTCCGTTTCGCCGAACCGCGTGGAGATAGCGATCCGGATCGCGCGAGAGAGGAGCAAAGGCGCTCAGCCCGATGTAGAACGGCGCCTGCGTCCAGTCGTATGCAGGATGCTTGGAGGGGTGACGGAGCTGCCACTCCGCGGCCGCCGTCATGACGTCGACGATGTCGTTGCGTTGGACTTTCCCGCTGAACGATCGTTGGGATGACGCGCAGCCACAGAACAAGAGTAGGGTCATCGCCAGACAGCGACGCATCATGTCGGAATCAAGGATACCCAACGCGGCGCTACACTCATGGAACAGGATGCATGAATCGGTGATCGCCGTCTCGGAGCTGAGCCGCCGCTTCGGTGCCACGACCGCTCTCTCCTCGGTGAGTCTGTCCTTGCCGCGCGGCGCGGTCTACGGCCTCGTCGGCGCAAACGGAGCGGGCAAGACGACGCTCATCAAACATATTCTGGGTTTGTTACGAGCGGAAAGTGGCTCGGTGCGCGTCTTCGGCGCCGATCCGGTCGCCGATCCGGTCGGCGTTCTGTCGCGCATCGGCTATCTCTCCGAGGAGAACGACCTCCCCGGGTGGATGCGCATTGAGGAGCTGATTCGCTATCAGCGTGCGTTCTATCCCCGATGGGACGGTGCTTACGCCGAGGAATTGCGCCAGGCGTTCGCGCTCGACCCGACGGCGAAAATCAAGACCCTCTCGAAGGGGCAGAAGGCGCGAGTCGGGCTGCTCATCGCGCTGGCGTACCGGCCGGAATTGCTCGTGCTGGATGAACCGTCGTCCGGCCTCGATCCCATCGTGCGCCGCGACATCCTCGGCGCCGTCATCCGCACCATCGCCGATGAAGGCCGCACCGTCCTTTTTTCATCGCACCTGCTGGAGGAAGTGGAGCAGGTCGCCGATCACGTCACCATGATCAGCGAGGGCAGGATCGTTCTGAGCGCGCCGCTGAACGAGATCAAGGAATCACATCGCGTCGACGGACGCGTGCTCTCCCTCGATGAGATATTCGTTGCGCGTGTCGGGAAGGCTTGATGCGCTCGCCCGCTGCCGCAGTGGCCTGGCAATTCCGACAACGACATCGTTGGGGACTCCTGGCCGTGATCGGCTTCATGTTCGTCCTCGCGATCATCAAGCTCGTGATCCTCGAGCGGGGACAGCGCGTCGACCTTGATGACTTGCGTTTTGCGTTCGTGGTGATCGTGCCTCTGACGGCCACCTTCATGTATTTCCTGGCGATGTTCAGCTTCGGCCTTTCCGGCGACCTGGCGGCGCGCCAATCGATGTATCCCGCGCGCATGTTCAGCCTGCCGGTGACGAACAGCGCGTTGGCAGGATTGCCCATGTTATATGGCATTTCGGCCATGGCCATCCTGTGGTTCGGAACGCGGCTATTCGCACTCTGGCCGTCCGACGTCCACGTGCCCGTGTTTTGGCCGGCTCTGCTGGGCGCTTCGCTTCTCGCCTGGACGCAGGCGCTGACGTGGATGCCGTACCCTTTGCGCGGCCTGCGCGTGATCATCACCGTTCTGTGGCTGGTCTTGATCGACACCGTGGTCATGGTCGCGCTCAATTCCAAAGCCTCCGAGCCCGTAATGCTGGCCATTCTGGCTCCGCACGTTCCGCTCGCGTATCTCGCGGCTCGCTTCGCTGTTTCGCGAGGGCGCCGCGGCGATGTGCCCGACTGGCTACGCGGACAGATTTCCCGGTCGGTCCGACGCGATCCATTTCGTTCGCCCGCGCGCGCTCAACTGTGGTTCGAGTGGCGGCAGTATGGGCGCTCGCTCCCATTGTTGATCGCGATCCTGCTGCCGTTCGAGCTGGCTCTGCTGTTCGCCTTCCGCCAGACGCCGGAGCTCATCTTCGAAACGCTTGTCTTTGTCCTCCTCACATCACCGTGCATGGCCATTTTCGTCGCCACTACCGTGAGCTACGGTTTGACGCCGTTCAGCGCGACGCGGCCGCTTACGAACGTATCACTCATCGCCGCCAAGCTGAAGGCGACGATGTGGAGCACGCTTGTCGCGTGGCTGCTTGTCCTCGTTGCCATCCCGCTGGCATTGAGATTCTCGGGCGCCGCGCCGGCGGTGATGGAACGCGCGCATCGGTTCGTGGAAGTGTTTGGGACGCCGCGCGCGATCGCGATCGTGCTGCTGGGACTCGCGGCGCTGATGGCGTCGACGTGGAAGCAGCTCGTGCAGAGTCTGTACATCGGCATGAGCGGGCGCGAATGGGTCGTCAAGACCAGCGTGTTCGTGGCCCTGACGCTCCTCGCCGTCATCCTGCCACTCGCCGCTTTGATCAGCAGGAGCAAATACGCGATGGCCGTGTTGTGGAACGTTTTCCCGTTAATCGCGGCGGTTCTGGTGTGTTTCAAACTAGCCGCCGGTGTCTGGATCGCCATGCGGCTCCATGACAAACGGCTTCTGAGCGATCGCACGCTCGTCATCGGCGCGGTCTGTTGGGATGTCGCCGTATTCGCTGTTTACGGCCTGCTGGTCTGGATCGTTCCTCTCGTGCTCATCGGCAACTACGTTCTCGCACTGGTTGCGATCCTTGAAGTGCCGCTGGCACGACTCGCCGCGGCGCCGCTGGCGCTCGCGTGGAACCGGCATCGATGAGCAGGAAGAGAGTCATCGGCGCGGTTGTGGTCGTGATCAGTCTGCCGGTCGTGCTGGCCGCTTTCGAGGCCATCTCTTTCCGCATTCGGAATCGGAACAACGGCTTCATGATTTCGTCGGGCGAGAAGCGGGAGTACCTGCTCTACGTCCCGCGCAGCTACGACCGCACGAAGCCGACCCCGCTCGTGATCAGCATGCACGGCGCGGGCGGATGGCCGACGCAGCAAATGAACCTGAGCGAGTGGAATCGGCTGGCCGACAGCCAGGGCTTCATTGTCGTCTATCCCTCAGGACTCGAGGGCGTGGGCCCGAGGGTCTGGCGCGTGGGATCCGATTTCGCGAAGGACGTCCGATTCATCTCGGAGATGATCGACAAGCTGGAGGCGGCGTACAACATCGACCGGGCCAGGATTTACGCCAACGGCTTCTCGAATGGCGGGGGCATGGCTTTTGTGCTGTCCTGCACAATGTCCGATCGGATCGCGGCAGTGGGGATGGTAGGAGCTGCGCAGACACTGCCGTGGAGCTGGTGTACGGAACATCGAGCCGTCCCAATGATTGCGTTTCACGGGACTGACGATCGCTTCGCCTTTTACAACGGCGGTCAGTCGTGGGTCGCCCCTCATCCCTTTCCGGCGGTCCCGATCTGGACCGCGAACTGGGCGCGAAGAAACCGCTGCGGACCAAAGCCAGTCGAGTCGGTAGTGGCGCCTGATGTCACGCGCCGCGAATACACCCATTGTGCTGACGACGCGGCCGTCGTGCTCTACATCGTGCAGGGAGGTGGACATACCTGGCCCGGCGGCGGACCCCTTCCGGAATGGTTTGTCGGATCGGACAGCCGCAGCATCGATGCGACGATCACGATGTGGGCGTTCTTTCGTGCGCATCGGCTTCCCAGCAAGTAGCAAGCCGCGCGACCACCCGCACAAAGCGTGGCTGGGAGGAAGGGACAAAGTTCGAACCACTGCTTGGTACTGCAGCAGCCTAAGGTGCACGCCTCGATGGTTTCCGTCGGCTACCACGCCGAACGCGCGCAGCTGTGTGGCGGATACGCACGTGACTGCGACGCGGAGCACCACGATCGCGCAGCGGGCTGCCGTCACGCGGCGTTTCCCTCCGGCGCTCGCAGCGCGGCGAGCCGCCGCACGATCAACACCGCGATTGCGCCGACGCATGCGCCGGCCATGTCGGGGATGAGGTCGCGCATCCTGCAGTGGTGGATCCCGGTCGCGCCCTCGGCGATCTCGACGAGCAATCCCATCGCGAAGCATGCCAGGAATGACCACGCCATTGCATGCTTGACGTTCGGAAGCTGCGCGATGGAGAGCATGAAGAAGATCGCGAACCCCACGGTGTGCTGGATATTGAGCAGCGAGTAGACCGCAAGAGAGGCGCTGAACGTCCATTCGCATTCCACCGGCCGCACTCCACCCGCCTTCAGCGGAAAGTAAAGCAGCGATAGCGGGAACACGATCGAGTAGGTCCAGCGGCTCGCGCGAAGCGCGGCCTCCGACCACCGCGTGCGGCGCAGAGCGAGCGCGATGCAAGTGACCACTGCGACTAATGGCAGTGGGACTAGTGGAAGTACCCGCATTCGCAGAGTGTAGACGACGCTCGGCGCGAGGTTGATGTTGAGGCAAACAAGGCAGCTCGGGCGTCGTCCGATTCCCGAAGGCGTCGAGCGTCGTGAGGATGTTGGCGAGCACGTCGAGGATGCGCGACCCGCCCCTCTCCATATTTGATTGCATGTGGGATTTGCATCGCACCGCGATCACCAGTACGACTCCGGGCCCAGAAGAGGCCCGCGTCGTTGGCGGCTGGACAAAGCCCGATATAGGATGACGTGTGTCGCTGGAAATTCGGCTGCTGGGCGCGCCGCGCATCGAGCATGATAGAGAGGCGAGCAGCGGCCCGCGCGGGCACAAAGCCTGGGCCCTCCTCGCGTACTTACTCCTCTGCCGACAGCCTCCCAGTCGCCGCAGGCTCGCCGAGCTGCTTTTCTGCGAGGCCGACGATCCTCTTGGGGCGCTTCGATGGAGTCTTGCTCAGCTTCGGCAGGCGCTAGGGCAGCCGAACTCACTCCGTGGCGATCCGGTAGAGCTGTCGCTCGAGCCTGGCACGGAGGTCGATCTGTTCCTGCTTCGATCGGCCAATCTCCCCGAGGCCGATGAGATCGATCGCTTCACGGGCGAATTGCTCGAGGGGATGAGCTTCTCGGCGAGCCCCGCGTTCGAGGCGTGGCTGGCCATCGAGCGGAGACACCACGCCGCCGCCGCTGAGGGGTTGCTGCTGGAGAGGGCGCAGGCGGAGCTCGGAGCAGGTCGTCCGACTGTGGCGGCTAGCCTGGCCACGCGCCTTCTCGAGCTCAATCCACTCGAGGAGAGCCATCATGAGATTCTCGTGCGCAGCCTCGTCGCGGCAGGCGACTCGAATTCGGCCCTTGCCAGGGCGCAGGCCTGCGAAGAGCTGCTGAAGCGCGAGCTTGGCGCGCCACCG
Organism: Thermoanaerobaculia bacterium; assembly: GCA_035636095.1. Classification (GTDB taxonomy): domain Bacteria; phylum Acidobacteriota; class Thermoanaerobaculia; order Gp7-AA8; family Gp7-AA8; genus Gp7-AA10. The sequence continues at coordinate 140,996 of DASPZU010000025.1, forward strand.
TTGTCCCGGCTGCGCGAGATCGTCCGCGCTGCGGAACGACCGGCACCCGCCACCGCGGTTGCCGGTGCGGCAGCCGCTCGCGCCCAGCTCGAGATGGGCAGGGCGGCCATCGGAGCGGGAGCCGTCGATGCCGGGCTGGACTCGCTTCGACGCGCCTGCGCGGCGGCAGAGGGATGCCGAGACGACTACCTGCACGCGCGCGCCGAGCTCGCGCTCGGCAGCGCTCTGATCCACGCGATGCGCGCCTACGGTGAGGCTGCGATAGCCTTGCACCGAGCGGTCGGGCTGGCTCGCAGGATTGGCGCGAACGCGATCGCCGCGACGGCGCACCGGGAACTGGGATTTGTCGACGTTCAGGCGGGACGCAACGATCGGGTGGAGCCATGGCTGACGCAAGCGACCGAGGAAGCGGCAGGGTCAGACGAGGAGCTGACATCCATTGCCGGGGTGCGGGGGATGGGCCTCTCGGACAGTGCCCGGTACGAGGAGGCGCTCGAGGCTTTCGAGGAATCGGTTGAGCGGGCGCGCCGCTGCGGGCACCGGCGCCAGGTCGCCTGGTCGCTTTCGCTCATCGGCCGCGTGCACCTCTTGACTGGGAGTCACGCTCAGGCACGCGAGGTTCTCGATCGCTCACTGGAGCTCGTGGAAGAGGAAAAATGGATCGCCTTCGAGCCTCTGCCGGAGTCGCTGCTCGCACACGTGGATCTCCGAGAGAACCGAGCGGAGGAGGCACGCGAGGGGCTCGAGCACTCCTTCACAATCGCCTGTCAGGTCGCCGATCCATGCTGGGAGGCGATCGCCTGTCGGGGACTCGGGTTGGTGGAGGCGGCAAGCGGAAGAGAGCCGCGGGCGCTGGCCTGGATGCTGGATGCTCGCACACGCTGCACCCGCGTGGCGCACCCCTACCAATGGATTCAGGGTTGGGTGCTCGATGGACTGTGCGCTGTCGGCCATCACGATAAGCGCGCCGCGGACTGGATCGATGAGCTGGAATCGCTGGCCTCCCGCACAGGTTTGCGCGAGTTGCTGCTGCGGGCCTACTTGCACCGGGCCCGCCGGGGTGACCCCAGCGCGCCAGACGCCGCCCGCCTCCTCGGCGACGAGATCGACAACCCGACTGTCTGGTCGAAAGAGCCGACGTGATGTCCTGCCAATCCGTCACACGCGGGATCACACGGTCCTTCTCCATATTGTCCATCAGTTACTCAAGACTGGACCAGGAGGATCGTATGTCGCTATACGAGGAGATCGGTGGCGAGGCCTCAATCGATGCTGCGCTGGACAAGTTCTACCCGAAGATCTTGGGAGACCCGCGCGTGAATTTCCTGTTCGAGAGCGTTGACATGGCGCGGTTGAAGAAGCATGCGCGTGCGTTTCTGACCATGGCGTTTGGAGGGCCAAACCATTACCAGGGCCGTGACCTTCGCGCCGCGCATCGGAAGGCCATCAGTCAGGGATTGAACGAGGCGCTTTTCGAAGTCTTCATGGGCCACTTCCGATCAACTCTTCAGGAGCTCGGAGTCCCGCAGTCGAAGATCACGCAGATCGTCGCGATCGCCGAAGGCGGCCGTAACGAAGTGCTCAACCGCTAACAGGAGGGAAGGAATATGCCACGATACATCGTCCAACGAAATCTCGGTCAAGTCACCGACGAACAGCTCGAAGCTGCGGCGCGGAACTCGAAGAAGGTCCGCGAGGAACGGTTCCCAGATGTCACGTGGGAACACTCGCACGTGGTTAAAGCCAAGGACGGGCTGGTGACCTACTGCGTGTACGGAGCTCCAAAAGAGGAGCGTGTGCGCGAGCATGCCAAGGCCGCCGGTCTGCCGGCCGACGCGATCTGGGAACTCGTGACCGACGTCAATCCCGCGAATCTTTGAACGTCGCGAAGTGACGTCGATACGCGTATCTCCGTCTGCCGACGTTACGCAGAAAAGTTCGAGTCCCTGCTGGTCTGGTCGCGGCAAGTCACACGATGCGAAGGCGCGAAAACCGTGGCTGGGAGGCAGGGATTCGAACCCCGATATGCGGGTCCAGAGCCCGCTGTCCTACCGTTGAACGACCTCCCAGCAATGAGTTTGTACGCGGGATCTGCGCACGAGGAAGGGCATCGATGCTACGCGCACCAAACGCCGAGGTCAAGATGTGAATTCCGTTACAATCGAGTCGATGCTACCGGAGGTCTTCGAATGTCCGCAGTGCGAACGACAGTTCGTGTTCGAGCTGGTCGAGACGACCCAGGACCGCTCCATCTACTGCCCGCAATGCAAGCGCTACCTCGGCGAAAAGGACATCAATTTCGTCCTCATCACCGAGATCGAAGAGCTGGCCGAACGCATCCGCTTCGAACGCGAACGGTTGGAAAAAGATGAGGCGGTCTACACCATGACCGACTGCGACGCCGAGCTGAAGCTGTACGGCACCGAAGTCCACAAGGTCGTCAATATTCTCCGACGCGCGCTGGCCGATCTCGAAGCGCTCAAGCAAACATTCAGCTAGGGATCGCCAATCAGCTCACGAATCTTCGCCAGCAATTGAGGCTGATCGACCGGCTTCTGAAAAAAAGCTGCGGCACCCGCATCCAGCACTTCGCGCTCGATCGCGACTCGCTCCCGCGCCGAAATGACGATCACGGGGATGACCGCCAACTGCGGAATCGTTTGCAGGCGCTGCATCAGATTCAGACCGCCGCCCCCGGGCAAGCCGAGGTCGAGGAGGATGAGGTCGGGGTGTTTGCGCGCTTCCATGAACGCAGTGACGGCATCGGAGGCCGGAACGGCGTCGTACTTTTCCGTTTTCAGGCGGAGAAACAGGACCTGCCGCATGGCAGCATCATCCTCGACAATGAGGATTCGCTTGGCCATCTGAATTGAGGAGATGTTACTAGGCCGCAGGCGCGAGCACTAGGTGAAAGACGGAAGAATCGACTTCCAGAACATCTTTCAGCGACTCGGAAGTCGAGACGTAAATGCGATCGCCGTTCCGGCGGAGCCTCCGCAACAGCCGTTGCCACTGATCGCGATGCTCTTCCTGGAAGTGTTCCACGTGCAACGTGACGGTCGACGTCGTGTGCTTCAGCAGCTTCTTGATCGCCCGCGATGCTTTGGCATAGAAGGCCGAGTCGAGCAATCCCTGGATTTGCAGCGAGATGTTTCCCTGCTCCATCTGAATTCTGACGCGCCCCTGCTGAACATACGATCGAAAACTCCGGCGGAGTTTCTCGAGATGGACGACGGTGGCGCTCTGCCCGGCTCCGATCAAGAGGTGCCGCTCCGCGAATTCCTTCATCGACAACGCGGCGATCCAGTCGCTCACGATGAGCGGGACCTGCTGCAGCGATGCGCGTGACATCGTGCGCGCGAATTGAATCATGCGTACCGGGCCGCCCCGGAAGACGCCGCGCCATCCGAACTTGGCAAGGATGCCGAACAGCTTGCCGACCGGATACAACGGCTGGTAGCTGGGTTTTCTCATGTAGCGCATCTTGTTGGCGATGCGTCGCGCAATGGCGGCCGGCTTCAAGAGGCGCTCGTACAGATGCCGATACTCGCGAACGAGAGTGTCGTACTCGATCTGCTTCGGAACGAAGTTCGTTCCGATCGAAGTGTTGTCCGTGCCATCGGCACCGGGAAGGAGGCGTCCTTCGCCCTCCAGGCGTTTGTAGAGCGGCGTCTTCGGAAGTGCGGTCAGCAGTCCCACCATCGCCACCTGAATGCCGGAGTCGACGATGAATCGATATTGATGATCGAAGGTCTTCAGCGTGTCATTGTCGAAGCCGATGATGAAGCCCGCGAAGATATCGAGGCCATGTTCGTAGATGCGTCGTATCGAGGTGAGGATGTCCTCGCGCGTGTTCTGCAGCTTCTTCGTTTCCCTGAGACTCTCTTCATCGGGAGACTCGATTCCGATGAAGACCCACGCGAAGCCGGCCTCGGGGAGGAGCTGCAGCAGTTCCCTGTCCTGCGCCAGATTCAGCGAAGCTTCGGTGCCGAATTGGAACCGATAGTCGTGCTGTTGTTGGTATTCGCGCAGATACCGCAGAAGAGTTTTAGCGACGGGCTTGTCGCCGATGAAGTTGTCGTCGACAAAGAAGACGTTGTGCACGTTGAGCGCGCGCAACGCGTCGAGCTCGCGACCGACCTGTTCCGGACTCTTGGTGCGCGGCTTGCGGCCGAACATGATGATGATGTCGCAGAACTCGCACAGGAACGGGCAGCCCCGTGAGAACTGCAGGCTGACGTTGGTGTAGCGGTCGACCTTCAGCAGATCGAATCGCGGAGTCGGCGAATCGGCGAGCGAGACCACGCCCTTTTCTTCGTAACGCGCGCGCGCCGTGCCGGCTTCAAAGTCGCGGCAGAACTCTTTCCAGATGTACTCCGCTTCGCCGGCCACGACGGTGTCGGCGAGCGTTTCGTATCGTTCGGGACAAAGCGAGGCGTAGCTTCCGCCGGCCACCACGTAGTAGCCGAGGCCGCGATAGTAGGTCAGCAGTTCTTTCTGACGGCTGAACTGCACGCCCATGCCGCAGACGCCGATGAGGTCGGCTCGAGGCTTGAGCGGAATGGTTTCGATGTTCTCATCGACGATCTCGATGTCCCAATGCTCGGGCGAAAGGGCCGCCAGCGTTGCCAGGCCGAGGGGTGGATTGACGGTCCGCTTGTTGGGGAGCACGGAGTCGATCGCCCATCGAAAGCTCCAGAAGCTTTCGGGGAAGCGCGGATTGATGAGGAGCAGTTTCGTGTGCGTTTCTCCTTGACGTGAACGGTTGCGACAGTCGCGCCAGATCCGGGAAGGCGACATGGTATACGAGGTTCATGCTGGATGCACTAAATGGAGTCCTTGTTGCCGATTTTTCACGCGTGCTGGCCGGACCGCTCTGCACGCAAATGCTCGCCGACGCCGGCGCGCGCGTCATCAAGATCGAGGATCCATCCCGCGGCGACGAGACGCGGCGTTGGGGCCCTCCGTTCGTCGAAGGAGTCAGCGCGTATTACCTGGCCATCAATCGAAACAAGGAGTCGATGGCCGTCGACCTCGAGAGCAGCGAAGGGGCGGAGGTCGCGCAGCGCCTCGTCGATCGCGCAGATGTCGTGGTCGACAATTTCCTCCCGGCACAGCGCGCGGCGCTGCTTCCGAAAATCCGGAAGACCGCGATTCATTGCGCCATCACCGGGTATGACAGCGACACGCCCGAACGCGACCTCCCCGGGTTCGATCTGCTGGCGCAGGCGGAATCGGGGCTGATGTCGATCACAGGCGAGGCGAACCGTGATCCGATGAAAGCCGGCGTCGCGATCTCGGACATCCTCACGGCGCATTACGCTTTCGGCGCGATCACCTCCGCCCTCTATCGACGCGCGAAAACAGGCGAAGGAGCCAGGCTCGAAATCTCACTCTTTGCGGCGTCGATCGCGTCGCTGATCAATGTTGCTCAAAACGTTCTGCTCACCGGCAAGGAGGCGATGCGATTCGGCAACGCGCATCCGTCGATCGTGCCGTATCAGGTTTTTCACGCCCGCGACCGTGCATTCGTCATCGGCGCGGGAACCGATCGTCACTTTCAGCTTCTGTGCACGCGCGTCGTTCGCCGCGACGATCTCGCGGCCGATGTTCGGTTCGCGACCAATGCCGGGCGCGTCGAGCATCGAGGTGCGCTGATTCGCATTCTCGAGCGCGAATTTCGCCGCGCCCGTGCATCGCAATGGATCGCGCGCTGCAGGAAGGCGTCGGTGCCGGCGGCGCTCGTGCGCGGCGTGCGCGAGGCCCTCCGCACTCCTGCCGGCCGCGCCCTGATCGGATCGATCGATCATCCTTCGATCGGAACGTACCAGGCCGTGCGCCATCCCCTCCGCGTCAACTCCCTCCGCCCGCCCCTCGGCGCCCCTCCGCCCGCTCTCGGTGAGCACACCGAAAAAATCTTGCGCGAGCTACTTCATCAGTGACAATCGAAGCAGCGCCAGGCAACAGACCAGAACGAAGGCCAGCAGCACGGCGATCAGAACGTTCGCGCGAAACGGCTTTCCGAACGCGCGAAACGCGAAAAGGAGAATTGCGACGCCGACGACCCCGATCGCGCTGCCGACCAGTACCACTCGAAAGAGGACGGTTGTGAACGTCATGCTGAGCGAAGCGAAGCATCCCGCTCCGCGGGATCCCTCGCTGCGCTCGGGATGACGGCTAACTCTTCTTCACCGTTCGTGCGCTCAGCTCTGCGACAAGCTGGATCAGATGGCGGCCTTCCTCGTCGGTGGTTTCATATGCGCGGCACAGTGATTCGAGCTCGTGGTGGTCTTCATACCCCGCGACCGTGAACCCATCTCCGGGCTGTGCCGACGATTCTGACATCTCGCGCGACCACGAACCGCCGCGGAAGCGATAGGTCAGGAAAGAGCGTGTGCGCGCGCGTCGGGCGCCGCCGAGGTCGACCAGAGCGACGGCGCTGGAAGGTTCGATCGCGCCGGCGTTCGCTTTCTGCGCCGCCAGCACTTTACCGACGAAAGTCGCGACCATGTCGTTGAGAAGCTTCTCGGCGTCGGCGACCGGTTGCACAAAGCGAAGTCCGCTATGGGAAACATCGGCACTTCCGGTTTTTCGAATGACGATCGTGTGAGCCGTCTCGCCGACGAACTCCACATCGTTTCCTTTCCATTTGAAAAGGAGCATGAAGCGATCGCCGACTTTCGCCCGCCCATAATGCTCGACGTAGGCTCCGCTGATCCCAATGTCGAGGATGAGCGCATTCTGGCCGTCGAGGAGAGCGAGGATCGGCTTGGCGAGCCTTAGGCGCTGAAACTCGCGCCTGTCGTTTGACACCATCTCTCAGGAAGTATTCACTGGCGGCCCTGGCGGAGGCAAGCATATTGCTGCGTCCGATCCAAGCCAGTGGTCACGGAACCAATTACCGAACGCCGCAGCATCTGGCGCGTCGATCCGGACAGCACATGGACGACGGTGTTGCCGGTCGTGTTCATCATCGCGTCGTTGGTGTCGCTGGCCTCGCTGCCGGTCATCGTGGGTACGCACACGGCCAGGATGCGCCAGGACATCACACTTCTGGCCGAGCCGGCTCGCCGGGCGGCGAACGAGATTCAAGTCGACCTATCGGCGGAGCTCGACAAGGTCATCGCGTTTCAAGTCACAGGTCAGCCGCAATTTCGCGATGACTATCGCACTCTTCTCGATCAACAGCGCCGCGATTACGAGGTCCTTCGCGGTATCGGTTCGCGACTCGGCGATGAGGTGAACAAGAATCTCGTCGCGCTGATCTCGGAGACACAGCGATGGCACGCCGGTGCCACCAGTGGCGAATTTCTGCAGCGGCAGTTGCCATCGGAAGTCTTCATGACGCGACTCTTCGAGCGCCATCCCTCCTACGACCGGGCGCTGCGGGCAGCGTCTTCGCTGGAAAGCGCGATTCAGTTGGCAGCCAATGACCGCCTGGCGAAGATCCGCGACGCCGAGCGCGTCAACATGGCGTTGACGATCATTCTCACCTTCCTGGCCCTCATCTCAGGGCTGCTGGTGGCCGGGCTCGGAAGACAGACACGCCGCCTTGCGCGTGAAGCAGAGCGCCGCCGCGACGAGTCGGAGCGCGAAGCAGGCGAGGCCAAGATGGCGCGTGCGGCCGCTGAAAAGGAAGAGCGTCGCGCTGCATTCCTCGCCACCGCGCTCCAGGAACTGACGTCGTCGCTCGATGTCAGCCGCACCGTGGCGACTCTGGCGCGGCTGTTCGTCCCCAATCTGGCGGAGGTTTGTGCCATCGACGTCGCTGAGGGAGATCGATCGCTGTGCCGTCGCGCAGTCGCGAATCGCGATCAAGGCGTTGAAGACTCCATGCGGGAGCGGATCGATCAGCCCATCGAGCCGGTGCCCGAGGCCCTTGCACGCGTGATGCGCGAGCGCGAGGCCAAGATCGTGGGACCGGCGGCGGGACTCGCCAAATTTCTCACCGGAATCGATGAGCCACGAAGCGTCATCGTCGTTCCTCTCGTCAGCCGAGGCGAAACGCTTGGCGTGGTCACGGCTGCCGCTCCGGCCGGCCAGGTCTTCACGCGCGAAGATCTGATGCTTGCGACAGAATTGGCGCGCCATGGCTCGCTGGCATTCGACAACGCGCGGCTATATCTCGAGTCGCAGCAAGCACTGCGCGCCCGTGAGGAGGTTCTCGCGATCGTTTCGCACGATCTCCGCAATCCCCTGAATGCCATCACCCTGGCGGCGTCCCTGCAGCAGACCTCGGAGGCGGTCTCGTCGGAAGACCGCGAACAGCTCGACATCATCAATCTCTCGGCCCAGCGGATGCGCCGCCTCATCGAAGATCTTCTCGACGTCACGCGCCTCGAAGGCGGGAAGCGCCTTCCAATCGAGCCGGCACCTGTCGAAGTCGAGCCGCTGCTCGCGGAGACCAACGAGCTCTTCAAAGCTCAGGCGGCGACTGCCGAGATCACGCTGCAATACCAGGTCGGCGGCAAGCTTCCGCCGGTGTGGGCCGACCGTCATCGCGTGTTGCAGGTGCTGTCGAATCTGATCGGGAACGCAATGAAGTTCACCCCGAAGGGCGGCATGGTCTCATTCCGCGCCGATGCGCAGGGCGATCAGGTCCTCTTCGCGGTCGTCGACACCGGCCCGGGGATTCCGAAGAAGAATCTGAAGGACATCTTCAATCCCTACTGGCAAGCCAAGCGCGCCGAACGCCTCGGTGCCGGACTCGGATTGCCGATCGCGAAGGGAATCGTCGAATCACACGGAGAGCGGATCTGGGTTGAAAGCGATGAAGGCCGGGGAACCAAGTTCTTCTTCACCCTGCCGGTGGCCCGCAAAGCGTCACTCAACGCTGAACAGCGGGCGGAATCTCCAGCGCATCGCTGACGCTGAGCTCCGCGAACAGGCGGATCAGGCGGCGTCCTTCGTCATCGGATGCCTCGTACACGCGGCAAAGACGCTTCATCTCATCGGAATCGAACGCGCGAGCGACTGTAAAACCTCCCGTCGGCTGTTCGGGAAGAAAGACCGCCCGCTTGTTCCATTTTCCGTTATCGAATCGATAACAGAGGAAGCCGGCGTCGGCTCCTCGCACGGTCTTGTCACCATCGACGGTAGGCGACGGGAGCGGCGTGCCGCCGGGCGAGGTTCGCCGTCGATCGATCTCCTTCATCACCAGTGTGCCGAGCATCTCGCGAAGGCGTTCCCCGCTTTCGCCGATCGCTGCCAGGAATCGGACACCGGAAAGAGTCCCGGAGCTCCGCACGACTTCGCATTTGATGCCGACCTCGTGACCCAGATACGAGAAGCGGAGTTCCGGCACTCGCTCGGTGATGGCACCCGAATGTTGCACCTTGGCTCCCAGGACGCCGATTTCGACGATGGACACAGGGACCGCACCCAGAGTGCCGGAAATGGCAGGGTTCAGGTTCAGGCGCTGAAATTCTCGCCGTTCATCCTGCACTCGGACATTGTATTCGACTGATTATTCGAACAGCGCGGTCTGCATGCGGACGGACGCGACGTAGCGGTTGCGGACGCGCTGACGATAGGTTCTCGTCCCGTAAGATACTCTTTGCAGGTAAGTTAGCGTTTCGGGGAATGGCGGTACGCCTCGGAAGCGCTCCACATTTCCTTCGCCGGCGTTGTATGCCGCGAGTGCTGTCTGCTGATCACCGAATCGATCCATCAGATAGCGCAGGTATTTGGTTCCGGCTGCGATGTTTTCTGAGGGGTTGAAGGGATTGTCGCAACCCAGCAGCCGGCTCGTCTCGGGGACGATCTGCATCAGCCCCTGCGCGTTCTTGTTCGAGACCAGTCGCGGGCGAAAATCGGACTCGGCCTCAACCACGGCGGCGACCAGCTCGGGCGAAAGATTGTTGCGGACCGCCTCGCGATAGATGATCGATCCATAGGGGACCTCGGCCACGAAGAACTGTTCCTTCGCAATGTCGAGAGTGAACGTCTGTTTCTCGTCTGAGGGGTGCAGGAACGCCTCGCGGATCTTCGGCGTCATGAAAATTCGAAACGACCGGGGAGGCTGGAGGACGTGGTTCTCCATGGTCGGCAGGTTGATGTTCATCGCGTCGATCGGAAATCCGAAAACACCGAATGCGAGCGGGATTCCGATAACCAGCGCGACCGCGCGGCGCCGCAAATGAGTGCCCGCAAGTCGCACGAAGCGAGTTATTTGGCGTCGACGCCTGTGCTTCTGACAGTCACAGATGACGCGGTAGTCCCAATGCTTCCGCTCGCCTCTCATACGGACAGCCATCATGGGCAAAAGGCGGACCAGTTCAGTTCGTTGATTGAGCAAACGTAAGACAGGAAGCTAGATCGAGTACGACTCCTGTCGTCGCGCTCCGCTCCTCGCGCCTCTCACGCCGCAAATAACTTGCGGCGGCGACACGTCACCATCTATGGTGAGGGTTCACAGGGGTTGAGTCAACTTTTATCGACAGCCTCCTCCAGAAAGCGTTTCAGATGCTCGAGCCGGTTGCGCACTTCGCTTGCGAAGAACATGCTGCAGGCGAGGTTCAGGATAGGACGGAGAAATCGGGGCCGAGTCTCGAAGTTGTATCGGTAGGTGACACGGGTCTGATTTTCCGTCACCTCATCCTGGCGCAGAGTGGCCGCGAAGGACTCGAGAATGCGCGGACCGCGAATCATCTTGACTGCGGCTACATGGGGGCGTTCAAAGCTGACGTAGACGGCGTCCATCGCCATGCCCCCGAATGAATTCTTGGAGGTGCAGCGGCAGGTTGCACCGAGGGCGGCGGCGTCGCGATCGAGGAGACGCGCTTCCTTGAGAAAAGGGTCCCACTCGAGACGCCGCCGGTAGTCGTGGATCAGATCGAAGACTGTCTCAGGCGAAGCCGCGATTAGGATCGATTCTTCTCTGGCGCGGCTTCGCATGGATCAGCGACTACCTTTTCGCCGACTTTCCTTTGCTGGTCGCGACGGGGAGGCCGGCGTCCTTCCAGCCGTTCCAGCCTCCCAGCAGAGCGGCGGTGTTCTTGATGCCGTGAGCGTTGAGATCCAGCACCGCACGGGCGCTGGTGTGCTCGGCCTCTCAGGCACAGTAGGTAATCAGGAACTTGTTCAGCGGGAGATCTTTGAACCGCTGTTGGAACTGGCTGAGCGGGATGTTGATCGCGCCGGGGAGATGTCCGAGGTCGAACGTGTCCTTCGATCGGACGTCGACATAGACGGCTTTCTTCTCCTTGACCATCTTCATCGCCTGGTCGCGGGAGATCCTGCGCGCGGTCGCGAGCTCGTCCTGGACGACGCTGGTCCCGGGCGCCGCCGGCGTTATCTGGACGGTTCCGGGGGTTGCCGGCTGCGGTGTCTTGTATTGCGCATCAGCGACGACAGCGATTGACGTTGCGGCGGCTGCTGCGATCAAAAGATGTTTCAACGAATCCCTCCACTACTGAATCGGTTTGAAGAAACGGTTGAATCGCGGGGCGAAATAATGCGCCCGATCAAAGGAGAAAGCGACTGCAGTTGCTTTGCCCACGATGCGGCGGCGGTCGATGAGACCGATGAATCGGCTGTCGTTGCTGTTGTCGCGATTGTCGCCCATGACGAAGTACCGGCCGGGCGGTACCACGATCGGGCTGAACGAACGGACCGCCGGGATTTGCGGCGTGAACATCACGCGATGCCTGCGGCCGGCGAGATTCTCCTCCACCACCAGCGAGCTTCCCTGTTCGCTGTCTTCCGCCGTGGCGATTTCTTTCCATTGGGCTGCGCGGCAGTTGACGAAAAGCTGGTTGTCGCGCATCTCGATTTTGTCGCCGGGGACGCCGACCACCCGTTTCACGAGCCGCGTGCCGTCGACGGGAGAGAAGAGCACCACGATGTCGCCGCGTTGCGGGTCGGCCCATTTCAAGAGCTCGAAGGTGGTGAAGGGGACTTTGAGGTCGTAAGCCAGCTTGTTGACGACCACGCGGTCGCCTTCTTCGATGGTCGGCTTCATCGAGCCGGTGGGGACGTCGTTCCAATCCGCCAAAGCCGAACGGAGCGAGCTGACGACGAGCAGCATCGCCAGGAAAATCCGGATCTCGTTGAGGACCTTCTTTCTCACTCTCGATTTCCACGGAACAGCGCCGGGAGGTTTGTCATTGCAATAGACTCAAGGGCAATGTCCCATCGTAGCGCGGTTCATGAACTGAAGACGCTCGTTCTGTCGTTTCATTCCCTCCTTGCGGTTGAAACTGTGGAGGAGGAGCGGATACGCGCATTACTGATGGAAGTTGCCACCGACCTGCGGTTACCGTTCTACGAATGGTCCGTCACGGAAGGGTTGCGGCGCCTTCGCGGCGCCACCATCGACATGACCCAGGACGCACTGACGGCCCTGCGCCATATCGACCGGCTTGACGGCGACGCGATCTATCTTTTGAAGGACCTGGCGCCCCACCTTTCGACGGCCAGCGTCGCGCGCGCTCTGCGCGATCTGGCGCAGAAGCTGACATCGACGCGCTCGGCGCTGGTGCTGTCGGGCAACCCCATCGAGCTTCCCCCGGACATCGATGCCCTGGCGGTGCGGTTTCAGATGCAGTTTCCTGATGACGACGAGATTCGCGATCTGATTCGCTCCGTCATCGAAAGCGTGAGTGCCAGGCAGCGGGTCCGCGTCGATTTGAGCCGCGAAGATGCGCAGCGCATCGTTCGCGCGCTTTCGGGGCTCACCCTCAACCAGGCCCGGCAGGTCATCGCTTCGGCAATCGTCGATGACGGATGTCTCTCGGCAGAAGACCTCCACGTGATCATCAAGCGGAAGGGCGAGCTGATCGAGCACGGGGGCGTACTCGAATTTTTTCCGGTCGATAGCAACAAATTCGAGCTGGGCGGATTCGGCCGGCTGAAGGCGTGGCTGGAAAGGGCCCGTATCGGATTCACCCCCGCCGCCCGTGAGCTCAATCTCGAGGCGCCGCGAGGAATTCTGCTGGTCGGTGTACAGGGCTGCGGAAAGTCGCTGGCGGCCAAATTCGTGGCACGGCAATGGGGAATGCCACTTCTCAAACTCGACGCCGGACGGCTTTACGACAAATACATCGGCGAGACGGAGCGAAATTTTCGCAAGGCCACCGGCCTCGCCGAAGCGATGGCGCCCGTCGTCCTGTGGATCGACGAAATCGAAAAAGTCTTTGCCCAGGGGGGTAGCGGAGAGTCGGACGGCGGATTGACGCATCGCCTCTTTGGATCGTTTCTGACCTGGCTTCAGGAGAAGAATGCCGATGTCTTCGTGGTGGGCGCGGCGAATGATCTGATGAATGTTCCCCCCGAGCTGCTGCGCAAGGGACGCTTCGATGAGATTTTCTTCGTCGATCTTCCGACGCCCGATGAACGCAAGAAGATCCTCAGCATTCACCTGCTGCTGCGAAAGCAGGATCCGGCGCCCTTCGATTTTGATGCCCTTGCCAAGGCCACCGAAGGATTCAGCGGCGCGGAGATCGAGCAGGTCGTGATCTCGGCGCTGTACCGTTCGCTGCAGAAGAAGGAATCACTCACGACCGAAGCGCTCATCGACGCAGCCAACAACACCGTGCCGCTCTCGATCGCACGCCGTGAAGACATCGAGGGGATCCGCGACATGGCCAAAGGGCGATTCACCCCCGTCGCTTAGGCCGGATGCGTGCCGTGTTGCCCGCGGCGATTGACGATCGACATGAATTCCTGGCGCGTCCGCTCGTCGCTGAGGAAGTTGCCGCGCAGCACGTTGGTCTCCACGAAAGAAGACTCCTGCTCGACGCCGCGCATCACCATGCACATGTGCATTCCGCCCATCCAGACCGCGAGCCCGCGCGGCTCGAGGATCCGCTCGATCATGTCGGCGACATCGTGTGCCAGATGCTCCTGCGACTGCAGCCGCCGCATGTGCACCTCGACGATGCGAGGGATCTTCGAAGCGCCGATGATGGTCCGCTCCGGGATGTAGCCGACGATGAAGTGTCCAAAGAAGGGCAGGATGTGGTGCGCGCAAAGCGTTTTGTATGTTCCGCCGATGACGACCAGGTTCTGGCAATTCTCATCGGCAGCCGAACACGCTTTGCGGAACAGCGTCGATAAACGTTTGACGTCCGTAAAATCGTAGCCGCTGGTCATGGTGACCAACGACTCAGCCCATCGGCGCGGGGTCTCGCGGAGATTCTCGTCCTGGAGATCGACGTGTAGAAGGAGCAGGGCTTCGCGGAGATGTTGTTCGAGTTTCTCGCGATTGACCGAAGGGCGTGGAGTGAGCATCTGCCCCTGATCGGCCAGAAGGGCTTCCGTTCCATTTTGCAAGGCAAGATCTGCGTTTTTCATGGCCGCGAGATTGTACGACGGTTGACAACTGAATGAGCGTTCATTCATACTTGCTGTGCGGCTTGTACTGCCTGCTTGCTGAAGGAGTCTTTCAATGGCGGAAGTCAAAACCCAGGGCGCGGTCGACGCGATGGAGGTTGCCGAAGCCTCTCGCGAGACCGAATGGGAAAAACCCTCGTTCGTCGGACAGCTCTTCCTCGGCAATCTCGATGTGAACCTGATTCATCCCTTCCCCGAACAGCCGGCAGAGGACAAGGCTGTCGGCGATGCGTACCTGCCCAAGCTCGAACGCTTCCTGGCCGAACGCGTCGACGCCGACAAGATCGACGAGCAGGGTGAATACGACTACTCGCTATTCGACGGATTCACCGAGTTAGGCGCCTGGGGCATGAAGATCCCCAAGGAGTACGGCGGACTCGGATTCAGCGCCACGAATTACAACCGCGCCATCGGACTGGTCGCGACGTGGTGCGGGTCGACGGTGGCGTGGCTCTCCGCGCATCAATCGATCGGCGTTCCGCAACCGCTGAAACTCTTCGGCACGAAAGAGCAAAAAGAAAAATGGCTGCCCCGGCTCGCGAAAGGTGCGATCTCTGCATTCGCGCTGACCGAGCCGGGCGTGGGAAGTGATCCCGCCAAGATGGAGACTCACGCCGTACCGTCGCCGGACGGAAAGGGATGGATTCTCAACGGCGAAAAGCTGTGGTGCACCAACGGTCTGAAGGCCGAGGTGATCGTGGTGATGGCGCGGACGGCGCCGAAGATCGTGAAGGGGAAAGAGAAAAAGCAGATTACGGCCTTCATTCTCGAAATGAATACGCCCGGCGTCGAGATCGCGCACCGCTGTCAGTTCATGGGATTGCGCGGCATCGGCAACGTCCTGATCCGCTTCAAGGACGTTTTCATTCCGAAAGAAAATTTGCTGTGGGAAGAAGGACAGGGACTCAAGCTCGCACTCATCACGTTGAACACCGGCCGCCTGACCATTCCGGCGGGGTGCGCGGCGGGCAGCCGGCGAATGCTCGAGATCGCGCAGGAGTGGGCGAACGAGCGCGTGCAATGGGGCGCGCCAATCGGGAAACATGAAGCGATCGCCGCCAAGATCGCGTGGATGGCGTCGCACACCTTCGCGATGGAAGCGATCGTCTGGCTGACCTCGGGACTCTCCGATCGCGGCGACGTCGATCTCCGCCTCGAAGCAGCCATGGCGAAGTTGTTCAACACCGAGACGGCCTGGCAATGCGTCGATCATCTTCTCCAGATTCGCGGCGGACGCGGATTCGAAACCGCCCAGTCGCTGCGCGAACGCGGCGAAAAAGGCTTTCCGGTCGAGCGGATCATGCGCGACATGCGCATCAATCGCATCTTCGAGGGAACGAGCGAGATTCAGCATCTCTTCATCGCGCGCGAAGCCGTCGATCCGCACATGAAGCGCGGCTACAAAATCCTGCAGCCCGAAACGCCTGCGAAAGAAAAGCTCGCCGCGGCTGCGAAGGCGGGCGCGCACTACGCCGCCTGGTACCCCACCCGTTACCTCGGCTGGTCGCGGTACCCGAAGTTCGGCGAATTTGGACCGCTGTCGGGCCACATGGGCTATGTCGAGCGGACTTCGCGGCACCTCTCGCGATCGATCTTTCACGCCATGATGCGCTTTCAGGCCAAGCTCGAGCGCAAGCAGATGGTGCTGTTCCGCATCGTCGACATCGGGACGGATCTGTTCGCGATGTCGGCAGCGATCAGCTACGCCACCATGCTCGCCAAGAAGGGTCAGAAGAACGCCATCGATCTCGCGGACGTCTTCTGCCGCGAGGCGCGCATGCGCGTCGAGGCGAACTTCAGCAACCTGTTCACCGATCACGACGACGCCGCATACCGGCTGGTGACGAAGCTGCTGAAAGGCGAATACGACTGGTTCAAAGGCCGGATGGTCGAGCCCGTCACGGCCACGGCCGAGCAGGTCGAAGAAGCGATCCGCAAGCTGGCTTAGAACTTGGCGGCGTCGTCGCGGGTCTCGTGACCTTCGTACTTCGCGAGACAAGCGCCGCAGATCATCACCAGCGATGCGCCGGGGCGCGGAGCCCATCCCTGCGCGGTGACGCAGTGCGTGAACGCGGCCCGATATTCTTCGGGCATCTCGCCGACGATCTCGCATGTGCGGCCGCAATCACCGCACACCAGCCGCGTGCGGCCTTCCATCGCTGCATTGTATTATCGTCAACGATCGTGATCATTGAGTGCACGAACTGTCACGCACGCTACCAGTACGATGAGGATCGCTTCGAGCGCAAGCCCTCCAAAAAGATCAAGTGCGCGAAGTGCGGAACCATTTTCGAGATCCGTAATCCTGCCTTTGCGGCAGCAAAAGAATCCGAGCCGAAGAGCGGCGACTCGACCTTCCACAAACGCCAACAACTGAAGAAAGCCGAGACCACGGACGAAGCGATTCCGACCGGTCAGGAGAAGCAGATCGGCAAAGTCGCCGGGCCGCAGATGCCGGAAGGGAAGCGCTTGTCGCTGGCGGTCATCAACGGTCCCGATGCCGGCAGCGTATATCGCATCGAGAAGCCGCGCGTGACAATTGGAAGAACAGGCGCCGATCTGGCGCTCAGCGACAGCGAAGTCTCTCGCAACCACGCCGCCGTCGAGATCCGCGACATGACCTATATCGTCGAAGATCTGAAGTCGACCAACGGCACGCTGATCGAGGGCGAAAGAATCGCCGGCCAGACCGAGATTCAGAACCATTCCGAGTTCACCATCGGTGGGACGACGTTGATGTTGATCGTCACTGAGGACGTGTGAATGAATTCGCGACCCTCTATCGCTACCGTCAGCTTCTGGCTGCGCTGACGGCCCGCGACCTCAAGGCCCGCTACCGCGGCTCGATCCTCGGCTTTTTCTGGTCGCTCGCCAATCCGCTGCTCCTTCTCAGCGTCTACACCGTGGTCTTCACGATCTTTTTTCCCCAGCAGATCGTGCGACCCTATCCGCTCTTCCTTTTCGCGGGAATTCTGCCGTGGACATTCTTTTCGGCGGCCGTGCTCGAGTCGACGAATTCGATCTCCGCCAATGCCGCTCTGATCAAGAAGGTGATGTTTCCGGCCGAGACCCTGCCGCTGGTGGTGGTGCTGTCGCATCTGGTCCACTTCGCGCTGGCCCTGCCGATCCTGTTCGTGGCAATGTCGATCTATGCGTGGTTAGGCCAGGCGACGATTCCTGCAACTGCCGCGCTCGTTCCTTTTCTGATGCTGCTCCAGACGATTTTCGTCGCAGGCATCGTCATGGCTGTTTCGTCGGCGGCAGTCCTGCTGCGCGACCTGCGCGACATCATTGCCAATCTGATACAGCTCGGATTCTTCATCACGCCCATCATTTACCTCATCGACAACATTCCATCGCGCCCACTGCGGGCGCTTTTGCGACTCAATCCCATGACGCCGTTCGTGGTGTCGTATCAGGACGTCTTGTTCTTCGGTCATCTTCCCGGGCTTTCCGACACGCTGTTGATGGTGGCGTACGCTTTCGCCTCGATGATGCTGGGCGTCTTCGTGTTCGACCGCTTGCGCGACACCCTGGCGGAGGCCATCTGAGTTACGCCATCGCGATCGAGAATGTCTCGAAAAGCTACCGGCTTTGGGGGCGCGGTTCGCAGTTCGCGACCCTCAAGAGCGCGCTCCTCAAGCGCGATCTCAAGCTGACGCCGGAGGCCAGCGTGGCGGCGCTGACCCGTCTCGCCTTCGTGGTCGATCGCGGCGAGGCATTCGGAATCATCGGACGCAACGGCTCGGGAAAATCGACGCTGCTGAAGGTGATTTCAGGAATCCTGAAGCCGACCAGCGGCATCGTGCGCGTCAACGGGCGGATCGCGGCGCTCATCGAGCTGGGCGCCGGTTTTCATCCCGAGATCACCGGCCGCGAAAACATCGTCATCAACGGCATCATGCTCGGCCTTTCGAAGCGTGAGATCGAGAAGCGCTTCGACGCCATCGTGGAGTTCTCCGGCATCGGCGAATTCATCGATCAGCCTGTGAAGACCTATTCGTCGGGCATGTACGTCCGGCTCGGATTCGCGGTGGCGGTACACGTCGATCCCGAGATTTTGCTGATCGATGAGGTGCTGGCGGTCGGCGATGAAGAGTTCTCGCAGAAATGCATCGCCAAGATTCAGGAGATGAAATATCGCGGAGTGACGCTCCTCTTCGTGACCCATCAGCTCGATCAGGTGCGAAATCTCTGCGATCGCGCGCTGTGGCTCGATCGCGGGGAGGCGAAAGCCATCGGCGATCCGGTCCGCGTCGTCGACGACTATTTGCAGGCGGTCAGTGGAAGTGTGGGAGCCGGCGCCCCCGCCGGCTCCGCGGCGGGCGAGGCGCCCGCCGCCACACCAAAGGAGGAGGAGGAGCGGTGGGGCTCCGGCGAGGTTGTGCTCAAGCGCGTTGCGCTCACTGATGACAAAGGCCGCGAGCTCGTTGCGCTGGGCGCCGGCAGTGCCGTGGCCATCGAAATGGATGTCGAGGTCCGCGTTCCGCAGGACGATTTCGTCTTCGGCGTCGGGATCTATCACGCCGATGGTGCCTGTATTTACGGCACGAACACCGACCTGGAAGGGCTGATGCCGCAACATCTCGACGCGAACGGCCGGGTGCGATTCGTCATGCCGTCGCTCGATCTGGTCGCAGGGACTTATCGCGTCGACGCCGCCGTGCACACGCGCAACGGCCGCGCGTTCGATTATCGCCGCGGCGTGTTGCGCTTCGTGGTCGGATCGCGCGTGCACGACATCGGCGTCTATCGCCCGAAACATCAATGGAAATTCGAGGGGGGGATCGCGTTCCGCGAGATCGACAACCTCAAACGCAATGTCCCGGCCGCAGTCGTGGAGGCTTTGCAATCATCGGAGAAGAAAAAGAAGTCCTGAGTCCTGAGTCGCCGGTGGTTTCTCAGGACTCAGCACTCAGGACTCAGCACTTTTCCTCACCCACGGCAGCTCCCATCGTTCCTCCGACTCATCGAGTTTGGGCAGCGGAACGGGCTTGCCGAGCCGTTTGAGCTGGTTGAGCTCCCACAGCTTGGCGTATTTCCAGAACGTGTAGTAGACGTGCATGCCCACCGAGATCAGCCCGCGCGCACCGTCGAGAAATCCGAGGTTGATGATGTAGTCGCGAAAGAATTTTCCGAAGGCGTGCGAAAGGATCCCGAATGCCGTGGTGGTCTTGCCGTCGATGTACATCTGCGCGGCCGCCCAATTCGCATAACGGGTCATCTTCGCGATCATGTGATCGAAGGTGCGGATGTAGAAATGATCCATCTTGTGCTGCAGGTTTTCGGCCGGTCCATCGACGAGAAGATCGGCGTGCACGCGCCGATTCGGATACCGCGCATGCTGTCGATGAAAGAGCCGGGTGACGCGATCGCGCTGCAATCCGCTGTGGCGCACTTCTTTGCCGAGCATGAAATTGCGGCGGCCGATCGAGTAACCCCAATACTTCAAGTCGCCCTCCAGCGCCTGCAGGATCTCAACGCGTAACGGCTCGGTCACGCGTTCGTCGGCGTCGATGTAGAAGATCCAATCGTGCCGGGCGCGGTCGATGGCGTAATTTTTCTGCGAGGCCGCGCCGAGGTATTCACGCTGCTCCAGGCGGACACGGGGAAATTTCTGGCGGATCAGCTCCACCGTTCCGTCGGTCGAAAAGGAGTCGATCAGATAGATCTCGTCCGCCCATTCCACCGAGCGGATGCACTCCTCGATGTAATCGCGCTCGTTGAAGGTGGTGATGATGGCCGAGACGGGGACGCGGGGCATGGTTTGAGTTTATATCGCGGCTGCGGGTGAAGGGTCTCGCGGTTGCACGGTCTCGGAGTGGAAGACCGCGAGACCACGAGACCGCGCAACCACGAGACCGCGCTATAGCGTGTAATTCTTCTCGAGCAGCACCCGCGCCCGGCGGTCGCGAAGGTTCCGGATCTGCGATTCGATGTCGCGCTCGAACGGAATCTTCCGATGGCTGGCGTAAACAGGCGCGTCAATCAGAATTTTTTTCAGCTCGTCGCCGAATGTCTGCGGCGACAGATGCGCCGAGTCGTCGGCCAGCGATTGCTGATCGTTGGGAAACGAGGCCTCGGTCACCACCGCCACCACGTTCTGCGCTTTATTGGTGCGCTTCCAGATTTCCTCCGTCGGCCCGGTGTCGCCGGTGAAGGTGATGGTCTGGCCGTTCATCTCCACGATGACGCCGCACGCGGGAATCTGATGATCGACCGGCACGGCGGTCAGTCCCACATCGCCCAGCATGAATTTTTTGCCGGGCATGAGCGAGCGATACTGCACCGCCGCCTTTCCGGTCATGGGCGAAGTCAGTGCCGAAAAATCGGGCCACACCACCCCGTTGAACATCGTCTCGCTCAAGAGTTGCATGACCTCTCTCGATGCCAGAAGCGTCAATGGCGGAGAGTTCTGACTGTAGCGATTCAGGATGAGATGCGGCAAATCGCGGGTGTGATCGGCATGGGTGTGCGTGATGTAAACCGCTTGAATCCGCGACTGTTGCGCCAGCGAGAGCTTGGAAGTGAGCGTCCCGGCGTCGACCGCCAGCCAATCATCGATCAGATAGCCGGTCAGATTGTGTTCCGCGTCGGATGCGCCATACGCGCCCAGCACTTTGAGCCGCATTCTTCGCCTGTCGCCGTCGGGGGACTGGTATGTATTCTTGCAGTGGAAGAACCGTATGTCCAGCGGCTTGAATGCTGATCACGTGACATCGCTCACGGTATTTCATCCCGCGGTTCGCGATTGGTTTCAGCGCGCGTTTCATCAGCCCACGCGCGCGCAGCAACTCGGCTGGCCCGCCATCGCCAGCGGCGACTGGACATTGATCTTTGCGCCGACCGGCAGCGGAAAAACCCTCACGGCATTCCTGTGGGCCCTGGAGCGGCTGATGTTCAGCCCGCGTCCGCCGAAGGAGCGGCGCTGCCGCGTGCTCTACATCTCGCCCCTGAAAGCGCTGGCCGTCGACGTCGAGCGGAACTTGCGCGCGCCGCTGACCGGCATCGCAAACCTGGCCACCGAGCGCGGCGAGCACTTTAACGTTCCGAGCCTCGCCATTCGCACCGGCGACACGCCGAGTGCCGAGCGCAGTCGTTTTCAGCGCGATCCGACCGACATCCTGATCACCACACCGGAATCGATCTACCTGATGCTGACCTCGAACGTGCGCGAGATGCTGCGCGGCGTCGACACGATCATCGTCGATGAGATCCACGCGATCGTTCCCAACAAGCGCGGCGCGCATCTCGCACTCTCGCTGGAACGCCTGTCGCGTCTGACCGAGAAGCCCCCGCAACGGATCGGACTCTCGGCCACGCAGCGTCCGCTGGACGAAGTTGCGCGCTTCCTGGGGGGTTTCGAGGTTGCGCAGTCTCGCGGTCTCGGGGCGGAGGAACCGCGAGACCCCGCGACCGCGCAACCGCGCAACCGGCCGATAACAATCATTGATACCGGAGAGAAAAAACAACTCTCGCTTCGCGTCGAAGTTCCGGTCGAGGAGATGGCCAAGCTCGGCGAGGTGAAAGGATTGCCCAGCGGACCGGCGCAGGCCGAGTCGCGGACATCGATCTGGCCGGCGATCCATCCTCGACTGTTGGAACTGATCCGGGCGCATCGCTCGACGCTGTTGTTTGTCAACTCACGCCGTCTGGCGGAACGACTCGCAGCCGCGCTCAATGAGCTGGCGGGCGAGACGCTGGTGCAGGCGCATCACGGTTCGATCGCGCGAGCGCAGAGAGTCGAAATCGAAGACAACCTCAAATCGGGACGACTGCCGGCACTGGTCGCGACATCATCGCTGGAGCTGGGGATCGACATGGGCGCGATTGATCTGGTGATCCAGATCGAAGCGCCGCCCTCGATCGCGAGCGGGATGCAGCGGATCGGACGGGCGTCGCATCAAGTCGGCAGCGTCAGCTCCGGAATCATCTTTCCGAAATACCGCGGTGATCTGCTGGCGGCCGCGGCAGTCACCGACGCGATGCATCGTGGCGCGATCGAGCCGACGCGTTATCCGCGGAATCCGCTCGATGTTCTGGCGCAGCACGTCGTCGCGATGGTTTCCGTCGACGACTGGCACGCCGACCAGCTCTTCGACGCGATTCGCGGCGCAGCGCCGTTCGCGGAATTGAGCCGCACATCATTCGACGGTCTGCTCGACATGCTCTCCGGTCTTTATCCCTCCGATGAATTTGCAGAACTGAGGCCGAGGATTACCTGGGACCGGATGACCAACGTGATCACTGCCCGGCCCGGCGCGAAGCGCATCGCGATTACCAGCGGCGGCACGATTCCCGATCGCGGCCTCTACGGCGTTTTTCTGGCAGGGGCGGAGAAGGGCAACGCGCGGGTGGGCGAGCTCGATGAGGAGATGGTCTTCGAGTCGCGCGTGGGCGAGACATTTCTCCTCGGCGCCTCGACGTGGCGGATCGAGGAGATCACGCACGATCGCGTGCTCGTCACGCCGGCGCCGGGGCAGCCGGGCAAAATGCCGTTCTGGCGCGCCGATGCTGCCGAGCGGAGCGTGCCCTTCGGCGCCGAGATCGGCCGGCTGATCCGCGAAATTCGTGAGTCGAAGCCGCGCGACGCGGTTCGTCGTTTGGTCGAGCAGCACGATCTCGATGCAATCGCCGCGAAGAATTTCCTGCAGTATCTCGAGGATCAACATGCTGCCACTGGCGCCGTTCCCGACGATCGCACCATCGTCGTCGAGCGCGTCCTCGACGACCTCGGCGACTGGCGCGTCTGCGTCCTCACGCCCTTCGGCGGAAAAATTCACGCGCCGTGGGCCATGGCGGTCACGGCGAAAGTCCGTCGCGAGCTTGCCATCGACGTCGAAACGATGTGGAGCGACGACGGTTTCATCATTCGATTTCCGGAGACCGATCTGCCGCCGGCGGCCGATCTGGTCATGCCGGACGCCGACGAAGTCGAGGAGCTGGTCATGCGGCAGCTCGGCGCCAGCTCGCTTTTCGCGGCGAAATTTCGCGAGGCCGCTGCTCGGGCACTGCTGCTTCCGCGACATCGCCCGCAGGGCCGCGCGCCCCTCTGGCACCAGCGCAAGCGGGCTTACGATCTGCTGCAGGTCGCAGCACAGTTCGGATCGTTTCCGATCATCCTGGAGACGTATCGCGAAGTTTTGCGCGATGTCTTCGATGTTCCGGCGCTGGTCGAGACGCTGCGGCGCGTACGCGATCGATCGATTCGAACGGTAGTCGCGGATACCGAGAAGCCTTCGCCGTTCGCAGGGTCGCTCCTTTTTCGTTACGTCGCGAATTTCTTGTACGACGGCGATGCGCCGCTGGCGGAGCGACGCGCTCAAGCGCTGGCCATCGATCAGGCGCAACTGCGATCGCTTCTTGGCGAACCCGAGCTGCGCGAGCTGCTCGACCCGGACGCGTTGGCGCAAGTCGAGCTCGAGTTGCAACATCTCGACGATCGTCACAAAGCGAAATCCGTCGACGCGATTCACGATCTGCTGCTGCGCATCGGCGATTTGACGACCGAGGAAGTTGCGGCGCGATTCAGCCCCTCACCCCGGCCCTCTCCCCGCGAGCGGGGAGAGGGTGCGCGAAGCGCGGGTGAGGGGCTCCTCGATCTCGCGAAATCCCGCCGCATCATCGAAATCGCGATGGCCGGCCAAAGGCGCTGGATTGCGGCCGAGGACGCCAGCCGGTACAGAGACGCGCTGGGAGTGCCGCTGCCTGCCGGAATCGCGGAGCGGTTTCTGCGACCGGTCGCCGACGCGCCCGGCGATCTCGTTTTGCGATTTGCGCGGACGCACGGTCCGTTCACGCCCGCCGACGTCGCGCGCCGTTACGGACTCGGCATCGCGGTGATCACACAATCGCTGGAGCGCTTGGTCGAGCGCGGCCGGCTCGTCGAAGGCGAATTTCGTCCCGGCGGCACGCAGCGCGAGTGGTGCGACAACGAAGTGCTGCGGATCATTCGACGACGCTCGCTCGCCAAGCTGCGCCACGAAGTCGAGCCCGTCGAGACCCCTGTCTTTGCGCGGATGCTCGCGTCATGGCAGGGAGTGAGCCGAAAACGCAGCGGACTGGAAGCACTCCTCCAGACCATCGAGACGCTTCAGGGCTATGCCATGCCGGCATCGATTTTCGAGAGCGAGATTTTGTCGGCCCGCTTGCAGGATTACCGGCCGTCGGATCTCGACATGCTCAGCGCCGCCGGCGAAATCGTCTGGGTCGGCGTCGAGCCCCTCGGCGATCGCGACGGCCGTGTGGCGCTGTACCTAACGGATCATCTACCGCTGCTCGGTGTGGGAGCGGCCGCCCTCGGCCGCTCAGCGGCGGGGGAGGCGCCCGCCGCCACACAGAAGATCATCGATTACCTCGCCCAGCACGGCGCTTCCTTTTTTACCCAGATTCAGGCCGCGATGGGCGGGTTTCCGAACGATGTCATCGCCGCGCTCTGGGATCTGGTTTGGAAAGGTGCCGTGACGAACGATACCTTTCATGCGCTCCGCGCGTTCGCGCGGCGTGTGCGAGCGGGATCGCGTCTGCAGTTCCGGTCGCGGCGTACCGTTCCTGCCACGACGCAGGGACGCTGGTCACTCGTTCCGACATCCAACGCATCGACAACCGAGCGCGCAAAAGCGCTTGCGCAACAACTCATCGCGCGATACGGCGTTGTCATTCGCGAGGTGGCCGCTGTCGAGTCGATCCAGGGTGGGTTCAGCGCAATCTACCCTGTGCTCAAGGCGATGGAGGAGGCCGGACGCGTGCGCCGAGGCTATTTCGTGGCGGGGCAGGGAGCCACACAATTCGCGAGCGCCGGCGCGCTCGACCTTCTTCGCTCATTCCGCGATGAGCCGGAAGAACCGGAGACTCTGATGCTCGCGACGACCGATCCTGCGAATCCGTATGGCGCGCTCGTGAAATGGCCGGCGCAGGGGTTGACGCGGAGCGTTGGCGCGAGCGTGATCATCGTCAACGGCGCGCTGGCGTGTTACGTGACGCGTGGCGAGAAGGAGCTGCGAGTGTTCCTGCCGGAGGATGAGCCATCGCGAAGTCTGGTTGCCAGGCAAGTCGCCAGGGCGTTGGCGTCGCTCGTCGAAACGGGATCGCGTCGCGCGCTGTTGTTCGCTGAGGTCAACGACGAGCCTGTCGGACGGAGCGCCATCGCGCCGTTCCTGGTCGAAGCGGGCTTCAAACCGACATCGATGGGATATCAGATGCGAGCAGTGGCCGCCAGGAATGCCTGAAGGCGACATCATCTTCCGCATCGCGCGCACACTCGATCGCGCGCTGTCCGGGAAAATAGTCACACGATTCGAGACGGCTCTGCCGAAACTTCAACGCGCGTCGATTCGTGGCAGAACGATTCAACGCGTCCGCTCGGTCGGTAAGCACCTGATCATTGATTTTTCCGATGGTCTTCTTCTTCGAACGCATCTGGGCATGAACGGAAGCTGGCATCTCTACCGCTCCGGTGAGCGGTGGAGGCGCCGACATGAGGACATGCGCGTGGTCATCGCCACCGACGATTTCGAAGCTGTCGGCTTCAACATTCCTGTAGCGGAGCTCAACAGCGTTCCTACGCTCGGCCCCGATCTCCTCGGCGAATCATTCGACAGCGATGAGGCGGTCACGCGGATGCGGGTGCATGGCTCGAGGGAGATCGCTGATGTCCTCCTGGATCAACACGTGGTGGCCGGAATCGGCAACATCTACAAATCGGAAGTCCTTTACGCATGCGGTATCAATCCGTTCACTCGCGCCGACGCGCTCACCGAGGACGCTCTGCGACGCATGGTGAGGAAAGCGCGCGCGATGTTGCAGCGCAGTACGCGTTCTCAGGTTTACGGGCGCGGCGGTCAACCTTGTCGCAGATGCGGATCGCGGATCGAATATCGCAAGCAGGGCCCCGACGTTCGCGGCACTTACTGGTGCCCGAAGTGCCAGCCCTTGCGGCCGAACCGAGTGCCTGACACCATTACGCCATGTTGATCAAGGGAATGACGGAACAGGAAATCCGCGTGCTGCAGGAGTTTCGGCGGCTGACCACGGAAACGATGCCCCTGGCCACGATCAAAACAATCAAGCATCCCGTAGGAGGAGGGGAGGCGCCCGCCTTCTCGCTGGTCCAGAAGGGGTATCTCAGCGCGGATGACGCCCGTCAGAGCTTCAGCTTGACGCAAAAAGCCAAGGATTTCCTTGTCTACGACCCGAAGCCGGAGTTCGAAGAACCCTCCTCCGCCGCCTCTGAAGAAGTTACGGAATAGATGCACACAAATTGGTGCTATACGTGAAGAGACTGCAATATCAGCACTTTACGGCGCAGAGCGTCGGGCCCGAGTGTCGATCTGGCGCGTAACCAGCGTTGACTCAATCACTTAACGAGAGTACGATGTCCCGCTGAGGACTGAGATGAAGCATGGCCACAAAGAAAAAGGCAAAAAAGTCCAAGCCAAGCCCTCAGGCAAAAAAGCCTCAAAAAGCAAAGCAGCTCAAGCCGCAAAAAGCAAAAAAAGCAGCGGCCCCTCCCCTGCCGCGGCCAGGGGTGGCTCCAATGGGAAGGGCCGGGGGAAGGGAAGTCCCGACGCTCCGGCGTTCAATAACCCGGTTGTCGCAACAGCTTTCAGGCGGGCTGTCAAAAAATATCCCAACGCTTTCCGGCGCCTCACAGACTAACGGCGGTGTTCGATACCTCACCGTTCAGGATCTGGTCGATCTGCATCGCGCGGTGAGCGTCGAGTTCGGTGGAACGCAAGCGCATCCCGGTGTGGTCGAATCGCAATTTGGCCTGATCAACGCCGTTCAGCGTCCGCAAGTCACGACATTGGGCCGCGAAGCGTACCCATCTTTTCCCGACAAAGTGGCAGCGTTTCTGTTCGCTCTACTGACGCACAGCCCGTTTCGGGGAGGCAATCGGCGCGTTGCGCTGGCGTCGTTGTTCGCATTTTGCGAGCTCAACAATCGCACCATCGATTCGCGCGTGATGGACGAAAAAACCGCCGAGACGCTCTTCAAGCGCGCGGCGGCGCATCGCGAGCTCGGCATCGCGCCCGAGAATGTTTTTCGCGAGATCCGCGAGATTCTGACGCGAGCGATCGTCTCGCTGCAGTAGGCATCATCCGCGCGCCGCGGGACGCGGCCGCTCTTCCAGCGGTTCGTTGTGCAGAGCGGCGTTGATCCTGCCGAGCAAAATGCGCGTGACGCGCAGATCATGGCCGGCATCGACCAGCAGAATCGTGATGTCGCCGCCGCCCCACATCAGGCCGGCGAGCACAAGGAGCTTGGTGGCCTCGCCGATCAACGTCATCAGCGCCGCCGTCCCCTCGGTCACGAATCCGGTGATCACTTCGCCGATCAGCATCACCACCATCAGAATCGCGAGGATTTTGAACAGCCGCGCGATGTACCGCAGCGTCACATACGGTTCGAGATCTTCGTCCCGGACTTCTTCGAAATGAAAACGCTTGTCAGAGTTTTCAGTCGCCACAAAACCTCCTACCCATTGCCTACCCCTCGCCATCGCGCGCGGTAACCGCGCACGTCGATGTGCGTAAAGGGTCCATGTCCGCCAGATGCGGAATAAACGCCAACTCCACCCATCAGCTCGGGATGCTTCTGTTCCACCCTTTCCACAGCCTGCTGAATGACTTGCGCATCGCGCTCGTCGACCCGATGGTCACCGTTGAGGTCGTCCATCACGCCGTTGCCGTCGTTGTCGACGAAGACATCGGAGGCATCGCCGAACATGTGCCGGCTCAGGTTCGCGCGGCCGGCGGTATTGCCGCCGTGGACGTTGTAGTTCGGCGTGCGGAAACCGCTCATGATGGTGAGACGCCGGACCGGATGCCCCATCGCCTGCAGCTCCTGGATCGTCAGCTCCAGTTTGTCGAGCAGCTTGGGATTCAGCAGGAGGTATTTCGGCCAGACATTCGGTTGATCCTTGGTCAGGAAATCGCGAAGTTTGAAATGCGCCGATACGTGCGTGTCGGCGTTTTGCGGTGTGACCTCGATGAATCCGCTCGGATTCGCGTACGCCGGCGTTTTCGGAGTTCCGCCGCGCTCGAAGGGCCAGTTGCCGAGGTAATAGAGACCGATGTGACCCTTTTGCTTTTCGGAAAACGGCACGAGCGTGATCAGACTGAAATCCTGCATCTGCCGCGTCGCCTCATTGAGTTGCACTGCCAATTTGTAAATGCCGGGATCCGCGGGCGCGATGAACTCCGACGACACCTGCCCGCCGCTTCCGCCCACCAGAACACTCTTCGTTCCCGGCGGCACCTTCGGCACGATCGGGGATCCGGGCGTACGCGTCGCGAATTCGACCTGTCCGCTCGCGCCCCGAAGCGGACTCAGAAAGGTCATCGCTGCATCGCTGATGAACGCCGCTGTCGGCGCAGTGGGCTGGGTCAGCGAGGCAGTGATCTGCTGTGTCGGGGCGGGTGGCGGGGGTGCCGGCTCGGCCCTGACTTTTGCTTCCTGCGCTTCGCGAGCGATCTCGCGACGCACGTCAACTGCTTGTCGAATCGCGCTCACCCAGGCGGTCAAATAGAGGAGCACAACGATCACGCCGATCCACGTGAAGATGTGCTCCTCGCGTTCGGTCAGGCCGCCGAAAATGCGACTGCCACGCCTCGGGGCCGGAAGAAGAGCTGCCTCTGACACCACCCTTGCCGGTTCAACAAAGGTGCCCGCTAGGGAAAGTAACCCTTGGGGATCCGCAACTGCTGACCGGTCCTTGACGCGATCAGGAGCGAGTGCCAGGTGTCGGCAGCGGAGGCGTCGGAGTAAAAATCGAGCTGATACTGCTGGCGCAGCTCCTGCGCCAGCCGTCCGTATACGGGCGGCAGCTCGCTCTCTTTTTGGATGATGGAATACGTCGCGCCGGTATCGCGCGCGACAGAGGCGAGCTTTCGCGCCTGAAGCTGCCCGATCCCGAATCGCATCAACTTCATCAGCATCCGGTTCTTGATGATCGGATACAACGGAACGCCGGCGTAGCGGGAGTAGTGGATCAGATGATCGAGCTTGAAGGTGCTTCCCTGATCGACTCCGTCCGTGAAAATCACCAGCGCGCGGCGTCCCGACTGCTTCTGCAGCTCGTAGAGCATTTCAATAGCCGAGTCGTAGAGGTGTGTTTCGCCGCCGGGTTTGACGCTGTCGACCGCCCTGGCCGCGGCATTGAAATCATTGGTGAAAGGCGACAGCCAGAAAAGCGTTTGATTGAAGCCGACGACCGCGATCCGGTCGGTCGGCCGCAGCAGCGCTTGTGCGAACTGTTTGGCGGCCGCTTTCACGACCGGCATCTCCTCGATCATGCTCTCGGAGTAATCGATGAGAAGGATCACATGCAGGGGCTGATCGGAGGCCGGGACCAGCGCTTCGATTTTTCGCGGTTTGCCGTCGTCGAGGAGCGTCAATTCTTCGAGTCGCGGGGGCCGATCGCTTCCGACAACAGAAAGCGGAACTTGCTGCAGCGTGACGTCGACGCGTTCGCTCGGATTGGTGCCGAAGAAGAGAACGTCGTTTGCCTCCTCGCCGCCAACGGTGTGCACCACGACCCGCGCGTATACCGCGTGTGGAAACTTTGACGGATCGATGGCCATCTGATACGGCGCGGTGGTTGCGGTCCCGATCTTCTCTTCGCCGATGAAAAAATCGGCGCCGGTGATCGCGAGCTCCGGTGGCTTCACAATCGCGGCCGACAACATTCCGCCGCCGCTCTGCAGGTGAACGCGAAAGGGCGGCTGGGGATCGTTGATCACCATTTCGTCTTCGCCGGCCATGTTGTTCTGCGCGTCGTAACCGACGACGCGAATTCGCAATCGGCGGATGTAGTCGCCGACGTTGACCGGGATCACCACCGACCTTCCCCGTGCCTCGGTGTACTTCACGCCGTTGACGTACAGCTCGACGCGCACGACGTTCTCGCCGACGCTGGCGGGGACGTACAACATGCCGTGAACCAGGCCCTCGAGTTTTTGGGTGATTTTTACCGGCTGCGCGAAAGCTGCCGCCGCGATGAAGAAAGGGATGAGGGATGAGGGATGAGGGATGAAGCGCATTATTTTGCGAGCGGCCTTTTCAGCCCTCATCCCTCTGCCCTTTGTTGAACATCTTACGAAGGTCGAAGCGTTTCTTCCCGACCGGCACCGGTTTCCACAGATCGCCGACTTCGCGGACGCGCTCCAGCACGTTGTCGATGCGGAAGTCTTCGATCTGCACGCCCTCTTCGATTTCTTCCCATGTCACCGGCGTCGAAACGGAGGCCACCGGCGTCGGTCGAATGGAGTAGATCGATGCCAGAGTGCGTCCCCACGCGTTCTGGTTGTAGTCGACCAGCACGCGTCCGTGGGGGCGCTTCACTTTGCGATATTCGGCGGTGATGACTTCGGAATGCCGCGACTCGAGCTCCATCGCAATGGTCTTGGCCACTGCCCACACTTCTTTTTGCGTCGGACCACGCACGATCGGAACGTACACGTGAATGCCTTTCGAACCGGTCGTCTTTGCGTAGGTCGGCATTGAAAGCCGATCGAGGATGTCGCGTACGCGCAGCGCGACCTGGCGCACCTTTTTGAAATCCGCACCGGGCCCCGGATCGAGATCGAAGTGCAGAACATCGGGGCGGTCCCAATCGTCACACTTCGCATACCACTGATTCAGATCGATGCAGCCGAGGTTGATGACCCACATGAGCGCGGGGAGGTCCTGGATCATGGGGAAGTTGACGGGACCTTCGTTGTGCGGAATGGCGCAGATCTCGATCCAGTCCGGCCGCGGTTCCGGCGCCCGCTTCATGTAAAAAAAATCGCCCTCGGCACCATTCGGATAGCGCTTCATCACCATGGCCCGATCGACGATGTGTGGCAACAGCCACGGCGAAATGTCGGCGTAGTACTGCAGCAGATCGCGTTTGGTCAGCTTGAGCTTTTTCCAGAAGAGCTTGCGGAGATTGGTGAGCTGCACTTCGCGGTCGCCGAGGCGCAGGATGACGTTGTCGGTATCCTTCGGCAGCGCGAGCGATTTCACGGCCGGCATTGGATGAGCACTTTCAAGGCGCCCTTGCGCTGGGCGTGGCCGAAGGCCGTCAATGCATCGTCGAGCGGGTAGGTTGCCTCGATCAGATCGCGCACGTTGACTTTTTTCGCGGCCAGCAACTCGATCGCCTTGTCGAATGGTCCGCAGCGCGAGCCGACGATGGTGATCTCATCGACCACCAGCGACGACGCGTTCATGGTCAGCTCGCCGGCGTAGGTACTCTTCATCACGATGGTGCCGCGAGGTCGAACGGCGCGACGAGCGATTTCGAAGCCTGCCGGATTGCCGCTGCACTCGATCACCACGTCGAAGTGCTTCTCCGGAATCGCCGCGCCGCGCGAGGCCACCGTCAGGTTGCATCCTGTCAGCGCCAGCGTCCGCGCGATCAACCTGCCCAGCTTTCCGTGGCCGACGACCAGCACACGATCGTCGGACGAAATCCGAATCTGCTCCTGGACTTCCAACGCTGCCGCCAGCGGCTCGACGAAGACCGCTTCCTCGGTCTCGATCGAATCGGGAATGACGTGCAGATTTTCGACTGGCAAGGTCAGGTAGTCTGCGAACGCGCCGTTGCGATCTTTGATCCCCAGGACCGTCCGATTCTGGCAGTGCGTTGCGCGTCCGCTGCGGCAGGCTTCGCAGGCGTGACAGACGGCATTGATCTCGCCCACCACGCGCTTGCCGTTCAATTCGCCGACGAACTCGTGTCCTGGAATTCCGCGAAACGGATAGTAACCGCGTGTCAGCTCGATGTCGGTGTTGCAGATGCCCGCCAGCAGCATGCGGATCGTGGGGGCCTCGGGTTTTGGGACGTCGGTTCGGAAGGAGAGTTTCTGATTCTCGAGCCAGAGCGCGCGCATCACTTGGCGGCGGCGATGTCGAGCGACGGCATCTTTCCGCTTCCGCCACCGACGCGATGGCGCGGCGCTTCGAGGGTCGTATACACCAATTCGCGATTTGCGCGCGTCGCACGCAAAAGCAGTCCGCCCCGCGACATGTCGCCGAGACCGGCGAAGGCCGCCGGAAAGCGTAAATGATTACCGAAAATTGGCCACAATATATCTACATATTTTCCGGATGCCACACTGCCGAGGAGCACGACCTCGGCGTCATGATCGAGCTTTTCGGCGAGCGTGAGGGAATCGCGCTCGAGCGGCTTGCGATAGTTCCGCTTGCGAGCGTCGACCGGCGTGCGGCTGAGGATCTTCATCCGCTCGGCAGTGATGCACCAGTTCGGCGGCACGAGCCCGAATCCCGGCGCGATCACGAAGGTGTTCTCGAGGCCGCCGAAATGCATGGCGTAGGTGATCTTCCCGCGAAAGTACAGCGCGCTCAGGAACGCGAAGGCGATCGCAATCGGGACGCCCTCTTCGGTTCGATAGAGCTGCGCCGCGTCGGACTTTGCGCGCGGCGACAGCAACTGCCGCGCTCGCTCGCCGCTGGTATTCGCCGGTGAAAGCAGGAAGACGCGCTGGGACATGACGTGGAAGTTAACGTAGATCGTTCATCATGTCATCCCGAGCGTACTCACCCGACCGCCCAGGTTCCTCGCTACGCTCGGAATGACAACGGCGCTCTTAACGCAGGCGGCGTAGAGCATCTTTCAGCAGCTGCCGCCCCTTTTCCTGCTCATCCTCTTTTTTGCTGCGAATCAACTCGTCGGCATGCCGCATATCGTGGACGATGCGGAAGAGCGGAAGCGAATCTGCCGGTTCGAGCTTCGCGATCTCGTCGTCGATGATCTCGGGCGTCAGCGTGTTCCGCAGCCGCTTCAGGCTCGTGATCGTCTCGTAATTCGGATTGGCGGGATCGTCCTGGGCCACCGCTTTGAGGATATGAATCTCGACCAGCGATTCCTTGAGGTCGTTCTTAGCGGTCGCCGAGTCGAGCGAGACTTCGACGTGCTCGGCGATGGTGCCGAGGTCGATGGTGCGAGTGGTGTCGGGATTCATCCAGTTGCTGATCGCCTCATCTTTCGCGCGTTCGCGTCCGGCGGCCGTGTACCGAACATGCACTGTGCCGACGTAAACCGGATTGTTTCCTTTGAACAGCGACCGCTTGCTCGGGACCGCGATGCGCACCGCGAAGGCGTGATTGCCGGAGGATTCGAAATTGTCCGTTCCACTTCCCTGAATGGCGCCCACGTTGTGGCCATGTTTGTCGTACTCCGGACTCCCCGACGGACGAACCCATCGCACCCAGCGGAAACCGCCGCCGGGGAGCGGCTCGCGCAACGCGTCGAGTTTCTTGTCGATGAAGTTGTCGACGTCATAGGACCCGTAGGTTCGCAACATCATCGAGCGAATCTGATACAGCGTCGCCAGTTGCGTTGCGGCGGTGCAATCGGTTGTCTCGATCGCAAATGAACACACGGGGAGCACGAAAAGAAGCGCAAACAATTTCTTCATGCGGCTGATTATGCACTTCGACCCCTCACCCCGTCCCTCTCCCCGCTTGCAGGGAGAGGGCGTAGGGTGAGGGGTGCCGCCAGCACTTTGCGCAGGAATTGTCCGGTGGGCGTCTCGAGTCGCGCGATCTGTTCCGGCGTACCAATTCCGAGAATGTAACCGCCCTCGTCGCCCCCCTCGGGGCCGAGATCGATGACGTAGTCGGCGGTCTTGACGACGTCGAGGTTGTGCTCGATCACGACGACGGTGTTGCCGCGATCGACGAGGCCGTGCATCAGATGCAGGAGCTTCGCGACGTCGTCGAAGTGCAGGCCGGTGGTCGGCTCGTCGAGGATGTAGAGCGTTCGCCCGGTGGCGCGCTTGGCGAGCTCCTTCGCCAGCTTCACGCGCTGCGCCTCGCCGCCCGACAGCGTTGTCGAGGATTGTCCGAGCTTGATGTAGCCGAGGCCGACCTCATCGAGCGTGCGAAGAATGTTCGCGATCTTCGGAACATTGCGGAAAATCTCGAGTGCCTGCTCGACCGTCATGTCGAGGATGTCGGCGATCGACGCGCCCTTGTACGTCACCTGCAGCGTCTCGCGGTTGTAGCGCTTGCCGCCGCAAACATCGCACGTGACGTAGATGTCGGGCAGGAAGTGCATCTCGATCTTGATCTGCCCGTCGCCTTTGCAGGCCTCGCAGCGCCCCCCCTTGACGTTGAACGAAAATCGTCCCGGCCCATAGCCGCGCATGCGCGCTTCCGGCGTCTGCGCCATCAGGTTGCGGATCTCGGTGAAGAGCTGCGTATACGTGGCGGGATTCGATCGCGGCGTGCGGCCGATCGGCGATTGATCGATGTCGATCACCTTGTCGATCAGGTCGAGACCCTCGATGCGATCGTGGGCGCCCGGTGTCTCCGGCGAATCGTAAAAATGTCGCGAGAGAGCGTTGAAAAGGATGTCGTTGACCAGCGTCGATTTGCCCGAGCCTGACACTCCTGTGACCGAAACGAACAGGCCCAGCGGAATCGTGACGTCGAGATTCTTCAGATTGTTCTGACGCGCGCCCCGGATCACGAGCGTGTTTTTGCTGACCGGACGGCGCATCGGCGGAATCTCGATCCGCAGGTCGCCGCGTAGATACTTCGCAGTCAGCGAGCTCGGGAACGTCATCACCTGCTCCATGGTCCCTTCCGCGACGACTTCGCCGCCGTGCACGCCCGCGCGCGGACCGAGGTCGATGATGTGATCGGCGGTGTGGATGGTCTCCTCATCGTGCTCGACGACGATCACGGTGTTGCCGAGGTCGCGGAGCTCCAGGAGGGATTCGATGAGCTTCCGGTTGTCTCGCTGATGCAGGCCGATCGACGGCTCGTCGAGCACATACAAAACGCCCATCAGCTTCGATCCGATCTGGGTCGCCAGTCGGATGCGCTGGCCTTCACCGCCTGAAAGAGTGGCGGCACTGCGATCGAGCGCCAGGTAGCCCACGCCGACCGCGTTCAAAAACCCGAGACGATCGCGGACTTCTTTGAGAATCTTGCCGGCGATCTGCTCTTCCCGTGGCGTGAGCGCGATGGTCTTGAAGAAACCTTCCGCGTCGCGGAGCTGCAGCTTGACGACCATGTCGATGGGCTGATTTGCGACCGTCACCGCCAGCGATTCCGGCTTCAACCGCCGGCCGCCGCACTCCGGACATTTCTTCGGCGTCATGAAGCGCTCGATCTCTTCGCGGATGTCATCGTTGTCGGATTCGTGATAGCGGCGCTGCAGCATCGGCACCAGGCCCTCATAGGTGCCGGTGTAGCGATAGGAGCTGTCGCTGCCCTGGAATTCGAATCGAATTTTGTCTTCCGATCCGCAGAGGATGCAGTTGCGCGCTTTTTCAGGCAGCTTCTGCCACGGCGTCGTCAGCGAGAACTTGAAGTGTTTCGCCAGCGTATGAATCTGGCGGATCCGCCAGTTCTCCGAGCCCTCTTTCCAGATCGCGATCGCCCCCTCCTCGATCGACTTGGTCGGATCGGGAACGATCTTGTTCTCGTCGATCTCGAGCAGAACGCCGAGGCCCGAGCAGCGCGGGCAGGCGCCGTAAGGGGAGTTGAATGAGAAGAGTCGCGGCGTGATCTCGCCGATGGAGACGCCGCAGTCGGGGCAGGCGTAAGACTGCGAGAGAAGCTCTTCGCGTGGGGCGCCGCCGACCCCGGCGGCGTATGAAATCTTCACCAGGCCCTTGGCGACCCGCGTCGCGGTCTCCAGCGAATCGGCGAGGCGCTGTTCGATCCCGTCCTTCACGACCAGGCGATCGATCACGATGTCGATGGAGTGCTTCTTCTGCTTGTCGAGGACGGGCGGGTTCGCCAGCTCGACCATCTCGCCGTCGACGGAGGCGCGGGTGAAGCCTTCCTTCACCATCTGCAGCATCTGCTTGCGATACTCGCCCTTCTTTCCGCGGACGTACGGCGCAAGGACCGTGAACTTCGTTCCCGCCGCAAGCGCCATCAGCTTGTCGACCATCTGCTGAATCGTCTGCGGCCGAATCTCCTGACCGCAACTGGTGCAGTGCGGCACGCCGATCGATGCGTACAGCAATCGCAGATAGTCGTAGATCTCCGTGACCGTGCCGACGGTCGATCGCGGATTGCGCGAGGTCGTCCTCTGCTCGATCGAGATGGCGGGCGAGAGTCCCTCGATCGAGTCGACGTCCGGCTTTTCCATCTGCTCCAGGAACTGCCTGGCGTACGCCGACAGCGACTCCACGTACCTTCTCTGTCCCTCGGCGAAGATCGTGTCGAAGGCCAGGGAGGACTTTCCCGAGCCGGAGACGCCTGTGATCACCACGAACTTGTTTCGTGGAACGACCACATCAATATTCTTGAGATTGTGTTCGCGGGCGCCGCGGATGACGATGGAATCCATTTTTCGAGTGACCGGTGCCGGTGGCCGGTTGCCGGTCGTGAGCGAGATTTTAACGATGCCGAACTCGGAAGTGTTCCATCGGCCACCGTCCACCGGGCACCGGCCACCCTTTTTCTACAGGCTGGAGATCAGCCACTCGCGATAGGCGGACGACAGATCGTCCATCCGGATCACGACGAACTCGGGAACTTCGTAGGGATGAATCGCAAAGAGCGCGTCGCGGAGGTCGTCGATCTGGCTCTCAACCGTCTTGATCAGCAGCAGTTGCTCGGAATCACTTTCGATCTTGTCCTTCCAGCGATAGACGGAGTGGACTTGAGGAATGATGTTGACGCAGGCGGCCAGCCGTTTCTCTACCAGTTGTGTCGCGATTTCTGACGGATCGAAGCTCGCGCCGACGGTCGTCAACACGACGACCGGTGTCATTGGCCAGCGATCCTCTGCGCGGCCTGTCGCGCGACTTCATGTGCCGCGGCTCGGTACTGGCCGTATTGCACGAACGGCAGGACGAACCATGCAAATAGCGGCCGTCCGCCGATGCCGATGCCCATTGGCAGCACGGCAGTGTTCTTCTTATGCAGGTCGTAGCGCGCAATCTGATTGAGCGTTCGCCCATCGTACAAGCGCACTTCGGCAGCCACTTCCGCCACGACGATCCCGACGTCGACGGCAAAGTCGCCGGTTCCGATGGCCGCCCCGCCGACCGGATGATTCATGGAGTGACTCGACACGATCTCGACGAAATAGTCTGGCGTGGGCGATGACCGGCGCGACAACTCCTCGAATGTCAAGCGCGTATCGAAGGCATCGAAGCCCAGGCCACGGAGCTCGCGGCGAAGGTCGGTTTGAACCGTCTTGGCGACGGTTTGCTCAGCGCCGTGCGTGAAGTTGTCGGACATCCGCAGGACTCCGATCCGATCGCCCGGCCGCGGAGTCTGGGTGAGCGCAAAAGCCGGAATCGCGATTGCAGAAGCTGCCAACAGAGCAATCGTGAAACGGATCTTTGCCATCGTCGTCGTCGTCATTGTCACGTATATAGCCTACGCTTGGCTGACCTTTCCCGATGTTTCCGGGCTGAAAAACGGCTGGCCCACAACCACCGCCTTCATGGAGCAGCGCAAAGCCGAGTTGCGGGCAGAAGGGAAGGACGACACGCTGCAGTACGACCCGGTGCCCTACGCCCGGATTTCGCCGTATCTGCGGCGGGCGGCGCTGGTCGCCGAGGACAATGATTTCTACGAGCACAAAGGCGTGGATGTGCAGGCGCTGAAGGAGGCCATCCAACGCGACTGGGCGCGCAAGAAGCTCACGCAGGGGGGTTCGACCATCACGCAGCAGCTCGCGAAAAATCTATATCTTAATCAATCACGAAATCCACTACGAAAAATCAAAGAGTACTTCATCGCCCGTTCACTCGAGGAAAATCTTTCGAAAAAGCGGATCCTCGAGCTGTACCTGAACGTCGTCGAAATGGGGGAGCGCGTTTACGGAGCTGAAGCCGCGGCGCGCGAGTACTTCCACACCACTGCTTCCGCTCTTAGCCCGTCGCAGGCCGCCCTGCTCGCCGGGTGTCTTCCCAATCCACGCGTCATGAACCCCGGGTCGCCGAACAAGCGACTCCGCTCGCGCGAGCAGATGATCCTGGCTCGGATGCGGCGATGGGGATATCTGTACGAAGAGGAAGTCCTGACCGAGAAGACGACCGGCACCGCCACGCCCGTACCCACGGAGACGACCGTGACGACAACGGAGACGACCGAGACTACGGAAACCACGGAAACCGCGACACCGCCGCCCACGACGACTACGCAGTGATCCGCGCGCCGGACTGCGCGTCGAAGAAATGCAGATGCGCGGGATCGAAGCTCAACGCGAGCGGGCTTCCGACTCTTGGCAACTCCTGCGGGGCGACGCGCGCGACGATGTGATGATTTCCGCCGCTGGCGTAGATGAACATTTCGTTGCCAATTGGTTCGACAAGATCCAGCCTGAAATTCGTTCCGGTTCCGATCTCCACGTGTTCCGGCCTGACACCCAGCACGATCGCCCCCTGCCTCGGCGGTCGAGCCAGCGGGATGGTCAGTGCGTTGGAGGTGAATCGGCTGTCGGAGATGTGTCCCTCCAGAAAATTCATGGGCGGGCTGCCGATGAATCCGGCCACGAAGCGATTGGCAGGCTCGCGATAGAGATTCAACGGCTTGTCGATCTGCTGAATTTTTCCCTGGTCCAGCACGACGATGCGATCGCCGAGGGTCATGGCTTCGATCTGATCGTGCGTGACGTAGATCATGGTGGCGGCCAGACGCTGATGGAGTTGCGCGATTTCGGCGCGCGTCTGCAGCCGCAGTTTTGCGTCGAGATTCGAGAGCGGCTCGTCCAGCAGGAATGCCGCCGGCTCCCGGACGAGCGCGCGTCCGAGGGCCACCCGCTGCCGCTGACCGCCGGAAAGTTGCCGCGGCTTCCGATCGAGGACCTGATCGAGTCCCAGCATGGATGCCGCTTTGCCGACGCGGTCATCGATTTCTTTCTTGGAGAGATGACGCAGCTTCAGGCCGAAGGCCATGTTGTCGTACACCGACATGTGCGGATAGAGCGCATAGTTCTGAAAGACCATCGCGATGTCGCGCGCCTTCGGGGGAACGTGCACCGGGTTGTGGGGGGTGTGGTCGCTCCGTTGAAACACCATCGCCACGTCGCGCTGCTTGGGAGGGACGTCGTTGACCACGCGCTCGCCGATGGTGATCGTGCCGCTGGAGACCGTTTCCAGCCCGGCGATCATGCGCAGCAGCGTGCTCTTGCCCGATCCGGAGGGTCCGACGAAAACCATGAACTCGCCATCATGGATGTCGAAGCTCGCGTTCTCGACGGCCACGTAACCGTTGTCATAGACTTTGCGAACGCCAGCGAGCGCCACACGCGCCATCACGAACCCTCTGGGCCGCGCGAGTATGACACACGACAATCTTTTCCCGCCCGACTTCCTGTGGGGCACGGCCACGGCCGCGTATCAGGTCGAAGGATCGCCGCTGGCCGACGGAGCGGGCCCGAGCATCTGGCATCGCTTCAGTCACACGCCCGGCCTGGTGCTCAACGGCGACACGGGCGATGTCGCGTGCGATCACTATCACCGTTACGAAGCTGACATCGCGCTCATGCGCGAGCTGGGAGTGAATGCCTATCGCTTCAGCATTTCGTGGAGCCGCATTTTTCCGGACGGCAAAGGCCGCGTGAACGAGAACGGTCTCGACTTCTATCGCCGGCTGGTGGATGGATTGCGCGCTGCCGGAATCCAACCCCTGATCACGCTCTTTCATTGGGACCTGCCGGCGGCGCTCGACGATCGCGGCGGTTGGCTCAATCGCAACATCGCGCGCTGGTTCGCCGATTACGCCATCGTGATGTTTCGCGCGCTCGACGACCGGCAGCCGATGTGGGCCACGCTGAACGAGCCGTGGGTCGTGACCGATGGAGGGTATCTGCACGGACCGCTCGCGCCGGGACATCGCAACTGGTTCGAAGCTCCCATCGCCGCGCATAACCTCCTGCGCGCGCACGGCGCGGCTGTGGCAGCTTATCGCGGAGTCGGCAAGGGACAGATCGGCATCGTGGTCAATCTCGAGCCGAAGTATCCGGCAACCGAGAGCGAGGAAGATCGCAGCGCAGTCGTCCGCGCGGACGCGTACATGAACCGGCAGTATCTCGATCCGATTTTCAAGGGTTCCTATCCCAAGGAGCTCGCTTCGCTGTACGGCGAAGCGTGGCCGTCATTTCCCGACAGCGATTTCGACGACATCCGCCAGCGCGTCGATTTCGTCGGCGTCAACTACTACACACGCGGCCTGACGCGCCACGACGAGAAAAAGATGATCGAGCGCGCGGATCGCGTCCGGAATCCACGCGCGGTGTACACCGAGACGTCATGGGAAGTTTTTCCGCAGGGCCTGACCGACATTCTGTTATGGGTGCGCGAGCGCTACGGCAAGCTGCCGGTTTACATCACCGAGAATGGCGCGGCCTTTTACGATCCGCCAACTGCCGACGGCACGGTCGAAGATCCACTGCGCGTCGATTACTTGCGCAAGCACATTCGCGCTGCGCGCGAAGCGATGCAGCACGGCGTCGATCTGCGCGGCTATTTCGTCTGGTCCCTCCTCGACAATTTCGAATGGGCCCTCGGCTACTCCAAGCGGTTCGGCATCATCCACGTCGACTTCCAGACCCAGAAGCGAACGCTGAAACGCAGCGCGCATTTTTATAAGGATGTGATCCGGGCGCGCGGCGGGGGGCTGTGAGCAACATTTACCGCGTCGCCGCGGCGCTTGACCACTTGCTGCCTTCTGCCGACTTCAACCATTCGCCGGCGACCTGCCGTGTCGCGACGTTGAGCCGGTTCCAGACATTGATGTTCGCGATCGCAATGATCAGCGCCGCGAGCGCTTGCTCGTTGTAATGCTGCCCGACTTCATTCCAAAGCTCGTCCGGTACCGCGTCCGGCCGATCGCTGATCCGCGTCAGCGCCTCAGTCAGCGCGAGCGCGGCGCGTTCGGCATCAGTGAAGTAGGGCGCGTCGCGCCAGGCGGACAGTGCGAAAAGTCGCTCGTCCGTTTCGCCTGATCTCTTGAGCTCGCGGGAGTGCATGTCAACGCAGACGCTGCAGCCGTTGATCTGGCTGGCGCGCAGTTGAACGAGAAGGATCGTTCGTGGAGGGACGCCACGCTTTTCTGTCGCCGCGTTGAGGGCGTAGAGCGCTTTCATGGCATCGGGGATGATCATCACGGGATTGGGCATTCGCGCTTGCATGATTGTTGGTCTCCTTGTCACATCGGTTGAATTTCGTTCGTCACTAACATGACGGATCGCGATGAAAGAATGTGACCGATGACCGCACGCGAATGGATGGCAGAGCAGTTCGAAAACCACAGAAACCATCTGCGCGGCGTGGCCTATCGGATGCTCGGCTCGCTGAGCGAAGCAGACGATGCCGTACAGCAGGCCTGGCTGCGGCTCAGCCGGTCGGACGCAAACGATATTGAGAACCTCGGCGGATGGCTGACGACGGTCGTGGCGCGAGTGTCCATGGACATGCTGCGTTCGCGCGAATCGCGGCGCGAAGAACCGCTGGATCCGATCGCTGGTCAGGCGGGTGGAAAGAACCCGGAGGATGAAACGCTACTCGCCAATTCGATCGGGCTGGCGCTGCTGGTCGTACTCGACACGCTCGGCCCGGCCGAACGGCTCGCATTCGTGTTGCACGATTTGTTCGGCATGTCATTCGACGAAATCGCTCCCATCGTTGAACGCTCGCCGGCGGCGGCCAGGCAGCTGGCCAGCCGCGCGCGACGTCGGGTGCAGGGAGCGCGGGCGGTCCCCGATGCCGATCTCACGCATCAGCGGGAAGTTGTCGACGCGTTCCTGGCCGCGTCGCGCAACGGCGACTTCGACGCGCTTCTGGCAGTCCTCGATCCGGACGCTGTGCTGCGAGGCGACGCTGCCGCCCTGCGTGGCGCGCCGCCGGAGATCCGCGGTGCCGCCGCCATCGCGAACCGAGCCATCAAGGGCGGCGCAAGGGCTGCACAACCTGCGCTCGTCAATGGGGCGGTCGGAGTGGTCGTGGCTCCGCGTGGGCGGCTCATGATGGTACTCAACTTCACGGTCAGGCGCGGGAAGATCGTCGAGATCGAGGCCATCGGCGATCCGGAACGGCTGCGTCAGCTCGACCTCGCAGTTCTGTAAGATCAAGCTCATGAAGACCCTTCTCGTCGCCTCGCTTGTCATTTGTGCGGCCGCCGCCTCTGCCGAAACTTACGAAATGACGACGTATTACGTCGCCTTTCTGTACCGAGGTGCGAAATGGACAGCGCAGGAAACAGCGGAGACCAGGAAGATCCAGGAAGACCACATGGCGAATATCCAGCGGATGCACGACGCCGGGAAACTCGTGGTCGCCGGTCCATTCGCGGATGACGGTGATCTGAGAGGTCTTTTTCTTTTTCAAGGCCTCACCCGCGAGGAGGCCGAGAGGCTGGCAGCGAACGATCCGGCGGTGGTGGCGGGACGGCTGCGGATCGAGCTGCATCCGTGGTTTGCGGCGAAAGGCATACGAGTCGATCCGCCGACCGTGCCGCAGGAACCGACCGTCACCCTCCCGCCGGATCTCGCGCGCGTGTTGACCGACTATGAAGCAGGCTGGCGAAATGGGGATGGCGCTGCGCTCGCGAGCCTTTTCACCGAAGACGGATTCGTACTGCCGAACGGCAATCCGCCAGTCCGCGGCCGGGGCGCAATCCGGGAGTATTACAAGGGCCCCGGCGGCCCGCTGGTGTTGCGCGCTCTGGCATTTGCGACTGACGGCCCGGTCGGCTACATCATCGGCGGCTTTGCGCGGCAACAGGGCCAGCCCGACGTCGGGAAGTTCACTTTGACGCTGCGCAAGAATTCGGATGGACGATGGCTGATCGTGTCTGACATGGACAACGGAAACCGGCGACAGCCCACGAATTGATCGCGTAAAATTCATGATCGGAGGTCGACGATGCGCTACCTTCCGCTCGCATTCCTCATGACGCTGCTTCCCGCCGCCACATGCACAGACCTCGTGTTCGATGCCGAGAGCAAGGCTGGGCAACGAAACGGCGTGATCGTCACCGAACAAAGCAACACCACCGCACTGACACCACCACCATTCAGCCGTCGATGAAGCGCTACGCTCTCGCTGTTCTCATCCTGCTCGCCGCCGCGTGTCGCAAGGAGCTGCCGATCGGCATATGGCTGTGGCGCATCGACGGGGAGTGGGCGCGGCCGGTACGACGCCCGGAGATTCAAATCGCGCCGGTTACCGTCCTCGTTTTTCGGCCCGATCACGAATACGTCGAGCTCCATTGCTGGGTCCTCGAACGGCCGGACAACACGGTTTACGTCGCGACGAACAGCCCGCGCGTCGCGGTGGTCGGCGAATGGCAAAAGTCGTGGGGCAAGGTGTCGGTCGTGCGAAAGAGCGTTGCCACCAGCGCGCGATTCGGCGGCTCAATCGCGCCTTA
Source organism: Thermoanaerobaculia bacterium (assembly GCA_035636095.1). Classification (GTDB taxonomy): domain Bacteria; phylum Acidobacteriota; class Thermoanaerobaculia; order Gp7-AA8; family Gp7-AA8; genus Gp7-AA10. The sequence goes on from DASPZU010000025.1 coordinate 184,688, forward strand.
TTGCGCGCCGACGACTTATCGGATTGCAGAAAATTCGGTGAGGGGAGACGCCAGCGGCAAAGGCGAAGGACTCTACGCACCCGTCACGCGATTGGTGGCGCCCGACTTCGAGTACTACGTCAAAGAGGCGCGCAACTCGCCCTCGCGCTGCGCCCCTAGTAAGTAAAGACGACCTCCGACGGAAACGTGCGCACGCCCACGTCTTGGGTCGCCGCCACGACTTTTCCGTTCACACGCACTTCCTTCGGCTTGGGCAGCGGTGCATGCACGATCACATTCGAAAGCGGGCCGGACACGGTCACTTGAATCGATTTGTTTGTGCCGCGCATCGAAAAGCTGACAACGCCCTGATGCGTATCGAGGTTGCGAACGGTAACGCCCGGTGACTGGGTCGCCCATTCAGGCTGGACGCCGGCGCCGATCACGAGCGCGCCGTCGTCGCGATCGTACGCGAACATGTCGAGAACGGAGCGAAGGAAATCGGATGCCACCCAGCCGTGCGGCATGTCGCCGATGAACTTGGGCGCCTTCGGATCGCGCCACACCACCTCCGCCCATTGGCGCCACTCGGGCGGCCGCTGACCTCGCATGAAAAAGTTCGCGAGCTCGTAGGCCCGCTGCGGCTGACCAAGGCGAACGAAGGTGCCGACGGTACGCCACTCGTAGGGCGTGTAGGCGTCCCACGGCTTGATGCCCATCGCGCGCGAGCGGGATTCATCGAAGTAACGGTCGAAGGTGCGAGCAAGCGCGGGCGCGGGCAGCTTGCCGAGTTGACCTCCCGGCGAGATCGCGATGGTGGTCGATGTCGGATCGAAGTCCCCGAGCTCGACCGAGCCGGGGATGTAGTCGATCTGCTTCACGGCCATGGCGCCCTTGATCGAGGCGAGCAGATCGCGCTCAAATTCATCACGGATGATCGTGAGTTTTTTTTCATCGCGGATGAAGCCCAGGGCGTGGGCGAGGTAGGTGGCGTCGGAGAGACCTTTGGCTGCGAAGAAGTCGTCCCAATACGAATGCATCGGTTTGGCCGAGTAGCCCTCGTGGCTGATCGATTCGGGCAGCAGTCCGAAAAACGGAGTGTTCTTGTATTGCGCGGTCATGCGTTGATGCCGCAGCGCATCGATGTAGTTGACCGCCGACACGATGTGCAACCAGACGCGTTCGACCAGCGCGCGATCGTGGGTGTGGCGGTAATACTCGGCGATGAGGTAAATCAATTCGCCGTGGCTGTCATTTTCCGGGACGGGATCGGCGCCGCGACTGTCGACGCAGCACGGCACTTTTCCGTCCGGATACTGAAATTTGACGTACCACTCGATGTACTCCTTGACCACTCCCGACATCCCCAGGCGCAACAAGGCCTCGGAGATCATCGATCCGTCGCGGATCCACGAGCGCTCGTACGATCGCGATCCCGGCTGCAGCGATGGACCGTCGCGATGGATCAGGATATAGGCGAGGTTGGCGCGGATGCTGTCGCTGATCGCTTGCCCCGACGCCGGCAAATCGACGCCGGCGCGGCCTAACTTCTGCTCCCAGTCGTGAAATGCGGCCGGCCGCATGCCATCGCTGGCCTTCGATCGATCGTGCATCGGCACCGCGATGGTGACCGTCCTGGCCTTCCCGGCCTCCAGATGCATGGGAAAGGAAAACGCTCCCGACGCGGCGCGTTGATCGTCGATGGCCACCGCCGATTCGGGCACCTTTCCCTGCTGCAACCAGTCGACGATATTTCCTTCGTCAAAGCGAACGGCTCCAAATCCGGCCGGCAGCGTGAGCGGGATGATCGGTTGGTAATTGTCGATCTCGACGATGTGATTGTGGTATCGCATGTCGTGGATCGGTGAGACTCCGCCCGTGACGCCGAGGAATTGCCAGGGGGGGTTGACCTGGAACGGGCGAACCGCTACGAAGAGCGTGACATTGGTGTCCTGCGGACTTCGCAGCACGTAATCGATGTACAGCGTCGATTCTTGACGAGGTCCGAAGGCGTAGGCGGTGATGGTCATTTGCGGCCACTTCACGCTCGGCATGGGGAGGAATCCGCGCGCGAGTGCCGGTGCGGGTTGCACGTCGTTCCACGACAGCAATCGTCCGCCGGTGTAGAGGAACGGCTCCAGCGAGTAGCCACCTTTTTCCGGCTCGAGCGCGCCGTCGACATTGAAAAGTGCTTCGTTCGTATCGCCGTCGACGCCGACCACGGTCCAGTACGACTGTTCGCCCTGGAAATATCGCGGATAGTCGCCGCGCGCCGATTCGCGTGCCACGTTGGTGAAGAAATCGTTGCGTGAGGCCGACCATGCGATCGGCTCGAGAGTCACTCTTCGCGCTGGCGGGACAACTCGAATATGGCTGGCCTCCGTCTCGGGCGTGTACAAAAACTGCCTCGGCGACCGGGCGCCTTTGACGGAGTAGATCGTCTGCCACGTTTCGGCGTCGTTTGAGACTTGCAGGTCGTACTTCGGTGCGTCGTTCTCCACGATCAAGCCGCCGAATTCGCGAGTCTCGGTAAAGTCGATGGTGGGGGTTGTGAAGGTCAGGGGTTGATCGACTGCCGCGACATGTCGCTCGGCCAGGGTGAGATCATCGACCAGGACCATTCCTTTTCCGCCGGTGCCGGCGGTGACCACGATCTCGATGGCGGCGATGTGATGCGGCTCGCCGCCGCCCAGCGGCCCCCACGCGAATTGAAAGTGACGCTTCTTGAGAACGACGTGCGTCCACTCTTTCGGGAAGATGTAGTTACGCTGGTTGACCCACCAGACGTTGTCGCCCGAGTCGTCGACCAGCTTGAACTCGAGATTGTTAGGCGGCGCGACTCCACGAATCCAGAACGCGAATTCGAAGTCAGGCGCAAGATCGATCGACACCGGCTTGTGCGCGATGGCGTAGCCGCCGTGTCCATGAAAATCGAAGTCCATGCGCAGCGCCGAGGCGCGCATGCCCGCCGGCTCCTGGCTGACGATGAGCGAAACGCCGTCGGAAGGATGCGACCGCCAGTTGAGCGAGCCGTTGAAATCATCGATGACCTGGGAGAAGGCAAAAGGCAGAAGGCAGAAGGCAGAAGTAACTGCCCAGACCGCAACCTTCTGCCTTCTGCCCTCTGCCCTCATCCTTTCACGCCACCGACCATGATTCCGGCGATGTAGTGTCGTTGCAGCGCAAGGAAAAGGATCAAGACCGGCAGGACGGTCAGCACTGAGCTGGCCATCATCAACTCCGTGTCCTGCACATGCTCGCCGACCAGATTCGCGACCGCGACCGGCAGCGTGTATTTCCCGGCATCGGTGAGCACGATCAGCGGCCACATGAAATCGTTCCAGGCCGACATGAACGCGAAAATGGCCAGGGTCACCAGCACCGGACGCGCCAGCGGCATGACGATCGACCAGTAGATCCGAAATTCGCCGGCGCCGTCGATCCGCGCAGCATCGAGCAGATCGTCGGGGATCGACAGCATGAATTGACGGATGAGGAAAATCCCGAAGATGGTGGCCATGCTGGGGAGAATGACCCCCCAATAGCTGTTGACGAGATGCACGCTCTTGAGAATCAGAAACAGCGGCAACATGCCCACCTGCGTCGGAATGACGAGGGCGGCCACCAGGGCGCCGAAGAGGCGATCGCGTCCGCCGAATCGCAGCTTGGCGAAGGCGTAGCCGGCCATGGAGTTCAGAAGAAGCGAGAAGAGCGTGATGGCGATCGCGATGATCATGCTGTTCGCGAACGTGCGGCCAAAATTCATGCGCGTGAATAGTTCACGATAATGTGTAATGGTTGGTTGGGTGGGAAACAATCGGGGCGGAAAGATGGTGGCCTCGCCGGTGGGCATGAAGGAGGCCGAGATCATCCACAGCAGCGGGACGACGGTCAGAATCGCGGTGGCGATCAGTAATGCATTAATGATGATGGTGGCAGTGGCGCGATTCATGGCCGGTAACGATACCCGATGTCATTTGGCCGCGCGCTGTGCCCTGAGCTGCAGCAGGGTTGCCGCCGCGATGAAAAGGAAAAGGATGAAGGCCACCGCGGCGGCGTAACCCATGTTCCACCACTTGAAGCCTTGTTCGTACATCAGCATCACCACCGACAGGGTGCTGTTGACGGGACCGCCGCGGGTCATCACGTAAGGTTCGGGGAAAAACTGCAGATAGCCGATGGCGGTGATGATGCCGACGAACACGAAGGTCGGGCCCAGCATCGGAAGCGTCACGTGGCGGAACTGCTGTAGCGCGTTAGCCCCGTCGATGCGCGCCGCTTCGTACAACTCTTCCGGAATGGCCTGCAGCGCCGCCACGAAGATGATCATGGTGTAGCCGAAGTTTTTCCAGACCGCCAGCAGGATGATGGCGGGCATCGCCCATCTCGGATCGCCGAGCCAGTCGATGGCGCCGATGCCAACCATGGCCAGGCCGCGATTCAACAGGCCGAAGCGCGGGTGATAAAGATATTTCCACACCACCGCCACGGCCACGATGGTGGTGACCACCGGCGCAAAGTAAATCGTGCGAAAGAGCGGCTTCCATCGCGCCACTTTGGTATTGACCAGAAGTGCCGTCCCCAGAGCCACCATCACAGTCAGCGGTCCGCCCACCACCGTGAAGTAGAGCGTGTTGACGAGCGCCTTCCAGAACAGCGGGTTGCCGAGGAGCTGGGAGTAGTTGCGGAAGGCGATCAGGCGGATGTTGTGGATGTCGCTGAGCGCGTAGAGATCGAAGTCGGTGAGACTCAGCAACAGCGAGGCACAGACCGGCAGCAGGAAAAACAAGAAAATGACCGCCAGCGCCGGCAACAGAAAAAGAACCGCTGCCCGCCTCTCGTTCATCGTCGTGCCAGTACCCAGCGCCGCTTGGCCAGGATGTGATCCGCTTTGCGATCGAGGTCGGCCAGCGCCCGGTCGATGGTCATGCGGCCGCGAACGGTGGCTTCGCCGTCGTGATAAATCTCGGTCGCGATCTGCTCCCACTCCGGCACGCGCGGCAGGGGAGCGACGTGCTCGAGCTGTTCGCGAAAGGCCGCCAGCGGCGGATCATTGGCAACCGCCGGCGCTTTCCAGGCCCCACGATGCGCGGGAAGATCCTGCGTCAACTGGTAGAAGCGGATCTGCTGCCGCGGCTCGGAGAGGAATTCGATCAGCTTCCAGGCAGCCTCTTTTTTCTTCGACGGGCGAAACATGATCAGGCTCGATCCGCCCGCCATGGACATCCCCGGCCAGTCGGAAGCCGTCGGCGCAGGCATGGGGGCAGTGGCCCATGGGATGCCGGGCGGCACGCGCTTGCGAAACTCGCCGACATTCCACGGGCCGGTGATGTACATCGCGAAATCGCCCTGCCCGAATGCCTGATAGACGTTGGCAATCTGGGTGTTGGCCAGCGGCGCTGCTAATCCTTTACGAAATATATTAATGAAAAATGTGAACGCTTCTGCGAATTTGGGATCGCGGAACGCCCCTTCGGTGCCGGAGGCGTTGAGCAGGGTGGCATGGTTCGACAGCGCCATGATGGTGACTTCATCAAACTGATTGGTGGGCAACAGAATCGCGAAGTTGTTAGGCCGTCTCTGTTTGGCCTGCTGCATGGCCGCCATCCACGCCTCCCACGTGCGCGGAATCGTTGGAACGAGATCGGTGCGGTAGAAGATGACGCGCGTGTCGACGTACCACGGGACGCCGTAGACCACGCCCTCGACCTGATTGGTCGCCCAGATTCCGGGGAAATAGTTCTGCTGCTGGATCGTCGAATGGGCGAGCCACGGCGTCAGGTCCTCCAGCGCGCCGACGGTGTCGAACTCCGGGATCCATGTATTGCCGAGCTGCGCCACATCGGGGGTGGCCTCACCGACGAAGGCCGTCAGCAACTTTTCGTGCGCTGCGCTCCAGGGAATCTGCTGCACATCGACGCGAATGCCCGTCCGCCTGGTGAACTCGGGAAGCATCTGCGCGACCACTTCGCCCTCGCGGCCGAGCCCCCAGAACTTGAGGCGTTCACCGGCCTGGCGGATGGAACAAGCGAGCGATAACCCGAATAAAAAGACAAATTTCAAATTTCGAATGAAAAATGAAAAATGAAAAATTCTTAATTTTTCATTTGAAATTTGAAATTTGAAATTCATTTGTTCTCGAGCCACCCTCCCGTAAACCCCGCTCTGCGAAGTCCGCGAACAACATGCGGATTCTTCTTCATGGTTTTCCACACCAATTCGCTGCGATAGTTCTCGATCATCGCGATGATCGGTCCCTGATCGATGCCGAGGTAATCGGGGTCGAACCAGCCGTTGTTGAAGGTGGGATTGAACGCGTCGGCGAAACCGTATTCACGATAAAGGCTCGATCCGTAACGGCGCTGCATCTCTTCGATAGCGGCCATGGCGATGTCCGGCGTGAAGGCAATCGATGATGCCGCCGCGGTCGGCGCAATCGTGCCGTCATCGCGAACATCGCCAGCCGTTGCTCCTCGGCCCCAGTATGAGTGGTATGTGCGGCCGTCGATGGTCATGTCGCCAGGGCCGTCGCACGCCGTGAGCCCCCACATGTCGCCGCCGTAATCCTTCCAACGCCCGGGATTGTCATTGGCGTACGCGCGCTGCGACAGCGTCGCGCGCCGCGAATTCTCGAAATAGTCGATACCTTTCCCGCGCATGTACGCGTCCTGAATCCCGCGGAAGTCGATGAACATCTGCGTGTACTGATGACCGAACAGCGGAGCGAAAAGCACGTGCTCCTGCCCGTAAAACGAGCCCCATTGATACGTCCTGGTGTATTCAGGCCAGGCGGAGGGATCGACGGGATGCGTCGGCGAACCTAACGCGAGAATGATGACCATCATCGCTTCGTTGTAGCCGCGCCAGTCGTAGGCGTGGAATCCTTTTTCCGGATACCAACCCATCGTGATCGCGGGCGGACGCGGTTGCGCCCAATCCCACTCCGCCCGCGTGACCATCTGCTCGACGGCATCGCGAATCGCCTTCTCGGCGGGATCGTCGCGATCGAAATACGACTGACAGAAAAGCGCGCCCGCGAACAGCCAAGTCGTGTCGATGGTCGACAGCTCGACCTCTTTGTAACGCGCGCCGCTCTCCATATCCAGGAAGTGATAGAAAAAGCCGCGATACTGCGCCACGCCGGTGGCTTGACTCCCTTCCGGCATGGCCAGGAGCGATCGGAGCGTCGCCAGAACGCGGTCGCGCGCCTGTTCGCGCGTCACGTAGCCGCGCTCGGCGCCGATGCCATAGGCTGTTAGACCGAATCCGATCGCTGCGATGCTCGAGAAGGATTTGGTCGGCCAGCGGTCGGGGACGAGGTACGAGCGCGGATTGGCGGTGTCCCAGAACCACCGGAAGGTGCGCCGCTCCAGGTCATCGATCGATGACGCCGGCGCCGCCGCCCGTCGCCTCGGCGCATCGGCTGTGGTCTGACATTGGGCGCCCAGGAGAAAGAGGAGTGCGGCGAACGCCGCTGACGTTCGCCGCATGCTCTGTGGATCAGAAGTTCACTTTGAGCCCAACCTGTTCGCGACGGCCCAGGTTGATCTGACAGTTCGCCTTACCTAAGCTCGGGTTTCCTTCCGGCGGGATGAAATTCGCGAGGCATCCGGGGCTCGACCAGTTGAAGGCGTTGAAAAGCTCGGCCACGACTCCAATCGATGTGCGACCAAAGGTCGGGAAACTCTTTTCCAGACGGAAGTCGACGTCACGATCCGCGAAACCCCAGGTCTTCTTGGGATAGATCGAACGCAGGAACGGCCTCGTGATCTGACGTGCCGGCAGACTGAATCCCTGCGAGAAGTCGAGTACGTTGAACGCCGCCCCTGATCCAAGCGAGACGATCGTGCTGAACCGGACATCCCACGGAATCCCGAAGATGCCGGTAGCGACGACGCGGTCCTTCTCCGAGCCCGGCACGGCATGAAAGCCGTACGCTGCGGCGCTTGGCATGTCGAGGCTGAACAGATCGTTGCCGGTCTGCTTCGCGTCTCCGTGTGTGTACGCGAAGTGGGCGCCGAAGCGGCCGAAGTACGGCCGGTCGACCGAAACCTGGAGTCCGTTGTAGCGGAACTGTTTACCCTGCGGATCGGAGATCAGCACGTTGCCGAAGCCCGAGACCAACGCCGAGCAGCAGATGCCGGTCGCCGACAACCAGGTCATGCCGCGGTAACCGCGCACGAAGTTGTAGCTGGCTGATCCGATCCACGTTCCGAAGGTCTGGCGATAGCCGAGGTCGGCCTGATTCGAGTAAGGCGGCCTGGTGTTGTTGTTGAGCAGAAAGATTTCCGGGCTGGTAGCGCCGGACGCAACGAGCGCCTGTAGACCTGCCACGCTCAGGTACTTTGGATCCCAAAGCACCGCGCCGGTACGCGGGAAACCAGGCTGCGAGAATTCAATGCGATAGACGGGGTACTGGATGCGATAGCGCTCATCGAGCGTGGCATTGAGGAAGAGGCGGTCGTAATACCGGCCGAAGCCGCCAAAGACGACCGATTTGCTGTCGCCTTTGATGTCGTACGCAAAGCCGACTCGCGGTTGGAACTCGCTCTTGTATGGCTTGCGCTGGCTGCCCGTCGAGAAATACGAGTCGGGGAGCTGGATCGTCAATCCATTCGCCATGAACGTCTTTCCCTTCAGGCCGGCCACGACGTTGGCAGGCGTGACGTAATTCTCATCCAGCATGTGCGACTCGTAGTCCCATCGCAGACCGAGGGTGACGGACAGGTTCTGGTTGACGGTCCAGCGGTCCTCGCCGTAGACGCCGTACTCGTTGTTGTTGGATGTGAGGGTTGGATTGCCTGCGCCGAACAGAGCCTGATAAGGCGCGTCCAGCGTCGCGCCGATGTTCTTATCTGTCTTGAAGTTGAACTGCGGGTTTCCGAAGAGGCTCTTGGTGACTTGGTAATGCATAGCGTCGAAATTTCCGCCGACTTGAATACTGTGGCTGCCCGCCGCCGTGATCGGAGCGAAGTTGTAGTTGTCGCGCAGCTCGATGCGGCGTTGATCGAACTTCTGGTTTGTGCTACTGCCGCCGAGGCGGATGATCCCTTCGTAGTTGAGGCCGATCAGGTCAGGATTGAGCGCGGTCGGGTTCCAGCCGAACTTCTGATACGTCACGATTGCCTCGTTCAGGGAGTCGTTGTTGGTCCACTGATTCCGCAGCGAGAGACTGTGAACGTAGTTGCGAATGTCGTTGGCAGCCTGATACGAAGTCGTACCGCCGAAATCACGAACCTCATGTTCCTTACGATACAAGCCGCTGACATCGAACAACATGCTGCGGTCGGGCTGCCAGCTCAGTTTTCCAAAGCCGAGATTCTGCCGGAAAGGGCTGGGGAAATTGCCCGTGAATTGTCCGAACTGGTTTGCGAAGTTGGCATTGCCGAGATTCACGCTGCGCGTGGCGTGCTGCTGGTCGCCCTCGTAGGACACAAAGAAGTGAAGGCGATCTTTGATGATCGCTCCGCCGGCGTTGATTCCCGGCTGATAGCGCCGGTAGCTGGGATTATTCGTCAGCGTGTTGAACTGGTAATTGATCTTCGGTGGCGCCACCCAGTTCTTGGGCTGGTAGTAGACGAAGGCCTGACCATTGAATTGATTTCCGCCGGTCTTGGTGACCGCGGTGATGATGGCGCTCGAGGCGTGGTCGTATTGCGCGCTGTAGTTCTGGGTGATGACGCGAAACTCCTGCACCGCACTCTGCGGGAACGGATTCCCTCGGCTGGAGTCCTGGCCAACCGTGCCGCCTAACAGGACGTCGTTTTTCGTGCTCACGCCGTCGATGAAGACGTTGGTCTGTTCTGAATCCTGCGCATCCCCGGCGATGGTCTTCCTTTCGGGATTCTTGGAAACGCGAATGCCGGGTGCCAGCGCGGCGAAATTCAAGAAGTTGCGCTCCGGCTGGGGCAGGCTTTCGATCTGCTGCGGCGTGACGTTGGTGGCCGCCTCGTGCGTCTTCGTCTCCACCGCCTGCGTGCCCACCACGGTGATCGATTCGGAGAGTACCGCGGTCGGAGTCATTCGGATGTTCACGTCGAGCACCTGGCCCACCTGGACCGTGATGTCCTGGCTCTTCGGTTCATATCCGGTGGCCGCGACGACGATGTTGTACGCGCCGGGAGTCAATCCCGCCAGCGTGTACGAACCGTCCGAGCGCGAGTTGACCGTATGCACAAATCCGCTCGAGGTCTCGACGGCGTTGATCTCCGCATTCGCGACTGGATTCCCCTGAGCGTTGGTGATTTTTCCGCGCATGGTGGCGGTGGTTGCCGACTGTGCGAATGCGCTTCCCGCCGCGACCAGCACGAGTAACAGAATCAGCCAGGTGCGTCTCAGTGTCATGACTTCGTTCCTCCTCCCAAAATTGTCGAACCGCACGACTCTCGAATCACGAGCGTCGTGGGCAGAACTTCGTGGCGTTCTTCTTCATCGCTGATGGCAAGATCGAAGGCCCGGCGGCCCAGCTCGGCGATGGGCACCTTGACGGTCGTCAGCGGCGGGGTGACGTAGCGCGCGATGGGGATGTCGTCGAAACCCGCCAGCGCGATGTCGTGCGGCACGCCAACGCCGCCGTCGCGGAAAGCATTCAGCACCCCCAGCGCCATGGCGTCGTTGGCGGCGAAAACCGCGGACGGCTTCTGCGTCATGGACAACACGCGGAGGCCGGCCTCGTATCCCGCTTCCTCGTTGAAATTGCCGTCGAACTCGATCGTCTGCGCCGATGTATTTCGATATCCCCGCAGCCGTTCCGCCGCGTCGGCGTTCTGGTCTGGTCCTTTGACGAAGGCAATGCGGGTGTGGCCTTGGGCACGCAAGTGACAGACCATCGCGGCGGCGCCGCCGTAGTTGTCGATGCTGATGGAGCGCGAAACGCCGGTGTTATTCAGCAGCACGACGGGAAATCCGGCGGGAAGATAGGCGCACAATTCGGATGCTTCGCGGTCCGGTGACATGACGATCAGGCTGTCGACGCGTCCGCGCACGGCGCGGAAGACCGCGATCATCTCCTGGCGATCGCTATGGAAGCCCGACACCAAGAGGTGATACCCGCTCCTCCGCGCCACAGCATCGATCCCGCGGATGACTTCGGAAAAGAATTCGCCGTGCAAATCGGGAAGCAGAAGGCCGATGGTGTGGGTGCGGCGGATGCTGAGGCTTCGCGCGACTCCGTGCGGCGTGAAGCGGAGCGCCTGACAGGTTTCCATCACGCGGCGCGACGTCGCCTCGCGCACGGGACCCTTGCCGTTGAGAACTCGGGAGATGGTGGCCACCGAGACGCCGGCTTGCGCGGCGACATCTTTGATGGTGACGCGTGCGTGCGAATCCGGCATGAATGTAACCGTTTACATTCGCGCCGCGTACGCTACTGCTCAACGCGCCGTAAAGTCAATGTGAACGTCGCCTATTTTTTTGACACGCTCTTTGGTCCGCGCTCTCGGCCCGCGATCGGAACGGCGGTTGAGTACACCGGCCGCTCATGAAGCTCGAGTTCGTTCAGGAAGTGATCGAAACCAGTGACGTCGCGCGGCTGCTCGAGTGCTTATCAGGATGGGAGACGGTCGTGTTCGTGGTCGAGGACGACCCGGAGCCTCGTCACCCTGAGCGCAGCCAAGGATCTCAAGTTAGGTAACTGGAGATTCTTCGCCCTCTTCGGGGCTCAGAATGACGTACCACTGGAAAAGCGATGAGACGCGCAGCGGAGCACATGCGCGGTGAATGCGCGTTTACAAGCCGATATCACTTTGACCGCCTTGTCTTTTACGAAACCTTCGACTCGATTCTCGATGCGATTGCGGCCGAGAAAGCGATCAAGGGCAAAACGCGCGGAAAGAAGATTGCTTTGATCAAGTCGGTGAATCCGACATGGCGAGATCTGTCGTCACCCTGAGCGAAGCGAAGGGTCTCCAGCTACGTAACTCGAGATCCTTCGCCGTCTTCGCGGCTCAGGATGACGTGGGCGGCTTTTTCTCTTCCGCCTGCACCGCGGCGATCGCGCCCTGGAAGCCGATCTTCGAGTGCGTTCCGTCGCAGAACGGTTTGGTGGTCGAGCCGCCGCACCGGCACAGCACCGGCTTTATGATTGGAATCTCGTTGTCATTCGCGTCGACCAGGCGGAATTCACCTTCGATTTTATAGGGACCGTTTTCTCGAACCTTGATTGTTACGCTCATCAGAAGATTGGATTGGTGGCGGTGTTATTGATGTGCCACTGATAGGTGTAGCCGGGGAACTCGATGGGCACCACGTAGTTCAACTCGACGGTGATCTCGTTGTTGCCGCGCCGAATCTTCACATTGTCTTCGGTGATGGGCAGATTGTCTTCGCGCGCCTTTGCCAGGATGTTGCCCATGATCACTTTGTCGTTGTGCGTCCCGGCGGATTTCGCCTCGTCGACGACGACCTGCCGCACTTCGGCTGCTTTGACCTTGACCGGGATCATTTTCCAGGCAATAAAAACGCCGAGGGCCAAAACGATCAGGCCGACGATGCACCCAAGCTGACCTTCGCCCTTCTCGCGCCGGCTGCGTCGCATAGTCATCCTCCCAATTGGGAAAAAGTATAGAGCTAATCTACTGAATCGGCTTGAAAAGACGGTCGAGATGGAGATTGCGCGACCCGCCGCTCCTGTGACTGACGACTTCAGCGCTGGCCTGCGGCGGCATCGTTCCGGAGCCGGAAGACCACAGAACGAGTCGCGCGCGGCCGATCACGAGATCGCGCTGCAGGACGCCCCATTGCCGGCTGTCGAACGAGTTGGCGCGGTTATCGCCGAGAACGAAAAAGAATCCCGGCGGAATGACCTGTGACGCGATTGTTCCGGTCGTCGCCGGTGCGATGACATACGGTTCTGCGGCTGCATGTCCGCCGATGAACAATCTGCCTTCGTGCGTTTCCACGAGATCACCGGGAACGGCGACGATGCGCTTCACGAGCAAATCGTTGAGGCTGGTCGGCGAGTGAAAGACGACGACATCTCCGCGTTTGGGAGCCGCACCGTGGTACGGCGTCACCACGATGTGATCGCCGACCCTTAGCGTCGGTGACATCGAGGCAGTCGGGATCGAGTAGATGCGGATGGCGCTGCGCACGCCCAGCGCCAGGGCGAGGGCGACCAGGATCGGCTGGGCCACAGTGCGAAACGTGGTCATTGGCTTGTAGAACTTTGGTGGGCGGCGAGGCATTTCGCTAGGCGCGGGTCGCGCTCAATGTTTTGGGAGAAGTTGTGGCGTCGCGATCGACGCCGCCGAGCACAACAAAGACAGGCAACTTCTGCTGCAGCCCCTTCAGCGCGAACTCGCCCAAAGACTCGGTGTTGAAGCTTCCGACGACGCGATCCAGCGTGTTCTGCGAGATCACGACCTGCCCCGGTTTCGCGACGCCGCTCTCGAGCCGCGACGCGATGTTCACAGAGGTGCCGAGGACGGTGTAGTCGACGCGTTTCTCGGTGCCGACATTGCCGACCACCGCGGGCCCGCTGTTGATGCCGACCCGAACTTTTACCGCTGGCAGAGCGATTTTCTCGCGCTGGTCGTTCCATTCACCGATCAGCCGCTGCAGCATGATGCCGGCCAGCACGGCGCGGTCGGCGTGGTCGTCCTGCTGAATCGGCGCGCCGAAGAACGCCATCACAGCGTCACCGATGAATTTGTCGAGAGTTCCGCCGTAGGCGAAGATCGATTCCACCGCGCAACTGAAGAAGTGCGACAGAAACTCTGCCACCTCCTCGGGATTTTTCGTTTCGGCCACCGTGGTGAATCCCGAGATGTCGGCGAACAAAATCGAAACTTCGGCACTGCGGATCTCGCGTTCGTCAGTCGCGGCGCCTCGAATGGAGCCTTTCACGATCTCGTCGACGACGGCAGGAGAGTGATAACGCTCCATCCGCGCGCGGATCTTTCTCTCCTCTTCGATCTTTTCGGAGAGCTGCGCGCGTTCGATGGCAACGGCGGAGAAGTTCGCCAGCGCGGTCAGGAGATCGAGGTCTTCTTCCGTGAAGCGTCCGATGTGGATTCCCGAGTCGACCTGCACGGCGCCGATGACGCGGCCGCGATTCCACAGCGGAACGCACATCGCGGAGCGGATTCCGTGAATGGCGATCGATTTCCCGCCTAACAGCCGCGCGTCTTCGAGGGCGTTGGAGGTCATCATCGCGATCTGTTTCTCGGCCACCATTTTCAGAATCGTTCGCGAGATCGGAATGTCATGC
>DASPZU010000026.1:0-31812 GCA_035636095.1 Thermoanaerobaculia bacterium
CCTTGGATCGTGTTGTTGTTTGCCGTTCCGACCGTTCCCGCCGTAATCACGATCCCGTTAAAGATGTTGTTAACGATCTGAGTTCCATACAGCCGGACGGTGGCGGCGCCAGTGTCGCCGACCAAGAGACCGGCGTTGTTCCGAGAAATGACCGAATCGTAAATGTCGGCCGTGACAGACGCGGCGTGGGCCGCGACGGCCCCTGCAGGGTTGTTCGAAATCACCGAGTTAGCAATGATGGCCTTTGTGTCATTCACGAGATCGATCCCGGTAAACTGGATCCCCGACATCCTGACGCGTTCCACAACCAGATCGACAGTTCCGCCGCCGCTGGGTTGGCTCTGAATTCCCTGACCGGAGATATTCCGGATCGAGGTGTTGGCAACTGTAACCTTGGTGTTGCCGCCGTTCGTCGCGATCCGCACTCCGCGGCTCGCGGCGCTCGGAGCGAGAAAGTTATAGATGTCGCAGTTCTCGACCACAACGTCCGCAGGGGGGCTATTGATAATACTTACTCCGCTTAATCCGGACACCCCGCCGTTGATCCGAAGGTTCCGCAAAATAATGTGTCCCTGAGGGTCCTGGAAGTTGCCGGCGTTCCAGCTGATGATGATCGCGTTGAACCCGGAAGCCAGAATCGACGCTACCTGGCCCCCTCCGCCGTCAAGGGTGATGCTCTTGGTAATTGTGACTGCTCCGAATCCACCTGGATCGAGAGCATCGATCTCCCCCCCGGCGGCCGTCTTGGAGATTGCTCCAGCGAAGGTCTTGCACGGTGCTGTGCGGCTGCACGGGTTGACGTCATCTCCTACGCCCGACACCCACGTACGCGTCGCTTGCGCGTGGGCTGCGAAAGTCGCCGCAGTCAAAAGGACAAAAATAGCTCCGATTCGGGTCTTCATGCTCCCTCCTGGTGAACTGCGTCGAAATGACGCCAGCTCAATTTCGATGATGGTTGGTCCGATGTAGGCGTTCATGATAGCCGACTCGGCGACCTCGGGGAAGCAGCAGAATGAAAACTGTCGCGCTTGACCAGAAGCGTTGAAATCAAGATTTCGGCGCTACCCGCTCACTGAACCAGAAACCAAACCCTTTACAACCAGCCACTCGAAGGCTTCCTGCGCAATATCGGGCGGAATCGTGTGCTCGCCCTCGAACTCCCGCACCTCCACGGAGAACCCTGCGCTGCGAAGCTCTCTTGCGATCCGCCGGCTGGCGTGGTCGATCGGCAGGATGGGATCCTCGGTCCCGTGCGAAAGGAAAAAACGGGCGCGTCCGGTGCGGGGAAGCGGAATGAGAAAGCCCGGGGAGAAGGCGATGACGTGCGAGAAGAGATCGCCGTTGGCGATGCCGAGGGAGACGGCGTAGGAGGCGCCGTCGGAGAATCCGGCGATCGCGAGATGGGCCGGATCGACGACACATTGCCCGAACGCGGCGCGCAACGCCTTGTCGAGAAAAGCGAGATCGGGGCCGAGCGTGCCTCCGATCGCGTCCCACGTCTGCCCCTTCGATTTCGTTGCCAGAAGCGCGACGCCGAACGCGTCCGCTTGGTGTTGTAATCGCATGATGATTCGATCGGGCCGGCCGCCCGCCCCGTGCAAAAGTACGGCGAGTGCCCCCTGATGATTCTCGGGAACGTGCAGCAGTGCCTCCCGCTCGAGGTTCAGTGAATGCAATCCGGGAGCAGGCCTCGCTTTGCTCTCCACGGGCCTGGCGGTCAATCGACCCGCGCCCTTTTCGGCTTCCGTCGATGTGCACGCTCCGGCGAACGCAGCGAATCCGATCTGCATCAGCCCGCGGCGGGTGATCTTCATGTTCGCTTCCTCGCGAGAAAGAACTCTTCAAGGCGCAGGCCGACTTTGTCCGCGCGCCACTGCTCAGCGACTTCGCGACCGCGCTTGCGCAGGCGCTCTCGCAATTCGGCGTCGCCGAGGAGCTCGATGAGCTTTTCGCCCAGCTCGACTGCGTTTTCTTCCGGTGCGAACAGCGCATAGTCATGCGCGTCATCGAATGACTGAAACGACGGAATCGACGTCATGACCGTCGGAATCCCCGACGCCAGCGCTTCCGCTGCCGGCAAGCCGAATCCTTCCTCGCGATGATTGGGGGCCATGAGCACATCGCAGGAATGCATCAGCCGTGTCATCTCGGCAGTGGTCAGCGCGACATGGAATTCCTGCACGCTGTCGAGAGGCTCATCTTTGGCAGGGGCCCACGCCGACACGCGCACCAGATCGAATTTCTGATGAAACCAGCGCGCATGCGCCGCTGCGCCGTACCCTTCATGAATTCCTTTCATGTCGGCTTGCGATTCGCCGCACAGCAACACCCGCATCGGTTCTCTTTCGGCAGGCGTCCGCGGGCGATAGAACTCGCCGTCGACGATTTGCCCGACGTACGTGATGTCGTCCGTGAACCGCTGCAGAATTGGAATGAGCGACCTGGCAACGACGAGCTTCGGAATCTTCAGCTGATATGCCGCCTCGATCTGCGGACGCATCGAGGTATACGCCGTAAAGGCGCCTTCGTAGCCCTGGGTGAGGTGGACGACGCGTTCGTGCGCCAGATTCCAGGCCGGCTCGACCGTTGACCAGAACGTTGCGATGACGAAATCGTCTTCGTCGGCGTCGTACTGGCGGAAATCGTCGACGTAGATCCACTCCGCCTGCGACGTTCGCCAGGTCAGCGGAAATCCTTTCGTGACCAGCCGAACGCGATGCCCGCGCCCGACGAGCGCGTCCGCCTGCGCCAGCTGCACCCGCACTCCACCCGAGAGCGCGGTGTCCTCGACCAGATAGGCAAGCCGAAGCGACATCAGAGATTCTGCGCCACAACGTAGTAGCCGCTGGGCAGCAAATCCTCTTTCGAGATTCGAAGCCTGGTGCTCGACAGCGCCGCGATCAGTTCATCGCGCCCGCGCGTGGCCACGACCTGCTGCGGCACCATGTCGATGATGGTCCAGCCGGCGATCGTCATCATCTCTTCGATCGATCGTCGCGTGAAGAAACGGAGATGGCCGACGCATGTCAGTCCCATGTAGACGTAGTCGAACCGGCCCTGCAGCAGATCGCTGATCACTGAGGCGTGCGCGACATTGGGAATGCTGAGGAGCAAGTGCCCGCCGGGGGCGCTGACGTGGCGCAGCTCGGCCAGAAAAGACCACGGCTCATCGAGATGCTCGACGATGTCTCCGCCGATGATCCAGTCGAATTTTTCCTTCATCAGCGAGACGATGTCACGGGCATCGCCGCAGTAGACGTCGTCGATGCGTTTGCGCGCGATGGCGGCTGCCTTCGGATCGAGCTCGATGCCGACCACGCGGCATTTCTGCCGCGCCTTGAGCGCGGCGCCGAGGGGAGCTTCCCCGCAGCCGAACTCGAGGATCTGTTTGGCATCCGTTCCGATACGCGCCAGCAGGTCCTCGCGCGCTTGCCCGCGCAGCGAGCTCCATCGATGGATGTAGTCGTTCAGAGAGATCACCACCTCGCGCCCTTCCAGAGCGCGATAGGCCGGATCGTCGATTCCGTCCAGGAATGCGGTTCGACAGAGGTAGGCCGCGGGATCCGATCTGTCCCACGTCACGCGCTCGGAGGATTGCGATTCCGACTGCATCCCGCTCGTCACCTGCTGCAGTTCCCGGAGCGTCAAATAAGGCGACGCCGGCGTCCGGCGCTGACTGACATTGGCCGCTTCATTGCTCACCGGCAACGCTGCTACCACCTCCGGCGTGTGCACCAGCACCTCGCGCAGACGCGTCGCCAAATGCGCCGGTGGGAGCAGCAGCGGATCGGTGATCACCAGCGCGTGATCGCTTTCGATCAATCCGGCGGCCAGCGAAGCCGGCTCCTGCGGATCGTAAAGCGCAAACTCGATTCCCTCTTCGCGCTGCAGAAGCATCTGACTCTGCCAGCTGGCGTAGCGCTCCTCGATCGCAGAGTGATCGAAGCGAGGGAAGAGGATGGCGATCATTGGGACCTGTTTCGCATGTTCAGCACTACGGGTCAAGGAATTTCAAATTTCAAATTTCAAATGAAAAATGAGGAATGTCCGCCCCATTTTCAATTTTTCATTTGAAATTCGAAATTCTTAATTTCTTGCCGTCTTAGACACGCGCCTTTATCCAGCCGTATAGTCTCCGTATGCCCCCTTCTGTGGCTACCGATCTCCGTCAGAATCCATTTCTCCACATCGATGGCGATCGGATCTACAACCCCATCACCGACCGGACCCTGCTGCCGGCCGATGCGGCGTTCGCAGCGCTGCGCGCGTTCATCGACCGCGGGGTGGGGGGCGGGGGGTTGGAGGAGGGTGGGTGGGTGGTTCGGAACGATGTCTCGCGCCAGTACCGGCTCAAAGTCGTCTCGCTGGAGACGATGACCACCTGCAATCAGAAATGCTTCTTCTGCCCCGTCTCGATCGCGCCCCGCGAGGACTACGCGATGCCGGAGGCCTTCTTCGAAGAGATAGTCAACCAGTTGACTAATTTTCGATCGACGCTCGAAAGCGTCTTCCTGCAGAGCTACAACGAGCCGACCATCGATCGCCGCTTCGTCGATCAATGCCAGACCCTCTTCGCCGCCGATCTGCCCGTGGCGGTCCTCAGCAATGCCACCGGCCTGACGCCCCGGAAGATCGATGCCCTGGTCGAGTCCGGACCGCTGCGCTACATCTGCATCAATCTGTCGACGCTCGATCACGAAAGATATAAACGCGACCGCGGCGAAGATCATCTAAGCCTCGTCCTTCGCAACCTCGACTACGCCAAGGATCGCCCTCTCGCCGATGACATGAAGATCGTCGTCCTGGGCATCGGCGATGCGCAGCACGACGCCGACTTCGATGCCATCGCGAAGCGGTTCGCGGGCAGCCGTTTTGGAGTGCAGCGTCACGTCGTGATGGACCGCGCCGGCTGGCTCGATGTCGGCCTCAAGCCGCCCGAGCGCAAACGCCACCTGGCCGGCTGCGACAACCTCGGGTCGCGCCCGCTGCAGCATCTGCACGTTACGCCGCGCGGAACGTGCGTTCTCTGCTGCGAGGATTACGACGAGCGCTACGTGGTCGGCGATCTCGCGAAAAACACGATTGCCGAGGTGCTGGCGGGGGAGGAAGTCGCGAAGCTGCGGCGCTGGGTCTACGGCATCGAGGAAGCACCGCAGGACTTCATCTGTCGCAATTGTATTTTTGCGCGGGAGCGGTAGCGAGCCACACGCGCCGTTGTTCATCGGGCTCTCGGCGGAGCGACTCAATCTGTCCCGATGTGAATTGACTCGCGTGCGTCGCGACATCGTCGACCAGGTAGTGCCAGGTCAGGGTGGCATCGATCGCGGCCGCCTCGGGCGTGGCGGCGTGAAAGCCGAACGCGTCGGGCAGGAAGTCCACGATGGTCTCGAGCAGCTCGACGCGCTTCGATCCGGCTGCCTCGAGCACGAGTGCGCCTAACGCGCGATGTGCGGCGTGGCACGTCGATCCATGGTTCGGATCGAAGGTGTAGATGACGGTCGGAGAAGTCGCGGTGATCACGGAACGGATGCGGTCGACCAATTCTTGATGACCGCCGGCTTCGCGGCTCCAGACGGAGTCGACGTCCGTCAATGCATCGGAGTAACTCCACTGGATCAACTGCGCGCGGAAGAGGGAGGCGGCCCGCGCCATCTCAGCCGCGCGAAGGGTTCCCAGATCGCCGCAGCCGCCGGGAAGGAAACAATCTCCCCGTTCGCCGCGCGTCATGACGAGGAGGGAGCAATCGGCGCCGCCATCCACACAGGCCCGCCCAAGCAGTGGAGCCGCCAGTGCTTCGTCATCGGGGTGGGCGCCGATCCACAGGATGCGCTGGGGAGGAGGATGGTGAACGGTTCGGCTCCGCGCATCCATCTGCAGGAGAATGAGTAACGTGGTAAACACGAGCATGTCGTCATGAGTGAATACGGAACCCGCGCTAAAATCATCGTCACCTCATGACGACCTTTCCCGAGGGCGAGTTTCTCCTCCCGCTGTTTCCGCTGCCGAACCTGGTGTTCTTTCCGCGTACACGGCTGCCGCTGCACGTTTTCGAGCCGCGGTACCGGCAGATGATCACCGACGCGGTCGCGGCCGATCAGCGGTTCGGCATCGTGCTGCTGCGTCCAGGCTGGGAAGCCGACTACTTCGGCGCTCCGCCGATCTACGCCTGCGGCACGGTCGGACAGATCGAGCAGGCGGTCCCACTCGAGGATGGTCGCTACAACGTTCTGGTGCGGGGCGAGGTGCGGTTTCGC
Source organism: Thermoanaerobaculia bacterium (assembly GCA_035636095.1). Taxonomy (GTDB): domain Bacteria; phylum Acidobacteriota; class Thermoanaerobaculia; order Gp7-AA8; family Gp7-AA8; genus Gp7-AA10. The sequence goes on from DASPZU010000026.1 coordinate 6,255, forward strand.
GTGGTCGGCGAAGTTTCGCGCGAGCCGTACCGCACCGCGCGCGTCGTGATTCAGCCCGAGCAGTCGCGCGACGTGACCAAGGCCTACGAGCAAAAGAGCTGGCTTGCCGATCTTTCCCGGCAGTACCTCCACTACCTGCCCGACCAGGTCGCGGTGCCAGAGATCGACACCGTGGAGCTGGAAGCGCTGACCAACGCGCTGATCATGTCGCTCAACATCGACGTCCAGGAAAAGCAGCGGCTGCTCGAAATCGACGATCTGATCGCACGGTCCGAGCAGGTTGGCAACGAGCTGCAGACGCGCATCGAGAGCCTGCAGTTTCTTGCGCCCTATCGTCGCCAGGGCGGCGATCCCGGTCAGAATTGACGCGGAGCGTCATCCAGAGCAGAGCGAGGGATCTCGCCCACGAGACCCTTCCCCCGCTCGGCGGGGTCAGGGTGACGGCCGCACGGCCGCCAGTAGCTCCTCGCGTGTGAACGGCTTGGCGAGAAACGCGTCAGCCTTTGCCTCGGCCGCCAGGTCGCGTGATTGCGGCGAGTCGTCGCCGGTGGTGATCACGACGCGCGGCGGCGAGGACGCCGATTTCAATTTCTGGCAGAGTCGAAATCCGCCGTATTGCGGCAGGATGAGGTCGACCAGCACGATGTCGAACGGCTCGCGCTGCGCAACCTCCAGCCCCTCTTCTCCGGTGGCGGCCTCGGTGACCTCGAAGCCGGCATCGCGGAGGTAAATCCCGATGAGCCGCCGGATGTGCAGATCGTCATCGACGATCAACAGCTTCATTGGCCGAATTCTATGTCGGCGAGACGTGCAACTTCGTCGCGATCGGCGCGCGTGCGTCGCAACAGGTATCGACCGAGCCTGTGCGCTCCAAGCGCGGTGTCGATCAGCGCAGGGCGCGAAAGCACGAAAGCCACGCGGCGGCTCCATCGAATGCGCGATGCGAAGAACTCGTGATGACGCTGCCGGTACTTCTCGGTTTGTCCATCGAGGACATGGGGAGCGGCCAGCAGCGCCGATTGAATCGCCATGGCCATGCCGTTGCCCGTCAGCGGATCGATGACTCCCGAAGCGTCGCCGATCAGGAAAATGCCCTGCTCGACCGCCGATCGACCGCGGAAGATGACCGGCTCCGATGAGAGGAAAGTGTCCTGCGCCGGCTGGTATCGCGAGTACATCTGCTCCAGCCGCGGTTCGTTGCGGCGGATCTCATCGACGAAACTATCCCATCGACCTTTGTGGCCTGCCAGACGCGTCTCGTGGACGATGCCGCAGATGTTGGTGATCCCGTTTTCAATTCGGGCGACGCCAAGGTAACCGCGATCGAAGGAGTAGAGCTCGATCGCGTCGTCGATCCCGCGGGGCGGGACGCCGCGGTAATGCCGCTTGAATCCGAAGTTGCGATGGGCATGATCGCGGACGAAGCTGCGCCGCAACTGCTGGTCGAACCGCCCCCACCGCCCCCACGCCCCCACCACCGCCCGGGCGCGGATCTCGTCGGCATCGGTTTGGACGCCGTTCGGTGAGACCGACACGGCGGTGCATCCCTCCAGCGTCTGCGCGCCGGCCGCCCGCGCATTGCGGAGCAGCACATCGTCGAGCAGCCGCCGTGAAACGCCGCGCGCGGCATGCGGAAACTCGAATTCGTAGGTGCGGTGCCGGCCGACCACGCGGCACCGATGGATCCTGGGCGCGTCGGCGAGGTCGATGGCGAATTTTTCGAGGATGGGGAGGGCATCGTAGGACAGAAATTCGCCGCACAACTTGTCGCGCGGAAAGAGGTCGCGATCGATCAGCGCGACCGACGCGCCGCGCCGCGCCAGCAGAGCTGCCAGCGTCGATCCTGCCGGACCTGCACCGACGATTGCGACATCTACTTCCATAGCAAAAGACCAAACCGGTACGGCCACGTGTGCACTACCTCAAAATTCCTGGCCGGCACGTTGGCCGCGATTGCGCGCACCTCCTCAGGCGTATATCCGCGGAGCACTGACGCCGGAGCGTCGTTGCGGGTGATTCGGCCGACAAAGCGCAGGAAGCCGATCACCTTCGTGACCAGGAACGGGATGTAGTGGCGCCGCGTGTCGTTGACGATGACGCCCCGCCGCGCCACGCGCAGCGCCTCCTGCAACATCGCCGCGTTCTGGTCGGGCGTCAGGTGATGAAAGAAGTGTGTCGACGTCACGATCTCGAATGCATTGTTGATGAAGGGCAGGTGGAGAGCGTTGGCGGCTACGCGACGAACGGCCGATCCTTCGCGCAGATAGAGGAGATGATCGATCTTGAAATCGGCACCGACGCGCAACGACGTTGGGGGCACAAGCTCGAGCAGATCGGCAGTCCCGGTCGCGACATCGAGAATCGAAAGGGGGTTGTGGCGTGCCATCTTTCGGAGCAAGCGCCGATAGACGCCCGCCCCGCCGTAGAAACGATTGAATCGACGCAGATCGCGGAGCGAACGCTCCATATCCTCGCGGGGAGCATTTGGTTCGTCCAGGAGTTCTGGGGAATCGATCCGTTTTGGCGTGAACACAGGTTGCTCGGTTACTAGGTTGCTTGGTTGTCGAGCAACCAAGCAACTTAGCAACCCAGCAACTAGACTCTTTTCAGCACCAGCGCAGAATTCTTGGAGCCGAACGCGATGGTGTTGCAGACGGCGGCATCGATCCGCGCTCGCCGGCCAAGTTCGGGAATGTAGTCGAGATCGCATTCCGGATCAGGATTCTCCAGATTGATGGTGGGAGGGAGGACGCCATCGCGCATGGCCATGAGCGACGCAGCCACGCCGGCGGCGCCGCACGCTCCCTGGGGATGGCCGATCATCGACTTGGTCGCCGAGCCCGCCAGTGCCGTCGCTTTCTTTCCGAAAGCGATCTTCACGGCGCGCGTTTCGATCCGATCATTCAAGTCCGTCGAGGTTCCGTGGTAGTTGAGGTAACTCACGTCGCTCGGGCTGACATCGGCATCCTTCATCGCGAGCGCCATCGCGCGTGCAGGCTCCTGGCCCGATTCGTCCATGCGGACGCGGTGATGGGCATCGCATGTCGATCCGTAGCCCGCGACTTCGGCGTAAATTCGCGCGCCGCGGGCCTTGGCCGTCTCTTCGCGCTCCATGATGAACATCCAGGCCCCTTCCGCCAGGACGAAGCCGTCGCGATCCCGTGAAAAAGGACGCGAGGCGGTCTCGGGAGCGTCATTTCGCGAATTCGAAACGATGCGCATGATGCAGAAGCCGGTCATGACAGCTTCGGTGATAGTGGCATCGGCGCCGCCGCAGATGACGTAGTCGATCACTCCCAGCTTCAGGTTGCGATAGGCGTATCCGAGAGCATCGGTCGAGGAGGTGCAGCCGGTCGAGATGAGATGCGAGAAGCCATGGAGGTCATAGGCCATCGAGATCTCCGAGGCGATCGTCCCGATCGTGCCGGAAGGGATGGAGTAGATCGATGCCTGCCGTTCAGCATCGTTGAACCACAATTCGTACATGCGCTCGCTGAACTCCACCGCCCCTCCGCCCGACCCGAGCATGACGCCGATTTGCTGGCGTGTCTCCAGATCCAGGGTCGTGGGATCGAGGTTCGCGTCGCGGAGTGCCTCATCGGTTGCCGCCAGCGCCATCGGGACGACGCGCGCAACGTGCCGGATGTTCTTCGAGTCCACCCATTCCATTGGATCGAAGTCGATCTCTCCCGCGATGCGGCAGGGGAGTGAAGTCGCGTCGAACTGGGTGATGATGCGGATGCCGGAGCGGCCGTCCGCCAGTGCTGCGAAATAGCGCTCCCGTCCAATTCCGTTAGGGCTCAGCGCGCCGATGCCGGTAATGACGATTCGGCTTCCGTTCATCGCGCGAGATCAAACCCAATTTGCCAGCGGAACATTGCAAAAAGTCAAAACGTCAGATGATAGGAGCTCGTGTTCATGCGAAAGTTGTCCCTGGTTCCCCTCATTCTCGTCTCATCGGTTGCGCTCGCTCAACCGGCTCGCAAGGTCGACGAGATCTCCCGCCGCGCCCTCGATGTCCTCGGTGGCGGTCCGGCATACGACAAAGCGCGTTACATTTCGTTCACGTTTAACGTCGAGCGTTTCGGCAAGGTCGTTTCGTCATTCCCGCAGCAGTTGGACCGATCGACCGGTCAGTATCGCGTAAGCGGAAAAACTGAGGACAACCTTCCCTTCGACATCACCGTCAACATCCCGACCAAGAAGGGTCACGGGACGCTGGGAGGGGAGGCGGTTTCCGAGGGAAGAAAGTGGGACCATCTCTACAACATCGCTTACCGCCGCTTCATCAACGATATGAATTGGCTGTTGATGCCGTTGCAGATCCTCGATTCACGCGTCCGTCGAACGTACGACGGTGAGCGCACCGATTCTTGTGGACGCACCTGGGACGTGGTCAGGCTCAACTGGGATGCTTCCGCGGGTCTGACTCCCGGCGACATCTACTGGCTGTGGATCAACCGCGACACCGGCGTCGTCGAAGAGTGGGACACGAAGGCCGGCACGACGCAGCCCGAAGACGCGCCGATCGAGATGATCTTCCGGGATTACCGCCGCGTGGGAGGCCTCTTGCTCTCTGCGCGACGCGAGGTCAAAGGCAAGAACCAGGTGATGCGGTTTGATGACCTGAAGGTCCTCCCTGAAGTGCCAAAAGGGGCGTTCGAATAGGTGCCCCTCACCCGGCGCTCCGCGCCACCCTCTCCCCGCTTCGCGGGGCGAGGGACCTCACACCTCCCCGCAACCGGGGACCTACGGCTTGATCGCAATCTGATCGATCACGCGTGTGACGCCGTTGACCTTTCTCGCGTCGTCGATGGCCTTCTGCTTGTCGCTGGAGGTCTTGACGTCGCCGCGCAAGGTGGTGATGCCGGCCTTATCGACGTCGACCGTCATTCCGGTGATGCCGTCGGCGAGCATGTTCTTGCGGATCTCCTCGGCGATCGCCGTAGCGTCCATGCCCTTGGGGGTGTACCTGTTCCAGTTCGAACAGGCGAACGCGCTGGTCATCAGTAGTGCAACTGCAATTGATGCAAGGATTTTCTTCATCTCCACGCACCTCCTATCGGGGAGGCGCAGAGCAATCGCCGAGCCAGGCTGGGGCAGGAATTATGGTACTCTATCCGACCCAGGCTAACAGCAGATGGCGATTCTCACAATTCGTTTGTTTGGAGAATTTCGCGCGGCCGATCACCGCGGAAATCCGCTTGCGATCGGAAGCAAAAAAACGCAGGCACTGCTGACCTGGCTCGCTCTTCATCGCAACACACCTGTCCCGCTTCACGACTTCGGCGCGCTCTTCGGAGTCGACGACGTCGGGGGACTCGCTCGCGACCTCCGATTCGCGCTGCGCTTTGTGCCGGCCGATGTCTTCGCCGGCCATGGAGACGCCATCCGATTCCGACCCGGCGCGATCGAAGTCGACGTCGCGCGCTTTGACGCGCTGGTCGCCGGCGGCACGATCCACGCTCTTCGAGAGGCTGCCGACCTTTACACCGCCAACCTGCTGGAGAGCTTCGCCAGTGGCATCGACGCATTTGACCAGTGGCTGGCGGGCGAGCGCCTGCACTACTGGCGCGGCGCGCTATCGATGCTCGGTAAGTTGTTGGCAGTGCAGATCAAAGCGGGGTGGTGGGAAAACGCGTCCGAGACCGCGGGCCGTCTGCTGGCACTCGATCCGACTCAGGAAGTCGTGCACCGGACGCTGATGCGTTTACAGCTGGAGCAGGGACGGCCCGACGCAGCGCTACGGCGCTACCAGGAATGCTGCGACATCCTCCGCCGTGAATTCGATCGCAATCCCAGCGTTGAAACGGAGCGCGTCCGCGAAGAAATCGAGATCGCGCTCAAGAAGACTCCCGCTCCGCGCGATGCCTTCCTCAAGCCGTTCGACCGATCGGTGCTGATCCTGGTGGTCGAAGACGATGCGGTTTCATCCGCTCTCATCGAGGGATTTCTGGGCGAGGCCGGTTACGAGGCGGTCTGTGTGATGGATGGCGCCGATGCGCTTCTGGAGCTCGGCCGTCGTGAGTTTGATCTGCTCCTTCTCGACATCAACATTCCGACCCTCGATGGCCTCCGTCTCTTCGAGATCATGATCCAGAAGGGCATCGACACTCCCGCGATCTTCGTTACCGGCAGCGCAAGCCCGGAAGTGGAGGCGCGAAGCCTCGAGCTCGGGGCGGCGGACTTTCTTCGCAAGCCGATCCGAAGAGAGGCGTTGCTGCCTCGCATTCGAGCCATTCTTCAACGTCGTCAGCGCGCGCGCGAAAACCTGTGATCATTGCGTTAGGGGTTGTCCTCGCCGCGGTTTCTTTCGCGCTCGGCATTGTCGTCGTCAGAACACGCCGGGCCTTGAAGGATGCGATGCGCGCGGCGGATTCCCGCAGCGCGCAGCTCGAAAAGGAGACCGCCGATCTCCGCGAGTCGCTGCGGCGCGCCGAGGCTGCCAGCACCGCCAAGAGCGACTTCTTGGCGAGCGTTTCCCATGAGATGCGCACGCCTCTGCACGGCATCATGGGGATGTTGCAACTGACCAGCGATAGCGAGCCGACGGCGGAGCGTCGCGAGCAGTTGCGGATGGCGGGCCGCTCGGCGGAATCGCTTCTGGCCACCATCGAAGACATCCTCGACTTCACCAAAATCGAAGCGCGCAAGTTGGAGCTCGAGCCGGTTTACTTCTCCATTCGCGAGCTCGTCACCGACACCATGAAGACCCTGGGCGTCACCGCGACCCAGAAGGGACTTCAGATCGCCTTCTCCATCGCGCCCGAAGTTCCGGACCGCCTGTGGGGCGATCCGCTTCGACTTCGCCAGATCCTCGTCAACCTCGTAGGCAACGCCATCAAATTCACGAATGTCGGCGAGATCGTCGTGCGCGGGTGGGCGGAGGCGGGCTTCGGATCCGACGTGACGCTGCATGTCGAGGTCCGCGACACCGGAATGGGCATCGACGCGCACAAGCGCGAGACCATCTTCGATCCGTTCGCGCAGGCCGACAGCTCCCATTCGCGCCGCTACGGCGGCACCGGTCTGGGACTCTCCATCGTCGGCCGCCTGGTCGAAGCGATGGGAGGGAACATCGACTTCCAAAGTGAGATCGGCAAGGGCAGCACGTTCCACGTGGCCGTGAAACTGTCATACGACTCGATCGCCGGGATGGTGCCGCCGCAATGGCACAACGCGCTGTCGGGCATGCGCGTGATGGTGATCGAGCCGCACGCCGCAATGCGCGAAATCGTTGGTGGGATTCTGACGGCCCACGGATTGGTGCCCGAGCTTTACGCATCGGTGGCTGATGCGCTGCAGCCGTCGATTCGCGAGGCATTCTCGACGGTCGTGATCGACTCCGCGGTCCTGGCATCGACGCCGTGGATCTCGCCGGTTCCGGTGGTGCAGATCGTCTCGCCGGTTGCGACGATGATTCCTCCGACCGTCACGGTCACGCGTCCGGTTGGCGAACGCGAATTGATCGAAGCGATCGCGGTGGCCCTCGGCATCATCGATCGGCGGATGTCGTTCACGCTGGAGCGGCGCGTGGATATCGATCGTCCGCAATCCGTGCTGGTGGTTGACGATCATCCTGTCAATCTCGAATTCGCGGCCGAGGCGCTCCGGCGCCTGGGACACAGCGTGTCAACAGCGGCCAACGGTGCGGAAGCGCTGCGACTGCTGCAGGCCAGGGCCTTCGATGTCGCGCTCGTCGATGTGCAGATGCCCGAGATGGACGGATTCGAGGTCGCCAGTCGTCTGCGAGGGATGGAGCGCGGTCACCACACCCGTTTGATCGCTCTCACCGCCTACACCGCGCCTGAAGATCGCGAGCGCTGCATCGCCGCCGGCATGGACGGCGTCCTGACCAAGCCGCTGACCCAGAATCGTCTGGCGGCGGTCCTGCGCGGACAGTCGCCGGAGCCGGATGGCGACACGATTCTCGAGGCTGTTGGCGGGAATGTGAAGCTTCTGGCGCGCGTGCGCGATGCGTTCGTCTCGCAATCGCCGCGGCTCATCGACGCCATGCGCGACGCGATCGCGCAGCGGAATTCCGACGTGCTCTATCGCAGCGCGCATACGCTGAAGGGCGCCATCAGCAACTTCGGGATGGGCGAGGCGCTCGATGCTGCAATCCAGATCGAGCGCGCCGGCCGCGATGCCGACTTCGCCCGCGCATGCACGCTCCTGCCGACGCTCGAAACCGCGGTTCGCGAGCTCGAAGATCGGATGGCCGCCACGCTGGCGGCGGCGTCGTCGAGCGGCGCCCAGGCCTCCTGATTCTCGTTCTGTTCACCACAGAGGCACAGAGAGCTAACTCTGTGTCCTCTGTGCCTCTGTGGTGATCCACCGTGCTGGCCCTAGCGCCTCTTCACCCGTGCGCGGAATCCATAGACGTCCTCGGATGTGCCGTAGAGATCGCCGTTGAGTAGATGTACGGCGCCACGATGCGGCGATGCCCAGCGATCGACGCACTTGGCGCGGTCATCGGCGAGTCCGCACAATGACTGCATCGCGGGATAGATCGGGTAGGCCGCCCACGCCAAGCCGAGGAGCAAAATCGAGCAAGCCCCAACGATCCATTTTTTCGCGCGCACGGGGCAATTTTATCGCGGCGTGGCGTGCGCCAGAAGCCGTTGGAGTTCCTGTCCGGAGTCGGTAAATTTTGAAAAATAGCGGTAACCGGTGGATGTGCGAATCAGGAATCCGCCGCTCGCCAATGGGAAAACGACGACCAACTCGCGAACCGTTACGGCTTCCTTCCGGTTGACCGTCACCAGGAGGGGTTTGGCAAACAGGACATCGATATGACATCCACGCTTCGCCTGCACGAAGTCGTCTTCCGTCGAGGAAGCCGAGTACCTGCACGATTCCAGCACTTTGGTGGCGGCGACGGCGATTTCGCGCGCCGACTCGTCGGAGAACGTCACGTCGGTGGCGAGGCGACCGGTGACGCGCGGCGTCATGATCACCGCGGCAGCAAGAATCCATGTTCCGAGCATTTACGCCGTCCCGATTCTGAATCTCTTCACCACAGAGGCACAGAGAGCACTGCCTCTGTGGTGATCACGCTGTCCCGTCCTCGACGCCCTTCAGGTAGAACGAGAGCGACTCGAGATTGATGCGCAGGTCGACGCTCTTGAGCTTCACGTGGTTGTCGGTGCGCAATTGGATGGGCGCGAAGTTGAGGATGGCGTTCAGCCCCGCGTCGACCAGCGAGTCATAGACTTCCTGGGCAGCGTTGGCCGTTACGGCAATGATGCCGATTTCGACATTCTGCTCGCGCACCACCCGTTTCAGATCGGCGTAGGAAAGAACCGGAATCCCGCTGCGCGAGGTCCTTCCGATTTTTCCGGGATCGACATCGATCAGCGCAGCGATCCGAAATCCGTTGTCGTTGAAGCCGCGGTAATCGGCCAGCGCCATGCCGAGGTTTCCGGCGCCGACAATGATGACATTGCGTCCGCGGTCAATGCCGAGCTCGCGAACGAGATGCTCCTTCAGGCGCGACACGTTGTAGCCGACACCGCGTGTCCCGAACTCACCAAAGCAGGCCAGATCCTTTCGAATCTGCGCCGAGTTGAGATGGAATCGCTCTGCCAGCTCGGCCGACGACACGGTCTGTTGGCCGTTCGATTCCAGATAGGTCAGGCAGCGCAGATAGACCGACAGCCGCCCGGTGGTCAGCTCGGAGATGACATCGCGATCGTTAGTGGGTCGATTTTGGCTCATTGGCCTAGGGTAAAAGCGCGCGCGCCGCTGCTCCTGCCATCTCGAAAAGGGGAGTGGGGAAGATTCCGATCAAGAAGATGCCGATGATGGATATCGCGAGCGCACCGGTGGCGAAGATGCCACCCACCGGTACGGCCTCCCGCTCCGGCGGCTCTTTCATGTACAGGAAGTAGACCACTCGGAGATAGTAGTAGACCGACACGATGCTGGTGAGGATGCCGATCAGTGCGATCGTGACGTGACCTGAATCGACGGCGGTTTTGAAGATGTAGAACTTCGCGATGAAGCCGGCCGTCGGCGGCAGCCCGGACAGCGAGAACATACACACCGTCAGCGCCAGTCCGTAGAACGGACGCCGGAATCCGAGGCCGGCGATGTCGTCCAGGGTCTGCGGATCATTCTGATTCTTTGCCAGCATCGACACCACTCCGAACGCGCCGATGTTCATCAGCGCATACGTGATGGTGTAGATGGCGATGGCCGCCACCGAATCATCGCGGAGCGTCAGAAGCGCGATGAGCATGTAGCCCACATGCGCGATCCCGGAGTAGGCCAGCATCCGTTTGAGATCGCGCTGGGCGATGGCGACGGCATTTCCGATCACCATGGAGAGAATCGAAAGCGCGGCGATCATCTTCATCCACATCGCATGCTGGAGCAAGGGGGTCATGGCGGCGAAAAGGCGAATGACCGCGATCAGCGTAGCTGCTTTCGGCGCCACCGAGAGCCATCCTGCCACCGGCGACGGCGCGCCCTGGTAAACGTCCGGCGCCCATCCATGGAACGGCGCGACCGCCAGCTTGAATCCGAGTCCTGACATGAGCAACACGAATGCGATGCTCAGCAAAGGATCGCGCGGATTCGCGGTCGCGAAGACGCGCCCCATCTCTGCAAAATTCGTCGACTGCGTTGCCCCGTAAAAAAGCGCCGTGCCGTAGAGGATGAATCCGGTCGCAAACGCGCCCATCAAAAAGTATTTCAGGCTGGCCTCGTTCGACACCGGGATGCGGCGGTGATATCCGACCAGAACAAAAATGCAGATCGACAAGAGCTCGAGGCCCAGGATGACGATCAGCAGATCGAGCCCCTTGGCCATCATCATCATTCCGACGGTGCCCCACATCAGCAGCGCGTAAAACTCGCCGCCCTCGATGTTCTCGCGCTGGAGATATTCGCGCGCGAACAGCGTGGCCAGCATCGCCGCCAGAAGGAACGTGATGTCGAAGATGCGCGTGATGCCGCTGATCTCGTACGTTCCGCCGAAGAATCTGCCGCCGACGACGAGTCTCTCGGACCACGCGGCAATGATGAATCCGATCAGTGCAAGCGGTGCTGTCTCTTCACGAAGCTTCGGGGCGAACGCAGCCAGGAGCATCAGCAACATCCCCGCGACGCAGAGGATGACCTCGGGAAGGATCGCGCTGAGCCAGCCGGGCTCGATGAGGGGAGTGAGGGTCATCGCCCCTCCCGCTGCGCGGGGCGAGGGCCGCTAACAAGAGTCCCTCTCCCGCTTGCGGGAGAGGGTGCCGCGAAGCGGCGGGTGAGGGTCTCCGCCACCATCACCTGTCCGCGTTGGCCGCCCTTTTGGACTGTTGTCAGCAGCTTCTGCACGCTCGGCGACATCTTCCGCAGAAACGTGTTGGGGTACACGCCGATCCACACCATGAGCGCGATCAGCGGCACCATCGCGGCGACCTCGTTCCACGCGATCTCGGGCACCGATCGATTCTCCTCTCTGGTGACCGGACCGAAGAAGACGCGCTGCACCAGCCAGAGCAGGTAGATGGCCGCCAGGATGACGCCGGCCGTCGCGGCGATGGTCGCAGTCGGATGCGTCTTGAACGATCCGGCCAGGATGAGAAATTCGCCCACGAATCCGTTGAGCCCCGGAAGGCCGACCGACGCCAGCACGGTGATCACAAACAAAGTCGCATATAGCGGCATGGTGGCGGCCAGGCCGCCGTAGTCGGCCAGCATGCGGGTGTGACGGCGTTCGTAGAGGACTCCCACCAGCAAAAAGAGCGCGCCGGTCGAAAGGCCGTGATTCACCATCTGCAGGATCGAGCCTTCGATGGCAGTCTGATTGAGCGCGAAGATTCCGAGTACGCAGAAGCCGAGGTGCGAGACCGAAGAGTAGGCCACGAGCTTTTTCATGTCGGGCTGCACCCATGACACCAGCGCACCGTAAATGACGCCGATCACCGCCAGGACGATCATCAGGTTCGCGTACCTCGCGGTGGCATCGGGGAAAAGCGGCAGACAAAATCGGAGGAAACCGTAGGTGCCCATCTTCAGCATCACGCCGGCCAGGATGATCGATCCGCCCGTCGGCGCTTCGACGTGCGCGTCGGGCAGCCAGGTGTGGAGCGGGAAGAGCGGCACCTTGATCGCGAACGCCAGCGCAAACGCGGCGAAGAGAATCGCCTGCGCAGGCATCGGAATCGACAAGCCGTAGAGATGCGTGATCGAAAAGTCGGGACGCCCGACCTCGTGATATTGCAGGAAGCCCAGATAGATGATGCCGAGCAGCATCAGCAGGGAACCGGAAATGGTGAAAAGGAAAAACTTGATGGCCGCGTAGATGCGGTTCGCGCCTCCCCACACTCCGATCACGAGATACATCGGCAGCAGCGTCAACTCGAAGAAAATGTAGAAGACCAGGATGTCGGTGGCCACAAACACGCCGATCATCGCCGCTTCCATGATCAGAAACGCAATGACGTACTCCTTCGGATGTTTGTGAATCGCATTCCACGACGACAGAAAGACGACCGGCGTTAGAAGCGTGGTGAGCATGACCAGCCAGATCGAGATACCGTCGACGCCCAGCGCGTATCGGATCCCCCACTGCGGGATCCAGGTGTGGGACTCGGAGAGCTGGAAGTTCGCGATCCCATCCTGGAACAGTTGAAGGACGACGAACGAGAGCCCGAACGTGACCAGCGACGCCGCCAGACCGGCCGATTTGATGGCCGTAACCGCATGGCGCGGAAAGAAAGCGAGGATCATCGCCACGACGATCGGCAGCCAGACCATCCAGCTCAGAATATTGCTCACGCCAGCACCCACAGGAACACGATCACGCCGATGAAGAACATCAGCGCATAGTTGCGGACATTGCCGGTCTGGAAGAATCGAAGCAGATCGCCGAGCAACGCGATGGCGTAGCCGGCAAGAGCGAGCAGCCCGTCGATGATGGCGTCAATGCCGCGCCACAGGAATCGAGAAAACCCTTCCAGCGGCGTAACGACCGTATCGTCGTAGAACTCGTCGACGTAGTACTTGTTCTCCAGCGCTCGCGCCAGCGCCGGCGTTGCTTTGGCGAGCTCCGCGTCGGCTGCCAGCCCGGTCTTGAAAAATCGGTTGTACGACAGCCACGCACCGAAGACCGCTACCGCCGTCGAAATCAACATCACAAACCATTCGACGCGGGCCGGGACTTCGAAGGCCGCGCCTCGCGCGTAGACCGGCCCCAGCCAGCCGGCGAGGAGATGACGCATGTGCACATGCTCGCCCATGGCCGCCGGGATTCCGAGCGCGCCTCCGATGATCGAAAGCGCCGCCAGAACGACCAGGGGAATGGTCATCGTCGGCGGCGATTCGTGGATGTGATGCTCCTGCTCGTGAGTCCCTCGAAACTTGCCTGTGAAGGTCAGGAAGAACAGCCGGAACATGTAGTACGCCGTGAAGAGTGCCGCCACGGTTCCCATGAAGTAGATGACGCGATCGAGCGGCAGGGGCAGGTAGGGTGAGCCCAGCGCGGAGACCAGAATCTCATCCTTCGAAAAGAATCCAGATAGGGGAGGGAAGCCCGCGATGGCGCAGGTTGCAATGAGAAATGTCCAGGCCGTGATGGGGATCTTCTTCCACAGCCCACCCATGTTCCGGATGTCCTGCTCGCCACTCATGGCGTGAATGACCGATCCCGATCCGAGGAACAGGCAGGCCTTGAAGAATGCGTGCGTGACGAGGTGGAAGATGCCGGCCGTGAATGCACCCACACCGACCCCTATGAACATGAAGCCGAGCTGCGAGACCGTCGAGTAGGCCAGCACCTTCTTGATGTCGTTCTGGCGAACGGCGATGGTGGCCGCGAACAAGGCCGTCAAAGCGCCGATGAACGCCACGACCATCATCGCGGTCGGGGATAACAGATACAGAACGTTCGTCCGCGCGATCATGTACACGCCGGCGGTGACCATGGTGGCAGCGTGGATCAGCGCCGACACGGGCGTGGGACCGGCCATGGCGTCCGGCAACCAGACGTAGAGTGGAATCTGCGCCGACTTGCCGGTCGCGCCGAGGAAAAGAAGCAGGCAGATGGCGGTGAGGAGTCGCGGATCAGCGCCGCGCATAGCCGCTGAGGACACTTGCGCGAAATCGACCGAGCTGAAATTGGCGAACATCAGAAACATCGCGACCAGAAAACCGAAATCCCCGATGCGATTGACGATGAATGCTTTCTTGCCGGCGGCTGCTGCGAATTCCTTGTCGTAGTAGAAGCCGATCAGCAAATACGAGCACAGCCCCACCCCTTCCCACCCCACGAACATCACCAGATAGCTGCTGCCGAGGACCAGGATCAGCATCTCGGCCAGGAAGAGATTGAGATACGAGAAGTAGCGCGCGTATCCCGGCTCGTGGCCCATGTAGCCCACGGAGTAGAAATGGATCAGCGTTCCGACCCACGTCACCACCATCAGCATCACGATCGATAGCGGATCGAGCTGAAAGGCCAGGTCGGCTCCCACGCCGCCGCTGCTGATCCAGTTGTAGACAACGTTGACATGGCGCTGCCCGTGGGGATAAACGGCGTGGTACTGGAAAACAGCGAGGGTTCCGACGATCGCGGAAAGGAGCGAAGAGAGCGGACCGACGATGGAGACGAAGGTGCGGCCGGCGCGCTCGCCAAACAGCCCGTTCAGCACGAAGCCGAGCAGCGGCAGCGCCGGGATGATCCACAGGTGGGTCAGCATGCGGGCTTCGTCGAAGTCCTGAGTCCTGAGTGCTGAGTCCCGAGAGCGGTGGATCCACTCAGGACTCAGGACTCAGCACTCAGGACTCTTTTCCTCCTCGCGGCGCGCGAGGAGTCCCCGCGTGCCTTTATCGATCTCGGTCGCGGAGTCGATCCTGATAATCGTCCGATGATGCCGGATCGAGCTCCCAACGCTTTTGATCGCGACTGCGTTCTTTTTCTCCGACCTTCAGTTCTTCGTTGTCTTGATAGGTGACGCCAACGGCCTCACCGATTTCCTGCACGTTGTCCTGTCCGGGCGTGGGCGCGCTTCCGGCCACCGATTCCTCGCCCGAGGAATCGGCATCCTCCCATCGCGCGTCGATGTCACCACCCGACAAAGTCGGATTGGTGTCGGTGTGGTCGCGAAGGCGCTGGCGGAGCTTTTTCGATCCGGCAGACACATCCGGGATGGTCGGCTCGAGCTCGTCATCGATTCCGTCGCGATTCTGGTCCTTCCGTTCATCCTCTTTCCAGTTGATGAGTCTCTCGGTCTTGTCCATTTTTTCAGCTCCTTATGGTTGAGCTGAAAAATGCGATGTTTGCGCCAATCACCAGCGCATCAGATTCGCCTCGTCGACATCGATCGTTTCCCGGTGATGGAACAGGGAGATGAAAATCGCCAGGCCGACGGCGGCCTCTGCCGCGGCGATGGCCATGACAAAAAAGACGAAGATCAGGCCGTGGAGTTGATGGAACTGCCGTGCATACGCCAGAAACGTCAGGTTGACGGCGTTCACCATCAGCTCGATGGCCATGAAGATCGTGATGCCGTTCTTGCGCGTCAGCACGCCGCACACGCCGATGGCGAAGAGGATCGCGCTGAGGATCAGGAACCACTGCGTCGGGATCATGAGGTCTGCACTCCGCGCCCGCTCAGGACCAGGGCGCCCACAATCGCGGCCAGCAGGAGGATCGAGACCATCTCAAACGGGAAGATGTAGGACTCGAACAGCGCCACGCCGACCGTCCGCGCGTCCGCCACGAATGGACTGGCCGGCAACTCGAGCACCACGTACTTGGAGAGGTAGTAGACGAGTGCAATTCCGAACGCCGCGCTTCCGGCGTAACCCACAAACTGCTGCACCGGCCGCGTCGGCTCCTCGGCCTGCTTCTGCAGATTGAGCAGCATGATCACGAACAGGAACAGCACCATGATGGCGCCGGCATAGACGATCACCTGGAGCGCCGCCAGGAAGGGCGCGTCGAGTAAGACGTACATCACCGCCAACGCGAAGAAGGAAGCGACCAGCGATAGCGCGCCGACAACAGGATTGCGATGGAGGATGACCACCAGCGCGAAGATCACGGCGATGGCGGCGAAGAAAAAGAAGACGGCGTACTCGATCATGACTGGCCCCTCATCCGGTCCCGCTTCGCGGGACCACCTTCTCCCCGCAAGCGGGGCGAAGGGTCTCGAGGGTGCTGCGAAGCAGCGGGTGAGGGGCGATCAAATCCACTCCTTCGCGATGAAAAGCGCGACCAACAGAATATTGATCACCGCCAGCGGCAGAAAAACTTTCCAGCCCACGCGCATCAGGATGTCGTACTTCAGGCGCGGGATCGTCCACCGCACCCACACGAAGATCAACATCAGGATCCCGACCTTGATCGTGAAGGCGGCCGCCGAGAGGAGGAAGCCGAGGAAGGTGGCCGGCTCGTTGTACCAGGGGATGTCCCAGCCGCCCAGAAAGAGAGTGGTGATGAGCGCCGAGACGGTGGCCATGGCGATATATTCAGACATGAAAAATAGTGCGAATTTCATGGATGAATATTCTGTGTGATATCCGGCCACCAGCTCCGCTTCCGCTTCCGCGAAGTCGAAGGGCAACCGGTTCGTCTCCGCGAACGCCGCCACCGTGAACACGATGCACGGAATCCACATCGCCGGCGAGAGGATGTTCCAGGCCGGGATTTTGATGGTGTCGAACAGCACAAAATAACCGGTCTGTTTCCACACCACATCCGTCAGGCGCAGCGAGCCCGCCACCATCAGCGCGCTGATGGCAGCCAGCGTCATGGCCAGCTCGTACGAGATCATCTGGGCCGACGATCGGATGCCGCCGAAGAGCGAATACTTGTTGTTCGACGCCCAGCCGGCGGTCACGATGCCGTACACGCTCAGCGACGCCAGCGCGAAGATCAGCAGGATCCCGACGTTCACGTCGGCGACGATCGGCTCGAAGATGCGGCCGCTGCGCAGCGGGAACGGGCGTCCCCACGGCACCACGGCGATGGTGGTGAGCGCGGGAATCAGACCGAACATCGGTGCCAGCGAGTACAGCCACTTGTGCGCGCCGAGCGGGACGATGTCCTCTTTGAGAAAAAACTTCGCGGCGTCGGCGAGAGATTGGAAGAGCCCGAACGGCCCGACGCGGTTGGGCCCGACGCGGTCCTGAATGAGCGCGCTGCCGCGTCGCTCGACCCACACCATGATGGGCGTGACATTCAGAAGCGCGCCCACGACGATGGCGATTTTCAGAATCGAGAGGGCGACGTCGACCTTGTCGATTTCCGCCATGATCACGCGCCGGCGGCGACTTTCTCTTCCGCCAGGACTCTGGCCGCGACGCGGGCAAAAATCTCGACGTCGGGAACCGCTTGTCCTTTCGGTGGATAGGCGGCGTGGACTTCCTGGACACGACCCTGCAGATTGGTGGTGCTGCCTTCTTTTTCGACATGGATCGTGGCGGGGAGGAGAACGTCCGCAACTTCGTTGAGCGGATGGTTCGCATCCCATGAATGCACGATCACGAACTTCGCTTTGCGCAG
Source organism: Thermoanaerobaculia bacterium (assembly GCA_035636095.1). Classification (GTDB taxonomy): domain Bacteria; phylum Acidobacteriota; class Thermoanaerobaculia; order Gp7-AA8; family Gp7-AA8; genus Gp7-AA10. Next base: position 23,761 of record DASPZU010000026.1, read on the forward strand.
ATCCGCGATGAAGGCCGGATCTTTTGCGCGTTGGCTGAAATCGGCATCGCAGACGTAAAGGACATCGACGCCTTCCACCGGCGGAATTGCGTTCTCGCCGAAGATGGCCGCAACGCCGCGATAGTTTGGTGCCGCTTGCGTACCTTGCAGCCACTCCGTCCGCGATTTCATGCGGATCGGCCCGATCGGATCGACGGTCAGACCGACGCGCGCGCCGACCCCGTCGAAGAACGCCTTGGCGACCCGCGCCTCTTCATTGGTCATGTTTGCCGACGCAATCGCGACGACTTCCGACGCCGATCGGAATGCTTTCTCGATCGCGTCCAACGCCTCGCTCCAGGTGGCGATGCCCAGGTAATCGTCGTCGTTGCGGACTTTGGGGACGACCACGCGGTCGGTGTCATAGCGCTCGTAGGAAAAGCGCCCGTAATCGCACAGCCAGTGATCGTTGACGTCGGGATTCTCTCGCGGACGATATCGAAACACCTGACCGTTCCGATGCCCGATGAACATGTTGCATCCGACGTCGCATCCGTTGCACACCGACTCGGTCGAATCGAGATTCCAGACCCGCGACTCGAATCGAAACTCGCGCGTTGTCAGCGCGCCGGTGGGACAGACATCGGCCACGCATGCCGACATCCAGTTATCCAGCGGCGTTCCCGCGAACACTCCCACTTCCGTCGACGCCCCGCGTTTGAAAAACGCGAGCTCGCTGGTGCCGGTAATTTCCTGGCAGAAACGAATGCAGCGCGTGCAGTGAATGCAGCGATTCATGTTCTGCACAACGTGCGGACCGATGGCGGTGCGGTCCATTCCCGGATAGGTCCGTTTGAATTCACCGTAGCGCGATTCGACCGAACCATAGTTGAACGAGTAATCCTGAAGCGGACACTCTCCCGCTTTGTCGCAGATCGGGCAGTCCAGCGGATGGTTGATGAGCAGAAACTCCATCTGCCCGCGGCGCGCTTTGTCGACCTTTTCATTCCAGACGTGTATCTTCATGCCGTCTTTCACGGTGGTCGAACAACCGGCCTGCAGTTTCGGCATGCCCTCCACTTCCACCAGACACATGCGGCACTGCCCGACGACGGTCAGCGAGGGGTGATAGCAAAAATGCGGAACGTGGACCTCGGCCGCTTTGGCGGCTTCAATGATGTTGAGGCCATCCTTGACTTCGACTTCGGCGCCGTCGATGGTAACTTTGGCCATTGGTGGGATGAAAATCTCACGGCCGTGCCCGTGAAAATTTTCACAAGGCGCGAGAATACTCAGGCGCACGCCGCGCGTCAACGAAATTGCAAGTGACCAAACGAGACGCCGCTATCGCGATCACCTCCGCTGTCGTTGCCGGTGCGGTTTGTTACGCCCTCGCCATCAGCCGGCCCCTTCGGCTACCGGGACCATCGGCCGCCGCCCCTCCAAAGGGCGGGAGCGGCGCCAAGGTGGTCATGCGCGTCAACGGTCAGCCGGTCACCGAGGCGGAATTCCTGGCGTTCTATCACCAGCTCCCGGAGGATTTGCAGCAGCAGTACGCGAACGAACCGGGGAAGATGCTCGTGGCCGAGCAGACCATCCGGCTCAAATTACTCGAGCAGGAAGCAAGGCGTCTGGGTATTGAGCGCGAGCCGGCGGTTGCGGCTCAGCTGGAAGCCAGCGACGCGAACATACTGGCGAATGCTGCTGCCGAGAAATTGATCGCGATGCCAAACGATCAGGCGGTGCAGGAGTTCTACGCCAAGAACAAAGCGCGTTTCGAGTCGGCCAATGTGAGCCACATCCTGATCGCTTACCAAACCGGCACCCTTCCGCCTCGCTCGGGTCGCGCGCCGGCGCTGGACGAGGCGAAAAAGAAGGCCTCCGCCATTTACGGGCAACTGAAAGCCGGCGCCGACTTCACCGCCATGGCCCGAAAAGTCTCCGACGACCCACAGAGCGCAAAGACCGGCGGACAGATGGGGCAGATCTCACACGGCATGCTCCCGCCCGAGCTCGATGCCCAGATCTTCGCGGCCAAAGTGGGCGAGATCACCCCTCCCACCGTTTCGCCGTACGGCATTCACATCTTCAAGGTGAACGGGCGCTCGACGCAGTCGCTCGATCAGCTCCGGGCCGGTATTTCGCAGCGTGTGCGGCAGGAAAAGCTGCGCGATCGCGTGGAGATGCTCCGCAAGAGCGCGCACGTCGATTTCGATCCGACGTTTTTCCCCTCCACCAAGAAGCCGGCCCCTACCAAGAAACCGTCGTGAAAAGGCAGAAGGCAGAAGGCAGAAGGCAGAAGGGCTTTCCGCGTCGATCTACTTCTGCCTCCTGCCTTCCGCCTTCTGACTTATGAACATGAAAAGGCAGAAAGCAGAAAGCAGAAGGCAGAAGGGCTTTCCGCGTCGACCTACTTCTGCCTTCAGCCTTCTGCCTTCTGCCTTATGAACATCCTCGTCCTGGGCGCGGGCCGTATGGGCCACGGCGCGGTCTACGATCTGGTCCGGCAACCCGACGTGGAGCGCGTCACCGTTGCCGACGCCATCGCGGAACGCGCGCATCGAGTTGCGTCCACGATCGGCGATGGCAAGGCCGTACCGGTGCAGCTCGACGTGACGAACGAACGCGCCGCGATCGATCTGATGCGCGACCACCAGGCGGTGCTCAGTTGCGTCGTCTACAAGCTGAATGCGGGGCTCGCGCGCGCCGCCCTGGCCGCCAAAACGAATTTCTGCGACCTGGGCGGCAACAACGACGTCGTCGACGCCGAGTTGGCCCTGAACGATGAGGCGAAGCGCGCCGGCATCAACATCATCCCCGATTGCGGTTTGGCTCCGGGGATGGTCGCGTTGCTGGTCGCGCACGCGGCGGCGCGATTCGAAAAGCTCGATTCCGTTCGCATCCGGGTCGGTGGACTGCCGCAGGATCCGAAGCCGCCGCTCGATTACCAGCTCGTCTTTTCGGTCGAGGGCCTCATCAACGAATACATCGAACCGGCGCGCGTGGTTCGCAACGGCAAGATCACGACCATCGAGTCGATGACCGAGATCGAAGACATCGAATTTCCGCCGCCGTTCGGCCGTCTGGAGGCGTTTCAGACGTCCGGCGGCACATCGACGCTTCCGGAAACATTCCTCGGCCGCGTGCGCGAGCTCGATTACAAGACGATTCGCTACCGCGGCCACTGCCAGAAATTCAAAACGATGATCGACCTCGGCCTCTGCAAAGGCGACGCGCGGAAGATGTTCAGCGAGCTCCTGGTGCGCAATTTGCCGGCGGACGAGCCCGATGTCGTGCTGGTGCGCGTCGAAGTCGAAGGCGGAGGCCGCACGCTGCGCTACGACATCATCGACCGCTACGATCCGGCGACAGGACTCAGCGCCATGATGCGGACGACTGCTTTTCCGGCGGCCATCGTGGCGCTGATCATGGCGCGGGGCCAGACGACGTCGAAGGGGGCGCTGCCGCAGGAGCGATGCATCCCGCCGGACTTGTTTATGAAAGAGCTCGCGAGGCGCAAGGTTGTCGTTGAAGAGAAGTGGCTCTGATGTCATCCTGAGCCGCGTAGACGGCTCGGGATGACGCAATGGCCTATGTGCTGCTTCGCTGGCTTCTGAACACGCTCGCCCTCTTCGTAGTGGTGCAGGTCGTCCCCGGTTTTCACGCCGGGTCGTGGATGACGCTGGCCATCGCGGCACTGGTGCTCGGGCTGATGAATGCGATCATCCGGCCGATCCTTTTCGTTCTAACTCTGCCCTTGACGATTCTGACAATCGGTCTCTTTCTGATCGTCCTGAACGGGATCATGCTCGAGCTGACGGCGTGGCTGGTCCCCGGTTTCCGCATCGATTCCTTTGGCTGGGCTTGCGTCGGCGCAATCGTCCTCGGACTGATTTCGCTGATCACGCATCGCATTGGACGCCGCGACGAGGCTCCTAGACGTGATCGGTGCAGTTGAATAGACTACCCCCGCGTGAACATCATCAAGAATCGCGTCGACGGAGTCACGGTCCTCGACATTCAGGGCGTCATCAAGCTGGGTGAGAGCGCACGCGAGTTCTCGAGCTATCTCGAGAAGGTCCTCAACGACGACACCGGCCCGGTGATGATCAACTTCGAATCAATCAACTACATGGACTCGACCGGGCTGGGCGAGCTGATCGGCTATCTGCAGAAGTTCGAGGACCGCCAGCGAAAAATGGCGCTGGTGAAGCCGTCGCATCGCATTCTGGCGCTGCTCAAGATCACGAAGCTCGATACGGTGTTCAAGATCTTCGACACGCGCGAAAGCGCGCTGGCATATTTGAACGACACCGCCGCATGACGCACAGCTTTTTGCCGGTGTTGATCATGCTCATCATCGCCGCCGGTATCGGCGCGACCATCCTGGGACTGAACTGGATTGTCGGACGTCATCAGCGAAATCCGGCCAAGCTCGCCCCGTACGAAAGCGGCGTGCCGCCTCTCGACGTCAACCGCAAGCGCATCAACGTCCGCTTCTATCAGATCGCGATGCTGTTCATTCTGTTCGATATCGAGGCAGCCTTTCTCTATCCGTGGGCCGTCATCTATCGCGATGTCAGCCGCGGGAATCAGGGCATGTTTCTCTTCGGCGAGATGCTGCTGTTCATCGGGCTCCTCGCTGTCGGATATATTTACGTTTGGAAGAAAAAAGCCTTCGATTGGAAATGACTCAGGACTCAGCACTCAGGACTCAGGACTTTCATGGCTGAGCTGCGTCCCGACAATCCGTACGCCCCGGAGCGATTCCCGAATCCCAACAAGTGGGTGGAGTTTCCGTCGGACGCGAAGCAGAAATTCGACTGGATCCTGACGCGCTATCCGACCAAGGAAGCGGCACTGTTGCCGACGCTGCACCTGGCGCAGGAAGTGTGGGGTTGGATTTCGCCGGAAACGGTGCAATACGTCGGATCGCTGCTCGAGCTTTCGCCGGCCACCGTCTTCGGCGTCGTGTCGTTCTACAACATGTACAACCAGAAGCCGGTCGGCAAATACCATCTCCAGGTCTGCACGAACCTGAGCTGCATGGTGAACCGCGCCTACGACATCCACGATCACCTTTGCGAAAAGTTGGGCGTGAAGCCGGGAGAGACGACGACCGACGGTAAGTTCACCGTCACCGAAGTCGAATGCCTCGGCTCCTGCGGCACGGCGCCGGTGGTGCAGGTGAATAATGATTATCACGAGAACATGAGTGTGGAAAAGATGGAGGAACTACTTCCAACCTTGAAGTAGCGCGGTCTCGAGGTTGCGTGGTCTCGCGGTGAGCACTCCGAGACCCCGTAACCCCGAGACTACGAGACCATTTATGGAACAGATCAAAGTCCTCCTAGCCAACGTCGACAAGCCGAATTCGACGTCCATCGATGTCTATCTCGACGGCGGCGGCTATGAAGCTGCCAGGACTGCGCTCGAGATGAAGCCGGACGAGATCACGCAGCTGGTGAAGGATTCCGAGTTGCGCGGCCGCGGCGGCGCGGGCTTTCCGACGGGCGGGAAATGGGGCTTCGTTCCGAAAAATTCGCCGAAGCCGACCTATCTTCTTTGCAACGCCGACGAATCGGAGCCGGGCACTTTCAAGGATCGCCTGCTGATGGAGAAGGATCCCCACCTCCTCATCGAGGGGATGATCATCTCGGGGTATGCGATCGGATCGAATCCGATGTCGTACATCTACATCCGCGGCGAGTTTTATTACGGTGCGACCGTCCTGGAGAAAGCGCTGGCCGAGGCGCGGGAACACGGGTTCCTGGGCAAAAACATTCTGGGCAGCGGATTCGACTTCGACATCACCATCGCTCGCGGCGCTGGAGCGTACATCTGCGGCGAAGAGACGGGTCTCATCGAATCCATTGAAGGACATCGCGGACAGCCGCGCGTCAAGCCGCCCTTTCCGGCGGTCATCGGCGCGTTCGGTGGTCCAACAGTCGTTCAGAACGTCGAGACGCTCACGTGCGTACCGCTGATCGTCAAGAACGGCGCAGCCTGGTTCAAGTCGTTCGGCAGTCCTAAGAACACCGGTCCGAAGCTTTATTGCGTTTCGGGGACGATCAAGAAGCCGGGCGTTTACGAGTTCCCTATGGGCATCAGCCTCAAAGAGCTGGTTGAAGTTCACTGCGGAGGCGTTCCCGACGGGCGCAAGGTGAAGGCGGTGATTCCTGGAGGTGCGTCGGCACCGATGCTGACCGCCAGCGAAATCGACATCCCGCTCAACTTCGACGCGCTGATGAAGGCGGGATCGATGCTCGGATCGGCCGGCATCATCGTGCTCGACGATTCGGTCTGCATCGTCGACGCGGTGTGGCGGCTCGCAAAATTCTTCGCGCACGAATCGTGCGGCCAATGCACGCCGTGCCGCGAAGGCTGCAATTGGATGGAGTCGATTCTCGACCGCATCGAGCGCGGGGAGGGGCGGCCGGGCGATCCCGATCTGCTTCTCGACATGTCCGACAACATCGGCGGCAAGTCCCTGTGCGCCCTCGGCGACGCCGCCATCGGGCCGGTGATCTCGTCGATCAAGAAGTTCCGCAGCGAATACGATCACCACATCGCGAACAAGAGCTGCCTTCCCGAGACGGTCCGCTATCGGCGGCTCGAGGCGCCGGTGGCGGTGCACTGAAACGCAAAAGGCAGAAAGCAGAAGGCGGCAGGAAAGGCCGGGCCGTGTTCCTTCTGACTTCTGCCTTCTGACTTCTGCTTCCCCTTGCTACCATCATTGTGCAAGGAGGCCAGTCATGAAGACCATCACAGCGGTGGCGCTATGCGCCCTTTTGTTCCTGAGTTGCGGCAAAACCTTGTCGGGTCAGATGGGCGATTTGAATGCGAAAGTCGACGATCTCGCGCAGCGCGTCAAGACGCTCGAGGATGACCGCCTGAAACTGGAAAAAGAAATGATCAAGCAGCAGCAATTGATGCAGTCGATGGACGAGCAGATGCGAAACATGGAGAACTACTTCAACAAATTGCAGGTTGCGCAGCCCACTCCGCACTAGTAACTGGCCGCCGGCTCGTCGCGCGAGAAAACGTCCGCCGTCCACACGCGCTCGAAGTTCACACCTGCTGAGCGATAGGACGCGCGGACTTTCTCGGCGTCGGCGGCTTCGAACTCGCAGATGGCGCGCTTCCGATCCGAAGCGATGTAGCTGCGCACCCAGGTCGCGCCGTAGGCTTCGAGACACTTGTCGACGCGTTTGGCGAAGTCATTGAGCTGTTCGGATGTGATCGGGTTTTCGAATGCCTGTTCCAGGACGATGTGCGCCATGTTTTGCCTCCGTCAATCTGTCTTGAGCCCTCTTGGTCAAATCATCCCATTGCCGCATCGCGGAGACGGCGTCGAGCAGTGACCGATCTCCGGTGATTTCCGCGAGCAGGCTTCGTGCGATGGCGGCCTCGCTTCGCCGATCGACGACCTCGGCAGCCTTGAGCGCCTCCTCGGCCCGCGCGCGGGCGCCGGCCACATCACCAAGCTGCAGGTCGCGCTCCGCAAGAAAAACGAGCGCGTAAGCGAGCTCGCCTTTGCTGTCGATCTGTCGCAGCGACTGCAGGCAGCGCTCGACATCGGAACCATCTCCGGCGATCAGGTTGGCGAGCGCCGTCAGCATTTCGGTAATCGGTCCTTCGCTTCCGCCGCTCATCTTCGCGGCGATCGGACCGAGCCGCTCGCACAGTCGCCGGGCGACGGCGGCATCTCCGCGCTCGAGAGCGATGGTCACCAGGCGGGAAATCGCGATCCATTCGCGCCAATGGTCCTGATCTCGAGTTGCGATCGCCTGCGCCCGTTCGAGCTGCGGGATGGCGCGAACATCGTCACCGACGTGCGCGTAGTAGAAGCCGAGTCCGAGGGGAATCTCCACGTACTCCGCGCCGGAGGTCGCCGCCAGCTTTTCCGCTTCTTCGAGGAGCAGGCGCGCGCGCGGCACGTCGCGTTGAACGAAGAGCAGACAGCGGCCGGTATTGGCGATCACGCCGGCAGCGGTGGCGGGATCGGCGTCGCGGATCAGCTCAGCCGATTCAATGGTCCGATCAGCGGCGCCGGCGAAGTCTTCGCGGTCG
>DASPZU010000027.1:0-23326 GCA_035636095.1 Thermoanaerobaculia bacterium
GCCGCCAGAGTGACGATGTTTGCGGTGATCGTTCCCGTTCCGCCCACGGCCGGCGAGGTGATCGAGGAGCCGGGCCCGGAGGTCTGCATCACGGAAACGAAGGTCGTATTCGCCGGGGTCGAGTCGGTGAGGGAGACACTCTGCGCCGGGCTCGGCCCATTGTTCGTCAACGTCAATGTGTAGGTGATATTCGCGCCTGCGTTGACCGGATCGGGGGTGTCGGTTTTGGTGACCGACAGGTCGGCCGCGTTGTTGACCGTCGTCGTGGCGGTGGCATTGTTGTTCGCCGGGTTCGTATCGGCGGTCGTCGACGTGACGTTAGCGGTATTGGTGATGATCGTGCCGTTGGGCGTCGCGGCGTTGACGTTGACCACCAGGGAGAAAGTCGCCGTGGCGCCCGCCGCCAGAGTCGCGATGTTTGCGGTGATCGTTCCCGTTCCGCCCACGGCCGGCGAGGTGATCGAGGAGCCGGGCCCGGAGGTCTGCATCACGGAAACGAAGGTCGTATTCGCCGGGGTCGTATCAGTGAGCGACACGACGGATGCGGGATCCGGCCCCGCGTTGGACAGCGTGATCGTGTAGGTGATGTTCGAGCCTGCGTTGACGGGATCCGGACTGTCGGCCTTTGTCACCGAAAGATCGGCGCTCTGCGCGAAGGCCGCGCTCGACAACGTCAGAAACACCATCGCAAAAAGGGCGGAAAGATGTCCAGGTCGCATGCGGGCCTCCAGCGAGTCGCGGAGTCTATCGCAACCGCTCGACCGCCTCGTCCTTCCCGATCTCTGCGAGCAGCGTCCGCTCGAACGCGCGCGCCAGGCGATCCACCCACCCGCGCGCCCCTCGCACATCGAGGGTCGAGAAAGCTGCGCCGATCTCCTCCGCCTCGCGCGGAAATTGCCGCCGGATTCGCGCGAGTAGGATCTCGTGGCCGCCTTCCTTGCGCGCCACGCGCAGCGCGTCGAGCACCATGATGTTGGTGGTCCCTTCCCAGATCGGAAGCACCTGCGCATCGCGCAGCATGCGCGGAAGCGGCGACTCCTCGATGTAGGCGTTCCCGCCAATCAGCTCCATGGCTTCGGAGACGCACGGCACGGCCAGCTTTCCGGTGACCGCCTTGACGATCGGCACGAGCGCGCGCTGCATGCGCGCCGCATCCTCGTCGCCGTCATCGGCGCGCTGCAGCGCGTCGACAGTCTCGAACGTCAGCAGCAGCGCCGCGAGATGCTCGGCCTCGAGATCGAGCAAGGTCTCGGCAGCCAGCGGATGCTCGATCACCGGACGTCCGAACGCGCGCCGCCGTTCGATGTAGTACCGCGCCTCGTGAATGGCCCGCCCGATCACCGCCATCGCCGCCACGGCGTTGTACAGCCGGGAGAGGTTCATCATCTCCAGCATGGCGCCGAATCCGCCGATCTCCTCGGCCGGCGCATCTGTCAGGCGCACTTCACCGGTCGGCATCGAGCGCACCCCGAGCTTCACCTTCAGGCGCTCGATCTGGACGCCCTGGCGTGAGAGCAAGAGAAACGTCCGCAGCCCCTTCGTCCCGGCGGGCGCTCCTTCCGGACGCGCTGTGATCAAGACCGCGTTCGCATCGACATTCGAGCAGAACCATTTGAATCCTGTCAGGCGCGCGTTTCGCGCGATCGTTTCATTCGCGCCGACGTCCGATCCGCCCGCCTGCTCCGTGACAAACATCGCGCCGGTCCAGCGCTGCGCCGCGTCGCGCGCTCCCATGTGCGGGATGACGCGCGCGATCTGCTCGGGCGTTCCGTACCGCGTGACCACGCGCGCCACGCCGTCGGTCATGCATACCGGGCAGTAGAGGCCCATCTCGGCCATCGCGAACAGATATCCGAGCGCAAACGACACGAGATGTGGAGCGCCGCGGCCCTCGGCGGCGTACTTCATCGAAACCATCCCGGAGCCGTACGCGATCGCCTCCATCTCGCGATATGACGGGTGGTACTCGACGCGATTGGAAACGAGCCGGGGCGACTCGCGATCCGCGATCGCAGCGAGCGGCGCGACCACCCGCACCGCCAGCTCGCCCATCTCTCGAAACCGCGGCTCCGCCAGCGCGAAATCAGCCGGCGAGAGCTTGCGCGTGAGGATTTCGCGAAGCCCGCGCGAAGCATCCCAGAAGGATTGGGTGGGCGGGTCGGGGATAGGAGATGTCATGGAGCGCAAAACTATATCTTTCGCATTAGTGATTCACATCACGCTTCCATCAATCCACTGGTAGGGATGGAAGTTTCATCGGACTCCCCATAAATAGGTCTAAAATCGATCGGTCCGAAGGGGATCAGATGCTCGAGCCGCCCACCAACACTCTATTCAAGCTCAACGATCTGGTTGTCTCGGTCGACAGCGCGCATTCGCCGACCGGCACGTTCCTGCAGCAATTGGGCGCCAATCACACCTCCATGAAGTCGACGAATCTGGCCTCGACAATCCTGCAGCGCATCCTGTCCGACTACCCGATCAAATGAGGCGAGCGGATGCTGATCTTACTTTTGATTCTGCTGGCAATTGTGGTGACCGCGTCGATGCTGCACTTCGACGGCGCGGTGCACGCCGTCTCCCCTAGGCTGGCCGAAGTCATCCAGGGCAGCGGGGCGTGGTACGTCCATCCGCAACTGGTGATGACCGACGCTGATCCTTACGCGATCTACATCGTGGCGCCGGCAGTGCCGCGCGGCGATCGCTTCGACGCCGTTCGCATCGACACGACTGCCGGCGCGCAGCGCGAAACGCGCATTCCCCTCGGCCCGAGCTCTCCTTACAAGCCCTTTGTGCCGGCGGGTGTTGTCAGCCTTCACGTGCGCGGCCTGCGTTTGCAGCGGCCCGCTCTGCACTTGATGACCTTTCCTGACGGCAGAGGGCCGGGCGTGCATCGTGTCGACTCCGCGACCGGCGAGATCATCATCGTCCTCGAGCAAAACGGCCAGCAGCGTCCAATCCTCACACGCAGGGCCTTCAACTCCAGCAGTGCCGCGGAACTTCTTTCGCTCGTCTGGGCAGATCCCAGCGGACGATGGATCGTCGCGCTTTCACGCACTTCGGGCGGCTGGATGCTCTTTCTCTTCCCTCGCAATGTGGAACGGGCTTCCGCCCGCCACTACTCGAGTCTTCGACTGGAGGAACTATGAACTCGATTCTCAAACGCGTGCTGTTCGGCGCGATGGTCCTGGCACTGGCGACGGCGGCGGCCGCGCAGACTTCCGAACGCGACATGAGCGCCACCGCCATGTGGCACGATCTCACCCGCTACACCGTGGAGAAGTAGGGCATCCGCGCGAACTGCGCTGACCGGGTAGGGAAGTCCCGCGTCCCATCACTCCCTAAATAACGACAATACGATGAAATCCGCATTCGCAGCGGTGTGGCTGGTGGCCCCGAGCTTGCTCCTGGCACAGGTTCTGCGCACGCCCGAACCGGTCCCGCGAACAAGTCCGAACATCAAAGCATTCGAAGCATTCAATCGCGCGCACGGCAACAACTGGCAGGTCGAGTGGAACAGAGTGACCGGCACGCCACATCGGATCAGCGGGTCGTACCTCCAGATTGAGACGCCCGTCTCGAAGGAGACTGCGCAGAAAGTCGCGCTCGATTTCATCGGTCAATACCACGAGCTGCTCGGCGCCGATCCCGCTTCACTGGTTCTCGGCAAAGCCGACTTCAATCCTCGCGCTGCGCGTGCGCGTGGAAGTGGCACCTGGTATGTCGACTTCCATCAGACGTACCACGCCGTTCCAGTGGAAGGCGGATCGGTCCGAGTGATCATTCGCGGCCAGAGGATCACATCGTTTGGTTCTGATTTCTTTCCCGGTATCCGCGTGCCGTGGCAACCGGCGGTTTCGCGAGAAGCAGCGATCGAGAAGGCGCGCCGCGACCTCGGCCTCCCGATTTCCAAGGTTCCCGAAAAACCGATCCGCGCCGACTTGATCGTCTTCCCCGATCTCCGCGCCAGCGCGCTGCGCTATCACCTGGCATGGACGATTCTGATGCCGATCATCTACGGACCGGATCTCGAAGGTGACTCTCCGAAGCGACCCCGGGAGCAAAAGCCGACCGACATCGTCCCGATCCAGTTTCGCTACGTGATCGACGCGATTTCCGGAGAGATCATCGATCGCTCCAACCTCTCGATTCCCGAAACGCTCAACGGTCATGTCACCGGCGTGATGCGTCCGCTTGTCCCAACCGATCCGCCGACGACGGTCGACATCCAAAACATGACGGTGACCGCGACGCAGGGGACAACACCGTTCACCTGGCAGACCGACGCAACGGGAATGTACTTCCTCGCCGGTCTTGCGCCGGGCTTCGCGACGGTGACCGCCACTCTGACCGGACCGCACACCGCAATCCATAACAATGAGGCACCCAGCGCCACGCACACGTCCGCCCCGATCGCACTCTCGGGAACGCATAACTGGGATTGGTCCGTCGACGACATGTCGCCCAGCAAGGTGGAGGAACATTCCTTCTACCACGGCGACCGCATCCGCCAGTGGTATCTGCGCGGCGCGCCATTCAACGTGGCGCCGACTCCCGATCCGATGGACATCGTCGTGCGCGATGGTCCGTACTGCAATGCCTACGCTGCTCCCTGGGGCTTGCACTTTGGAAGCGGAACCGCCGGATGTCAGGATTTCGCGCTCTGCTCCGACATTTTCTACCACGAGTACACCCATCGGATCGTCGACAAGGTCTACACCGATGCCGGCGTCGTGCTGCCCTATTCAGGCCAGACCGGCGCGATGAATGAGGCGTGGGCCGATTACTTCAGTTGCTCGCTGACCAACGACCCGTCGCACGGCGAGGGCTGCTATTCCGGCCGCAACATCGACACGCCAAATCTGCGCTACCCCGACAACATCGTGGGCGAAGTGCACGCCGACGGGATCATCTTCTCAGGCGCAATCTGGGACACGCGGATCGCGCTGGGCACGACTTACATCGACGCGATGGCGCTGCGTGCCATGAAACACGCAACCCCCGGCTTCAACGAGTACCTCACTGCAATGCTGGAAGAGGATGACGACCCGTCCTTCGATCCCAGTCCGCTCGCGGACGCGAATCTCGCAAACGGCACTCCCAACATCGACACCATCTGCCACAACTATTACGACCTGCACGGCATTTTCGATTCGCACTGCGCCGGGCACACGCAGACGCCCATCGCGATCATCACCGCGCCGTCACCGCTGGACTTCAACCTCTTTCAGGCCTCGACAACCTCCATCACCATCACCGGCTCCGCCGCCGGCAGCTCCCTGCCGTTGCAGAGTTTTGTGCTCGACTATGCCGCCGAGAGCGCACCGACGACATTCCTGACCACCGGAATCACGCTCACCGTCGGTGGAACCTCTCCGGTCGTCGGCGCAACCCTCGGCAGCCTGAATATCTCGACGCTCGCCGATGGCTTCTACATCATCCGGTTGACCGTGACCGATACCGCCGGTGTCACCGCCGTCACGACCACCAGCGTCGTCATCGATCGAACGCTGATGAGCGGCTGGCCGCAGTCGCTGAACCTCCGCTTCCGAGGAGCGCCGGCCATCGCCAATCTCGACCCCGCTTTTCCAGGACTGGAGATCGCAGCGCGCGGCAGTGACGGGATGCTGTACGTCTGGCACAAGGACGGAACCCTTGCGCCAGGCTGGCCGAAGTACGCCGGCGGTGGCTTGTCGGCGCCGGCGGTCGGCGATCTCGACGGCAACGGCACACTCGAGATCGTGATTGCTGACTCCTGGTCCGGGAACGTCTACGCGTTTCATCAGGACGGAACGACCGTCACGGGATGGCCGCAAATTTGTTCCGGAGGAAGCTGGGCGACCCCGGCCCTCGCCGACCTCGATGGCGACGGGAAACTCGAAATCATCGTCGGCTCGGATGGCAATCGCGTCTGTGCGTGGCACGACAACGGAACAGCGGTGACCGGCTGGCCCATCACGACCACCGACAAAGTTCGCTCTTCCGCTGCGGTTGCCGATCTCGATCACGATGGCGTTCCGGAGGTGGTCGTGGGTTCGAATGATGGAAACGTTTACGCCTGGCACGCCGACGGAACGGCTCTTCCGGGATGGCCGAAGAACGTCGGAGCGGAGGTCAGCGGCTCGCCCGCGCTCGGCGACCTCGATGGCGACGGCAATCTCGAAATCGTCGTCGGCACGCGCGATCAGAAGGTGTATGTCTGGCATCACACAGGAATTGCGGTCACCGGTTGGCCGAAGACCGTCGCGTCGCTGGTGATGGTGCCGTCGTCGGCGGTGTTGGCCGATGTCGATGGCGATGGAATTCTCGAGGTCATCGTTCAGTCAAACGATGATGCCATTCACGTTTGGCGTGGAGACGGGACGCCGGTGACCGGATGGCCTCAAACTGTTGGGACATTCACGGGGTATGAGTTTTATGTCGCGTCTCCCGCGATCGGCGATATCGAGGGAAACGTGACGCGCGAGATTGTTGCCCGACTGGACTGGAATACCGCCGGTTCCTACTTCGTGAACAAGGTTTACGCGTTTCATAACGATGCAACGCAAGTGACCGGATGGCCGAAGATCATCAGCTGGTACGCCGGCACATCACCGCAGCTCGCGGACGTCGACCTCGATGGCAACGTCGATGTCGTTGCGGGCGCGATGGGCATTTTCGTCTGGAAGGGCACCGGAACGTACAGCAGCGGCCCGATGGACTGGCTCGTCTATCGTAAGAACATGCAGCGAACCGGCGCGAACACCAATGCTGTCGATCAGCAGCAGCCCGCGATGAACACGGCCGCCGGCGGCTTGTTCATCGGCGGCAACTCGCAGCAGAAGCTGGCCCAGACGGTAACAGCGGGAGTCAGCGGAACGCTCGCCGAGGTCCGCATGCCCATCGCGTGCTACGGCGGAGCAGACTTGATTCTCAGCATCGAGGGCGTCACTGCGGGCAAACCAAACGGCGTGGTCAGGAACACGCAGATCATCCCCGGCGCAGGCCTTCCGATTTTTTATCCATCTCCTCCCACATTCCGCAGATTCGTGTTGACAACGCCGGTCGCTCTGGCGGCGGGAGATCAATTTGCGATCATTCTGAACTCGACCGGTCTGACCCCGACTTCGGCTTGCGGCATTTTCCAGGGCCCGGCCGGCGATCCATATCCCCGTGGCAACATGTATTTCGATTCGCGGCCGAATGCTGTCGGCGTGTGGGTATGCGGATGCGATTTCACGGGCAGCGCGTTCGACCTGCCGTTCATCACGATCATGAATCGTTGACTCGAAACGGATAGGATCGCGCCATGAAAAAAATCTTTTTCACGATCGCGCTCCTTCTGTCGACCGCTGCCTTTGCACAGGATTGGGCGAAGCAGCGCCTGGCCGCCTCGCCGTGCCATCGCGAATGGGTGAAGGTCAAATCGGGGACGCGCGACGTCAGCGCCTTCGTGGTCTATCCGGAAGTGAAGGACAAGGCCACATCGGTGGTCGTCATCCACGAGATCTTCGGCATGAGCGACTGGGTGCAGCTCCTGGCCGACGAATTGGCCGAGGCGGGGTACGTCGCCATCGCGCCCGATCTGCTGTCGGGGATGGGACCGTTTGCCGACAACAACGCCATCGGCAAGGCCATCCGCGATCTGCCGCCCGATCAGATCACGGCCGATCTCAACGCCACCGCCGATTACGTCGCGAAACTTCCGGCGGCCAATGGCAAGGTGGCCGTGGCGGGATTCTGCTGGGGCGGCGGGCAATCATTCCGATTCGCGACCAACCGGCCGGCGCTGGCGGCCGCGTTCGTCTTTTACGGAACAGGTCCGGATGCGGTCGACACCATCAAGGCGCCGGTGTACGGCTTCCACGCCGGCAACGACGCGCGCATCGGCGCGACCATTCCGAAGACGCAGGAGCTGATGCGCGCCGCCGGCAAGACCTACGACGTCGTCACGTACGAGGGCGCCGGCCACGGGTTCATGCGCGCCGGCGACGCCCCCGACGCGTCGGAGGCCAACAAGAAGGCCCGCGACGAATCGTGGGCGCGGTGGAAGGGACTGCTGAAGAGTCTGAAGTGAGGGGCGAGCGTACGTACAATACTGCTATACTGTACGAACCATGGTCAAGCGCCTGACGCGCACCGGAAATAGCTTCGCGCTCGTGCTCGACAAGCCCCTCCTCGAGCAACTCGGGATCGATGAGAAGACCCCCCTCGAGCTCTCCACCAACGGCGATGTGCTGGTCGTGACGCCAGTGCGCGACCGTGCTCGCGAGCGGAAGTTTCGTAAAGCGGTCGAGAAGGTCAATCGCAAGTACGCGGGTCTGTTCAAGCGGCTCTCCGAATAGTGGATCCGCTCTTTCTGACTCTCGACGAGGTCCTCAGCCTTCACGAGGACCAGATCGAGCGCCATGGCGGATCCGGCGGCGTTCGCGACCTCGGTCTCCTCCAGTCGGCCATCGGCATGCCGATGGCGACGTTCGGCGGCGAGTTTCTTCATCAAAGCCTGTTCGAAATGGCGGCTGCGTATCTTTTTCACATCTGCCGCAATCATCCGTTTCTCGACGGCAACAAGCGCACGGCCGTTGCCGCGGCCCTGATATTTCTCGAACTTAATGGAATCGAGATCGACGCCGTTGAATCGAAGTTCTACGCACTCGTCACCGGCGTCGCGGAGGGGCGAGTCATGAAAGCCGAGGTCGCGGTGTTTCTGCAGGAACACGCGCGATAAAACGGACCCGTCACACCCGTGGTACGCCGACCTTATCGAGTTCTTCGTTGAGCGCCTCGTCGGCTTCGAAACGGATCTCCGAAATGCTCGCCCAGGCGAAAAAGCACGTTTCCTCATCGGAGCACGCGTCGCGCAGGTAGCGAATCGTGCTCCACCGATCGCCGCGGGTGAATGCGGCCTGGGCGGCGAGTGCCAGCCACATGGAGCGAGCCGGCGACGCTTGGCCGCGTTCCACGATCACTTCGGGATCGACGGTGCCACTCCTGGCCAGGTCGAAGACATCCGATGTGATTCCGAGACGAGTCGCGCAGCGGAAAAGAATGTTGCCGTCGCAATGAAGCTTCATCAGCATGGCGACGGTGTTGCGCAGCCGCTGATAGAAAACGTCTTCGGGAACGAATCGCATCAGCTCTTCCCATCCGGTCTCGCTCGGTGCTTTCGCGAAAGCTTCGAGCGCGGCCAGCCAGCCTTCCGGTGTGCTGGCGGATTCGAGCAGCGTGGCCTCCAGTGCGTCGCGATCGTGACAGTCGGGCATCCGCAGCGCCATTCGCGCGGTCGCCGCCGCTTCGTCGGGACAGTCATCGTCGAGGAGTTGGCGCACCAGGGGAAGCGCGCTTCCGCCGTTTAGCCACTGCCGCGCGAGGAAGCGATCGTCAGCTTTCATGGGAGCTTCAGTTCGACCGCAGCGAGGCGCGTATCGAGGCCCGCGACGCGCGTATCGAGGCCCGCGACGCGCGTATCGAGGCTGGCGACGCGCGTATCGAGGCCGGCGACGCGTGTGTCGAGGCCGGCGACGCGACCTTCGAGTCGGTTTACGCCGGCAGCGAGCGAGTAATGCTCGCTCTCGAGACGATCGAACCGCTTGTAAACTGCATCGAAGTTGGTCAGCATCTCATCGCGCAGCGCCTCCACCTTCGTATCGACTCCGCCGACGATCCGCTCGATGTCGGGAACGACGATCTCGCGGTGAAAGCGCATCAGAACCCTGAAGAGATCGTCGTACTCCGCCATGCCTTATCCGAGGATCCCTCGGAATTCGCGCCGAGGCAAGTTCTTCTACCGCGTGTGGATCCTACGGTGCGGCGGCCGCCCGCGGCGGCGCGTTCTTCACGTACTTGTCGAACCAGTTGATGCGCTCGGCCAGCACGTCCAGCAGCGTCTCGCGCGCGGCGTATCCGTGCGCCTCGCTCGGCAGCGTCACGTAGCGCACTGTCGCTCCGTATCCCTTCAGCGCCATGTAGAAGCGCTCGGACTGGATCGGGAAGGTGCCGGAGTTGTCGTCGGCCTCGCCGTGCATGAGCAGGATCGGATCCTTGATCTTGTCGGCATACCAGAACGGCGACATCCTGGCGTAGAGGTCGGGCACTTCCCAGAACGTGCGGCGCTCGCTCTGGAATCCGAACGGCGTGAGCGAGCGGTTGTACGCGCCGCTCTCCGCGAATCCGGCGCGGAACAGACGCGAATGGGCGAGCAGGTTGGCGGTCATGAACGCGCCGTAGCTGTGACCTCCGACGCCGATGCGATCGCGATCGCCGACCCCCATCTCCACCACCTTATCGATGGCCGCCTCGGCGCTCGCCACGAGCTGTTCCACATAATGATCGTTGGCCGTCTCGCCGGGACCGACGATGGGCATGGTCGGATTGTCGAAGATGGCGTAGCCCGACAGCAGCAGGAACATGTGCGAGTAGCCCGACACGATCGTGAATCGGTTGGGCGAGCCGGAGACCTGGCTGGCGGAATCGACGTCGCCGAATTCGCGCGGATAGGCCCACATGATGACCGGCACGCGCTCGCCCTTCTTGTAGCCGGGCGGCAGATAGAGCGTCGCCGACAGCTTCACGCCGTCGTTGCGCTGATAGGTGACGTACTGATGCTCCACGCCGCGAAGCTGCGGCTGCGGATCCGCAAACGCCGTCACCGCGCGCCCGCCCACGTAATAGTTCGGCGGATCCTTCGGAGTCTCCCTTCGCGTCAGCAGCGTCGTGGCATCGTCAGTCAGCGGCGCGATCGGCATCTCGTAGGCGTCGGCGGCGCTGCGGAAGAGCCGCTCGCTCTGCAGCGTCTTCAGATTCAATCGATCGAGGAACGGACGATCGCCTTCCGCCGAGGCGCCCTGACCGATGAGATAGATGGAGTCGCCGCTTTGAATGATCGCGCCGCGAATGCGCCGCGTGACCGGTGTTCCCGGATTGTCGTACGCCGCGTCCTGCTTCCGCTCCCACAGTTTCCTCGGCGCCGCGCCCGACTCGAGGATCCACGTGCGCACCTTGCGCGTCGGCCGATCGAATTCACTCAGCAGCCCGACGCCTTTTTCGGTATACGCGATGTTCGTGAAGCGCCACTCCGTCTCTGTGATCTCTGTGCCCTCTGTGGTGAAAGGTTCTCCGAGCATCATCACCTTGTCCCGGAAAGGCACCTTGTTTTTCAGATCCCCGCCATCGAGCGCCTCGGCCCACACCACCGTCGCGGGCTGATCGGCGCGCCAGCGATGTCCTCGTGGTCCCGTTTCGACGCCGGTCAGCGGGACGCCTTCGCGGCTGGGCCGATCGGCGAGCTTCTTCACGACCGCTCCCTTCCGATCGAGGACCTCGACATCCTCCGGAAAACCGTTGAGCGGGAGGAGATGCGAGAACGGGCGCTTGATCTTCGTGGCGAGGATGTATTCGCCGTTAGGGGAGGGCGTGACGGCCGTGAAGATGGCGGGCTTGGCGATGGGAGTCTTGGTGCCGGAAGCGGCGTCGACGAGCGCGAGCTGGCTTATGAAGTAGTACTCGAAGGTGTCTTCGTCGTGCGCGGTCTTGATCATGTCTTCGTAAGTTGCGACCTGCGCGGTTTTGCCTTCGTTCTCCTGGACGTTGGGGCCGGACGGCACTTTTGGTTCCGCCGGAACTGCTCCTCGGTTTGCCGGAACGAACTTGCAAACCAGCGTCGCGTTGTTGACCCAATCGCACGGATCGCCGGCGGTGGCATTCAGATGATCGGCGACCTTCTTGCCCGAGACCCACAGCTCGATGTCGTTCGATGTCGTGTTGGTGTAGGCGAGCTTGGAGCCGTCGGGGGAGAACTCGAGATTGGAGAGGTTGGCGTCAGGCGGGACGGTGAGGGCGACTTCGCTGCCGTCGGCGATTTTTTTGAGCGCGATGGCGTAGATCAGCGGCGTGCGATGCGGCCCGAAGGTCTTCGGGTTGATGCGCGCGCCGGCGAGGCGGAGCATCGGCTGCGAGAGCATGGCGATCGTCGGCTGCGCCTTGCGCGAGGCGAGCGCCATCACCTGCCGCGACGGGCTGAGCATCGCCTCCGGCAGCGGCTTGGCATCGAACGCGGCAATCACTTCCCTGGGCGGAGTGAGATAGGTCGAAATGGCGAAGAGGAGTGCAAGCATGGCGCGGGATTCTACTAAGTCACGCGACTACGTGCGCCTTCTCATACAGAAATTCGGGCGCGAAGTCAGCGCCGTTCGGCCAGGTGATCGTTCCGTATTCGAGGCGAAATTCCCGAAAGTACGATGGGTCCTTCAACGGTTCGAACACGGGACCCCAGATTTCCTGGGATAGATCCACCTCCTTGGCTTCCGTCTGCAAACTTCAGCCAGATGACAAAGTCGCGGACGTGCCTCGCGTCTACAACGGAGTAGTGGATCAATCGTCAGTTCTCACTGTCGTGCTGCTCTTCAATTCGCTTCACAGCGGCAGTGAGGGCCTGATATTCCGTCTCCAGACGATCGAAGTTTTTGTACACACCGTCGAAATTCGAGAGCGTCTCGCGTCGGAATGCCACAAGGTTGGCATCCAGCGCAACGGTCGATTCGAGCGCGCTGACCCGTGAATGAAGCGATACGAACCCCGCTGTCATACTCGATTCGAGCAACGCGAATCGTGAATCGACCAAGTCGAAGCCGGTCGTCATTCTCGATTCAAGGCCGGTCATCCTCGATTCGATCGAGGCCATCCTTGAATCAAGCCGCATCAGAACGTCGAACAGTTCCTCTGCCACGTCTCCCCGAGGATCCCTCGGAAATAAACGCAGGTCAAATTTTCTACCCCACGTGGACGTTCAGCGTCCGGTGATCTCCTTCTCCAACGTCAGCAAGCAACACGGCAAGCAGGTCCTCTTCGTCGACGCGAGCTTCCAGCTCAATCCCGGCGAGAAGGTCGGCCTGGTCGGCCCGAACGGCTCCGGCAAGACGACGCTCTTCCGCATGATCGTCGGCGAGGAGTCGGCCGAGGAGGGGACCATCTCGGTGCCGAGGAAGATATCGATCGGGTACTTCCGCCAGGATGTCGAGGAGATGTCGGGCCGCTCCGTCCTCGATGAATCGATCGCCGGCAGCGGACGCCTCGGCGATCTGCATCACGAGCTGATCGCGCTCGAGTCGCGGCTCGACGAGCCGGAAGCGCTCGAGCGTTACGGCCACGTCCAGGAGGAATACCAGCACCTCGGCGGCTACGAGGTCGAGGCGCGTGCGCGCGAAGTCCTGCACGGACTCGGGCTCGAGGACGCGCAGGTCGATGGCGACGTCGGCGCCCTCTCCGGCGGCTGGAAGATGCGCGTCGCCATCGCGAAAATCCTCCTCGGCAAATTCGATGTGCTGCTGCTCGACGAGCCGACCAATCACCTCGACATCGAAAGCATCGTCTGGCTCGAGCGTTTCCTGAAGAGCGTGCCCTCGACCATCTTCATGACCTCGCACGATCGCGACTTCATGAATCGCATCGTGACGCGGATCGTCGAGATCGACGCCGGCGAGATCGTCACCTACTCCGGGAATTACGATTTCTACGTTCGCGAGCGCGAGCTGCGTGAGGCCAATCAGGAAGCGGCGTATGCGCGGCAGCAGGCGAAGCTGGCGAAGGAGCAGCGATTCATCGAGCGCTTCTCGGCGCACGCGGCCAAGGCGGCGCAGGTGCAGAGCCGCGTCAAGGCGCTGGAGAAGATCGAGAAGATCGAGCCGCCGAGGAAGCGCAAGGTCGTGAAGTTCGACTTCCGAAATCCGCCGCGATCGGGGGACGACGTCGCGATGCTGGAGCACGTCGACAAGCGATTCGGATCGAAAGTTATCTACGACGATTTCAATTTCCACGTGCGCCGGCGCGAACGGTGGTGCGTGATGGGAAAAAATGGTGCCGGCAAATCGACGCTGCTGAAGATGGTCGTCGGCGCCCTCCCGCCCGACGCCGGCACCGTGCGCCTCGGCGCCGCGCTGAAGGTCGGCTACTTCTCGCAGGAGTCGCTCGATCTACTCGATCGCGATCTCACGGTGTGGGAGCAGATGCAGAAGGACTTTCCGCTGGAGTCGATCGGCGCGTTACGCAACTTGCTCGGCGCGTTCCAATTCTCAGGCGACGATCCCGACAAGAAAATCCGCTCACTCTCCGGCGGCGAGAAATCGCGCCTGATCATGGCTCGCATGCTCCTCGATCCACCAAACTTCCTGGTGCTCGACGAGCCGACCAACCATCTCGACCTCGCGACGAAGGAGATGCTCGTCGACGCCCTCCGCGACTTCGAAGGAACGATGCTTTTCGTCGCACGATCGAACCTTCCTGCGCGGCCTTGCCAATCGCGTCCTCGAGCTGGCCGGCGAGGAACACGACCGCCCGATGACATTCGGCGGCTCGTACGTGGAGTACGTGGAGCGCACGGGCCGCGAAGCGCCAGGAGTGCATGCGTAGGCCCCTCACCCGCCCTTCGGGCACCCTCTCCCCGCCTCGCGGGGCGAGGGATCTCAGTCGAGACCCTTCTCCCCGCCGCGGGGAGAAGGTGGCCGGAGGCCGGATGAGGGGCGAAAGTTGTGAAGGCGCGTCGCCTGACGGAGTTCCTGATATACTTCCCTCCATCCAAATCGCTTGTCGTTAATCCTTTCAGGCACGTGGTGGAGGACGGAGCGGGTTGCTCCGTCTCTTGCGTCTGCCGGCCGTGGATCGGGTCCTTCTCCGTCCGGCGTCGAATAACGCTTTTGGAGGAGGTGTCATGAGAATCTCTCGCTCCCTAACGCTTCTCTTTGTGTTGATGATCGCCGTCTCCACTGCCGGCGCCGCTCGCCTGCGCGCGAAGCCGGCGGCCACCGATGCGTGGCCGAAGAGCGATCCAGAGCTGGTGCGACAGCACATCATCGATCTGCTGACCGCCTTGCCCGACCTGGTTCCCGCCAACGCGGCATACGCCGCGCGGATGGCCAACTTGAAAGCGCGATTCGAGGCCTTCACGCCGGAGCAGGCTGCCGGGCTGGCGTACGTCGACGATGCGGCGTTGGCTTCCGCGGTAGAGCACCTCAAGCAGGCTGCCGCGGAGCGGCGGCTGAGGCTTCAGACGCTGAAGACGAAACCGGTCGCGCCGAACGACGTCAACACTCCACTTCCCCCTGCCAACTACGACTCAGTATGCGGATCGTCCACGACTGATATCAATACCACGAAGGCTGAGGTCATCGCCCAGGATGCTGCCGAGCTCGCGGCGATTGCCGGGCAGGCCGCATGCGACTCCATCGTGGTGATCGTGGGCGAAGGAACGACTCTTCCGTTGTGCCTCATCGCCTTCGCGCTGCACGAAACGGTGGAAGGGATTCAATTCGCTCGCGATCTGCAGGATGCTTGCGACAAGGACGTCGGTTCAGTGGAGGCCCACGCAACCTTCGGCAACATCTACCGCCTGCATGATGACCTGGCAGGCGTGAGCGCCAGCGGCGCTCAGAACACCACCACCACCGTCAACGCCATCGGCACAAGCGAAGCGGCGATCATTCAGGAGGTCGACAGCAAAGCAGCGCAAGTCATCGGCAACGCCAATTCCAATCGGGCCACGATCATCGGCAACGACAATGCCAATCGCGAGACGATCGTCGGCAACGACAACGCCAATCGCGACACCATCGTCAGTAACGACAATACGAACCGGAACCAGATCATCGCCAACGACAACACCAATCGCGATCTCATCATCACCGACATGCGGTTCGTATCCTGCGAGCTCAACCGGCTGCTCAACACACCGGAAGGGCAGCGCTCGTCGTCGATCAGCAGTTGCGCCGGTCAGCCGGGCTTCCCGTACAGGTTCGGCGTGAGATCCATTCTCAACCCCAGTCCCTCCAGCACGTCCGATGGTTCGGCGCCACGGGCCGGCCGCGGACAGGACGGTGTGGCCATCCTTCCCATGATGGGCACGGTCACCATGGAGACGAATCTTCTGGAAGGGAAACTGATCCCGAGCTATTACCTCCCGCTGCGCAAGGGCGGAATGCTCGAGCAGGTGCGGACTCTGGTCTGGGAAACCATCAACGCCCAGCTCGACTTGAACATCGCCGTGGAGCAGACGGAAGAGGCGCGGAAGAGCGCGCTGGAAGCCGATCAACTCTTCGTGCAACAGAGATTCGTGGAGGCGTACCGCACGTACTCCACTGCGTATCAGAGACTGATTCCGCAGGTCGAGCGCGTGGCGCGCTGATTTTCAAATGTGGGGTTGGGCCAAAGCCCGACCCCGACCCCACATTGCCCATGCTCCTCGCGCCAATCGGGGCGGGGAGAAGATCGAGAACGCTGTTGAAAATGGTGGTCGGCGCCCTCCCGCCCGACCACGGGACCGTGCGCCTCGGCGCCGCGCTGAAGCACGCTGCGCAATCTGTAGGCGCATTCCAATTTTCAGGCGACGATCCCGACAAGAAGCGGGAGGCGCCGGGGGGTGCATGCTTGAATCAACGTCCGAGACGTGCCGCCCATTCGTCGACCGCCGTGCGAAACGCGCGCGGATCGATTGCAGGATAGCGATACAACTGCGGCTCGATGGCGGCGAAAGACTCGCGGAGTCGCGCCGGCTCGATCAGGCCGTGTGCGTGCATCTGTGTGACATCGTCGAGGTCGCGAGCGTGCCGGCGCTCGAGCTTCGAGAGCGCCTGGGAGTAGAAGTCGTAATGGTGAAAAAACAGACTCCCTTCTCGCACGATGAACGGGCTGCGATCTCTCCATCCGGGCAGCTCGGGGATGAAATCTGCTGGCGAGGCCAGCTCGACGTTCAACTCCAGGCGGTCCTTCAACTGCGGAATCGCGCGCAGGACTTCATCCCGCTCGGGCTCGATCTTGAGGTCGACGTCGATCGTGCTCTGCCGCCACTCGAGCAGCACCGCGCTGGCGCCCCCGGTCAGATACACGCGGGCTTCGCCTCGCGCTTCCTTCCCGAGCGCCTGGAGAAAAGTGCGAAGCCGTTGGATGTCGACTAGCCGGCGCATTCCGCGGCCCGTTCGAAGCTGACGAGCTCGCGGATCAGCGCGTTGTACCTCGAATGCGCGGAGTCGGAGTCCTCGGCCGCCAGCGTCGCGTAAAGTCGATGTTCCGGCTCGATCACATTCGAGGCCGGCACCTCGATTCCGAGTTTCCGCAGTCGAGGCGCGCCGATCAGGACAAGCAGCGCGGGGATGGTTTCTCGTTTCACCTCGAGATCGTGCAGACCCTCGCGAACGAGCGCGTACCCCGGGAAAGCATCGAACGTCACGGTCGGAGTATAGCTGGTTCATTTTGGCGAGAAATCGTCGGGTGGACGGGGCGGGAGATGCCGGGGGTGCACGCTTAGAATGTCGGGACACAAATGACTCGCACCACGAACGCGCGGCTCGCCGGCTTCATGTTTCTCTTCTACATCGCGACCGCCTTCCCGATGATGGTTCTGTCCAACCGGGTGACGGGCGGCGCGGACGTCGCCGCGAAGCTCGCGAACATTGCCCAGCATGCGGCGCTGATGCGGGTGATTGTCGTATTCACGCTCCTCATGTTTGTGAACGCCGTCGTGCTGGCGGTGGCGCTCTACGGGATTACGCGCGACGAGGACCATGAGCTCGCGATCCTGGCGATGTCGTGTCGCATCGGCGAGGGCGTGATCAACGCCATTGGGACCGCTGTTCCGCTGGGACTGCTATGGATCGCGACGGGAGGTATCGCCGACGCCGCGGCTGCAAAAGGGATCGCTGCCTTCCTGTTGAAGTACGACGGCTGGAGCATGAACATCAGTGCGTTCTGCTTTGCCGTGGGCAGCACGCTCTTCGCCTACCTCTTCCTCCGTGCGCGAAGCATCCCCGTCTGGCTTGCGTGGCTGGGCGTCGCCGGCTCGGCGCTTATCGTAGTGACACTCCCGCTGCAACTGGTCGGTGCCGTCCGCGCACCCTTCATGGACCTGATGTACATACCGGTCGGCGCATTCGAAGTGATCGTCGGCTTCTGGTTGCTCATCAAGGGCGTCCGCGTCGCTACCTGAACCGTCATCGCTTGCCGCTTCTTCCTCGCTCCATTAACATCGTCGCCCTGTCCACAATCATCGGCAGAACCCTTTCCCACTACCGAGTGAAGTCGAAGCTCGGCAGCGGCGGGATGGGTGTGGTCTACGAAGCCGAAGACACGACCCTCGGACGCAACGTCGCTCTCAAGTTTCTCGCCGCCGAGATGGCGCAGGACGCGATGCTCCTGGAGCGCTTTCAGCGGGAAGCGCGCGCCGCCTCCGCGCTCAACCATCCGGCCATCTGCACCGTGTACGCGATCGATCAATTCGAGGGGCAGCACTTCATCGCCATGGAGTTGCTGGAAGGGGAGACGCTCGCGGAGCGGATCCGCCGCGGCCCGTTCGAGATCGCGCGCCTGCTCGACGTCGGCATTCAGGTCGCGGACGCGCTCGAGTCGGCGCACGCGAAGGGAATCGTTCACCGTGACGTCAAGCCGGCGAACATCTTCATCAACGCGCGTGGCCAGGCCAAGATCCTCGACTTCGGTCTCGCCAAGATCGAGCGCGGAACCAGCCATGTTTCAGAAGGCCCGACCGCGATGCGCGAGGACCTCACGAAGGCAGGCACCGCGATCGGCACCGTCGCGTACATGTCGCCGGAGCAGGCCCGCGGACAACTCACCGACGCCCGCACCGACATCTTCTCCCTCGGCACCGTCCTGTATCAGATGGGAACCGCTGCGCTTCCTTTCCAGGGCGATACCTCGGCCGTCATCTTCGACAACATCCTCAACCACGATCCGGCTCCGGCCCATCAGCTCAATTCCGCCCTTCCTCCCGAGCTCACCCGCATCCTCGGCAAGGCGCTGGAGAAGGATCGAACGCTACGCTATCAAAGCGCGACCGATCTGAAGACCGACCTCCTGCGCCTCAAGCGCGATGTCGATTCGGGCAGCCGCCGCGGCTCGGACTCGAGTGAAGCGCGCAAAGCGGCCGCGACGCTGAAGTCGATCGCCGTGCTCTATTTCGAAAACCTGAGCGGCGTCAAAGAGGATGAGTATCTGCGCGACGGCATCACTGAAGACATCGTCACCGAGCTTTCGAAGATCAAGGGACTGCAGATTTTCTCTCGCGCCACGGTCCTCGCGTATCGCGACAAGACGGTCACGCCGGCGGCGATCGGCCAGCAGCTCAACGCCGCGTACGTATTGACGGGCAGCCTGCGTCGCGCTGGAGCGCGGCTTCGGATCAACGCGCAGCTCGTCGACACGCATACCGATTTCCCGTTGTGGTCCGAGCGTTACGACCGGGAGATGAAGGATGTCTTCGAGGTGCAGGACGAGATCGCGCGCCGGATTGCCGAGGCGCTCAGGATCACGTTGACGCCGCAGGAGCAGGAAGAGCTGGCCGTCAAGCCGACTGAGAACCTGCAGGCGTACGACCTCTATCTGCGCGGACGCAGTTACGCGCGGCGGCTGACGCGGCAGGACCTCGAGTTCGCGCTGCAGATGTTCGAGAACGCGGTGGCGCTCGATCCGAAGTTCGCGCTGGCGTACGCCGCCATCGCGAACTCCTGCGCGCAGTATCACAACCTGTTCGAACGCGAGGCGAAGTGGGTCGAACGCGCCACGGCGGCCAGCGAGCGCGCCAGCGCGCTGGGAAGGGACGACGCCGAGGTGCTGGTGGCCGAGGCGTGGGTGCTGTACATGAAGGAGCAGTACCAGGAGTCGGAGCGGCGTGCGCGGCGGGCGGTTGCCAAGAAGCCCGACGCCGAGACCGCGTACTACCTTCTCGGTCGGGCGTTGTTTGCGGCCGGCCGCTATCAGGAAATCCTCGACATGGCGGAGGAGGCCATCGCGCATTCGGGCGACAACTACAACATCTACATCCCGTACGTGAACGCGCTCGGCGCGCTCGGCAAGAATGTCGACAATGCGCGGCAGCAGAGGGTCCAGGTGCTGGAGGCGCAGTTGAGCAAGGTGCCGGAGGACGCGCGGGCGCGGGTGCTGCTGGCCGGCGACTACGCGTCGATGAATCGCCCCGATGATGCCATGCAGGAAGCCAACATGGCGATGGCGCTTCGTCCGAACGACGCGCTGGTCATGTACAACGTCGCCTGCACCTTCTGCGGCCTGAACAGAAAAGACGAGGCGCTAAGCGCGCTGCGCAGGGCGTATGACGCGGGCTTCCGCGATGCCGAGTGGACGAGGCGCGATCCGGATCTTGCGCTGTTGCGCGACGATCCGGAGTTCGAGCGGATGTATCCAGGGTAGTAGGGGGCGCGAGCCAGAAGTCGGCGCACGCCGTGCACAGGTACAGATTAGCCAGAACATAGGAGGGATTCATGACGTTCGCTGTTGGCGATCGAGTCGGACATCCTGCGCGTCCAGAATGGGGGCCGGGAGAGATCCTCGCCGTTTCGGGCGGATCGAAATTCACGATCTACTTCGCTCTGACAGGCCAGAAACTTTTGAAGAACGTGGCGCTCGTACGCCTCACGGGTGCTGAATCCTCCCATCCTCTTCTCGAGAATCGTCTTCGGTCCGGAGCAAAGACTCGAACGATTGTCCAACTGAAAGAAAGTTTCCTGCGCCAATTCCCTGGCGGCTTCGAAGATCCCAGATATGTGAAATTTGAACGTGCCTACAAATTCGCCGCGAGCGAGCTTCTGAAGCGAACGCTGTCTTCAGAAGAGCTGAATCTGCTGCTGCGCGCGGGCGACCACGCCGAGGTCTGCAGAAGGGCGCTTGCCGTAATCAGCAGGACGAATCTCGTTTTTCCTAACGAACAGATGGCTCTGCGTGACGGCATCACGGGCGAAGGCGCTGCTCAGTTCTCTCGAGCCCTCGCCGATCTGCTCTACGGTTCGAGCAGTTCTCAGGATCGATTCGAGCGCTTCTCGAAGATGTTGGAAATCGTAGGTGCGGCGAAGTGGACGATCGCAACGTACTTTCGTTTTCTTGCCGAGCTGGAAACGCAAATGTTCCTCAAACCCGAAGCCACCAAAGCGGCCGCTGAAGCGTGTGGCTTCGAGCTCAACTACCGGCAGGATTTGAACTGGCGAACTTACGAGACACTCCTGGCGTTCAGCGCGTTTCTAAAAGAAGCGATCGAGGATCTGCGACCAGGCGACATGATCGACTTGCAAGGGTTTATCTGGAAGACCCGCCCTCGCGATTAAAGAGGGTCGGCTACTTCTCGCAGCAGTCTCTTGACCTTCTCACGGGCAGGCAAGGCCGAAAAACTTTTTTGTCATTTGCGCACCGTGTTTTCGTCCCACCTTGGTTCAGAGCGTCGATTCCTAATGGCATCAATTCAGTTCGAATGAACCATGTGGTGCCATATCGATTTAGCAGTTGGTCATTGCGTTCTCGCCGAGCTGCGGCGAAAGCGGCACGGGTGCAGAGCGATGATTCTCGGTGGAGTACGACACGGGTAGGGGATTGCCCGCTGGCGTCACACCTTCATCAATGGAGTACATCATCGTTCAGTATCCGAACAAGCGGACTGTCTATATCGACGACGAGGAAAACGGCAATACGGGCGAGCGCCTGCGCGTGGAGGAAGGCACGCATACGATCAACCTCGGCGATCCTCGCGACTACCGTCCGAAGTGGCGGCGGCCGCAGGTCACGGGGACAACCGCAATCAAGCCGATGATCATCGAGTTCGAGAAGGATGCGTAGACGGTCCGTCGCCGCCGCGTTTCTCCTAGTCATCGGGTGCGCGACCTACATTCCGAATCAGCCGCTGCAGCACTACGACAAGACCTACGGGTACCGCTTTTCGAAATATCAGGCGGCTGCGAACGAGGACGAGACGTTTCTCATACTCACATTCTCTGGTGGCGGGACGCGCGCAGCGGCGCTCGCATACGGCGTTCTCCAGGAGCTGGCGGCAACAAAGATCCATGGCGGTACGAAGACGCTCCTCGACGAGGTTGACGTCATCTCATCGGTCTCAGGTGGGAGCTTCACCTCTACCGCATACGCATTCGCTGGTCAGATGCCAATTGCCTCGTTTGAGCGGGACTTCCTCCGGCACGACGTTCAAGGCGATCTCAAGCGGGCTGCGCTTAATCCGCGCAACTGGCCGCGGCTCCTTTCTCCGCGATTCAGCCGCATCGATCTGGCGACTGAGTATTACGACAGTCATATATTCGAAGGGAAGAGCTTCGCCGACCTCATGGCTCGTGGTCGTCGCCCCTACATCATCCTCAACGCGACGGAGATGGATCTTGGAGCCCGTTTCGAATTTACGCAGGAGCAGTTCGATCCGATCTGTTCTGATCTGCAGCCAATGAAGGTCGCGCGTGCGGTCGCAGCATCGTCCGCGTTCCCGATTCTTCTCACGCCGATCACTCTTCGGAACTACGCTGTTGAGAAGCCCAGCTCCACAGCCCCTGCTGAGGGTTCAACGTGGCATTCGCCCTGCGGATACGAAGAACCAAAATGGATCGCGACAGCGATGGAGGATCAGTTCATCAATCCGTCGCGCTTCCGCACCGCGCTGGAGGTCCGCTCCTATGCCAATCCAAAGCGGCAGTTTCTCCAGCTTATGGACGGCGGCATCGCCGACAACATCGGCCTCCGCGGACCGATCTGGGCGTTGTCATCCTTGGATCCTGGTTTTTCCGTGCTCCGTCTCATGAATCGCGGCAAAGTAAAGCGCGTGGCGGTGATCGTGGTTGATGCAGAGAAGGCTGGTGATGTGCAACTCGATCGCACCGAAAGCCTGCCGAACCTTTTCCAGACGCTCAGCACGATCAGCAACGCTCCGATGGCGAACTACTCCTTCGACACGGTTGAGCTGCTCCGAACCAGAATCGAGAACTGGAACAAAGAGGCGCTGATGCTGCAGCAGTGCAAGGAACTTTGTCCGCAGGGCAACATTCCACCCGGCGACCTAGCGCCGATTACCTTCTACCGCGCGAACATCACGTTCGCTTCTCTGTCTCCCGCGGAGCGCAAGTTCTTCGACTCGCTGCCCACGAGCTTCTCGCTTACGAACGAGCAAATCGATGCGCTGTTGGCGGTTGGTCCGCACCTGCTGCGTGAGTCGGCCGATTACAGAAGACTAGTGAAGGATTTGCAGTGAAGTCGGTGGCAAGCCGCCGGGCCAGCTGAATTTTTTCCTTTTCGCGGCACGGAAGGGTGGTATCTCGGCCTTCCTAGTCACTACTTGATAAGCAAAGGCGCCGGGGGTCCGATCGAGCGGATTTCGTGCGCCAGGACGTGCACCCAAGGGGCGGAGCTGTAGCCCCTTTCGTGCGGCGGGCGAGCATGTCCCTTCGGCAGTTGAAATCTGAGAGGCGATTCCTGTCCATTGTGGCTTAAGCCGTGTTCGCGAGCGACTGTTTAGCATCGATCGCTCGATCAAGAATGTCGATCAGGCGTTTCATCTGTTTGTGACCTTTCA